>JAEELF010000030.1 GCA_016288815.1 Ruminococcus sp.
CATGAGATAGCTAAGAAATGGACTATGCCGCTACGAAACTGGGGCAAAGTCCTGGGCGAACTGGAGATCATGTATCCCGACAGGCTCGTCTGAGCCACGGATATCAGCCTGATTCCATTCCGCTGCGCTCCATTCCAGCATGCTGATATCCAAAGGACCTTGACAAATTACAGTATCCATTGTATACTGTAAAAAAATCGGAGCGGCTATTTTCAAGCCGCTCCCATATATCGTTTTTATCACAGTTTTTGAATTTACAGAGTTTTTTTCGCAGAGCCTAGTTTTTTACTAAAACTTCTATATGAGCGCAATCCTTTTGAGTGGAGCTTGTTTATTTTCCTATTCGATCGGTAGGTTTCTATACTTTTATAGCTCGCATTTTTTCACGGTTAGAAAAAAGTTTCAAGCAACCGATTATACCCTGCAAATCAGCATTGTCAATAGAAAATGCTTACTTTTTCCCTTTTTTGATCTGGACTTGTTCAAACACCTCCCTGCTGATAATAGGCTCATGGTCGTTTTCTATGAAGTACATATCAAGTTCGCCATTGTTCTTCTTTCTCTTGCCTGTCAAAAAGTTTTCAGTAAAGCTTTTCTGCATAAGAACATCTCCAACATACTTTTCATTTGAAAGGATTCTGTCGATAGTCGAAGTACTCCACTCATTTTTACCAGTGACTGTCTTTATACCGTTTTCTTCGAGGTGTTTCTTGATTTTGCGGACTCCGAAGCCATTTAGGTACAGCTCAAAGATTTTGCGAACTACTTTAGCCTCGTCCTCAACTATTACTAATCTGCCATCAGGATCCTTTGTGTAACCTAAAAATCTCGTACAATTCAGGCATATACCTCCCTGCCGCATTTTTCGGCGTATTCCCATTTTGATATTCTCGCTCATGCTCTGGCTTTCCTGCTGAGCAAATGCTGCATAGATCTCCATAGCTGTTCTGACCTCCTTATTATAATTGTTTATTTTTTCTTTTTCAAACTCAACCTTTACTCCAAGCTCATAGAGTTCTCGTGCTGATTTTAACGTTTCCAATGTATTTCGCCCGAACCTGCTTATTGACTTTGTAAGTATAAGGTCGATCTTTCCTTTTCGGCAGTCCCTTATCATTCTGTTGAATTCGGGACGATTTCTCATACTTAGCGCGGAAGCCTTTTCTGCGTAAACAACAACAAGTTTCATTTGCGGATCCGAGTTAATTCTCTCAGTAAAATACGCGATCTGTATTTCGAGACTTGATTCTTGTTCTTCATATTGCGTGCTGACGCGACAATATGCCGCTGTTCTGACCTTCTTCATATCGCGCCTCAATTCTCCGAATTGTACAGGGAAATGAAACGTTTTCTAAGTACATCGACCGCTATTTCAAGTTCAGCTTTTCGCTGAAAACGATTCAGTCCTGTAAGCTCTCCTGCCTCCTGAATGGTTATCTCATCGAGGACATAGCAATCAAGCAGTCTTTGATGAGAATAGTTGAGCGAATCATAAGCCATCCAGATAAAACGGTCACGCTCACCTCGTTCAAGATGCCAGAGCGGGGAATCATAGCAGTCAGCGATATCCTCTGTACGATACTTGTCGATATGCTTCTGGTATCGTGTGGATTTGCTCATCATGTTCAGCATTACATATCTGGCGTATGCGCACACCCACGTTGTGAATCTGCAACCGCCATTGAAAAATTCACGGTCAAAATAACAACGCTCGTATGTTTCAGCAAGCGCGTCGTCAACTGTATTGCTTCCCATGAATTCTGACCTGAACCTCTTTGAAACATAATTGCGGACGTATTTGCAGGAATTGTAGTAAAGCCCCTCCCACGCCCTTTCGTCAGTAAGCGATCTCTGTACTGCAACGTAGTCTGCGTACCATGCGTCGTTTGTGAATGTTTCATTTTTCATAGTGAATGCTCCTTTAATAAAATATTCTGATTTTACTCAGGAGCTGATAATATCACAAATGTCGAAAAATGTAAATATATAAAAAATAGCGTATGTATAAAAACATACGCTATCGTTGTTATTAACAAAAGAAAAAGCTACATTTTATGCATTTTGCATTAAAAATGTAGCTTTCAACTTGGTACGCCTGACTGGAGTCGAACCAGCGCACACGGCGTCGGAGGCCGCTGCTCTATCCACTGAGCTACAGGCGCGTTTTTCTGTCAGAGTTATGCCGCGCTAACTGCCCCGGCACCACTCTAACGTTATTATTATACCAAAAACTCTTGAAATTTGCAAGTGTTTGTGCTATAATTATTTCAGATTTTTTGAAGGAGGGATCGTTTTTGGAGGATTACATCTACATAGTCATCGCACAGACCGGCACAAGACCTGCCAGATTCTTCCGTTTCTTCACTAAAAAGCCCTACAATCATGTATCCCTGTCCGGCGATGTCACCCTCTCCGAGATGTACAGCTTCTGCCGCACCTACCGTCCGTTCCCGCTCCCTGCGACCTTCAACAAGGAGATCGTCGGCAAGGGTACCCTCGGTCAGTACGGGTTCATCCCCTGTGAGATATACCGCATCCCCGTCACCCGCACCCAGAAAAACCTCTACAACCGCATAATCAGACATTTCAACGACAACAGAAATGTCTATTCATATAATGTTCTCGGTCTGCTCGCCGTTTATTTCAACATCGAGTGGGACCGCAAGACCAGCTTCGTCTGCTCCCAGTTCGTCGCCTATACTATGGATAAGATCGGCATTCCGCTCGAAAAGCCCTTCTGTCTCTATACCCCCGACGACTTCCGCAAGTTCCCTGGGGCGACCCTCATCTATTCCGGTGAGCTCAACGACTTCTACCACACTGTCCACTCAGACCCCGTTCTCAGCGGCAATCAGGTAGCACGCTAACCGGAGCTCGTCCGGGGCTAAAATGTACGCGGCACAGTAGAGCTTGCTGTCAGGCGTGAGCCCGCCAAGGTCTATCTCTGCGTCAGAGCCCGCTATCCCGACGTGAACGGTACTGCCGGTGACGTCTGCGCTGACAGGTGCGGCGCCCTCCCCGGTCAGACGATTGTAGCTCTTCGCGTATGAATCCGCAAACATCCATGAACCGCCAGCCAGCAGCAGATATACTATCGCCGCCCTGACTGCGGTTCTGTTCTTTTTTCCGGTCATTTTTCCTCCCTCATGGTGCACAGGAAGTCAGCGAGCGAACACCCGAAAAGCTGCCCTGAGTACTGTACCTGACTGAGCGTGTTTCCGTGCGAGCCGACCTCTATCAGCAGGCTGCCTGTCGTAAGATCCTGATTGTAGTGGCGGTAGTCGAACAGTATCGGGCGGGTGAGCCCGGGGGTGTCCGTCTCTATCTTCTGCTGGAGCGCACAGGCAAAGTGGAAATTCTTCATGTAATCCGGCATTCCGAGCGTGCCGTCGTCGCAGCCGGATATTATCATTATCTGGGCGGCTTCTTTGCCGCCTACCTCGATGTAGGGCTGGTATGCGACACCCTCGCCCGATATCGCGTCGCGGTGGATATCCAGCACGACCTTTATGCTCGGGTACTGCTCGAGTATGGGCTCTATCGTTTCGCGGCTGCGTGCGTATGAGCCGTTGTATGAGGGGTAGTCGTGTATGTCGCGGGCGTGGATAACGCCTATCCCGCGCGATTCGAGCTCCGCCTGTATCGCGTCGCCGACCATGACGACGTTCTTCGTGTCGTCGGTGGTGCGGTAGTTGAACTCCGCGTCGTAGGTGTCGCGGACGAAGGGCTCGAAGCTCTCAGTCGTGTGGGTGTGGTAGATCAGCACGAGCGGCTCGTCGGTGTCGGTGACGGTAAAATCGGGTCCTGTGCCGATGTCCGCCATGAGGTCTGCGTTGGGGATAGTGGTCTTGTTGTTGACCTGTCCGCCGCCGGGGAGGTCAAAATAGGTCTCACCGCTGTAGGTGCCGTAGGTGGTGCGGACTATCTGTCCGCCGGCGCTCCACTCGGTCGGGTAGGGCTTGGCTCCTGCATTCTGCGGGACCATTTGCAGCGGGTCGGTGAGCTCGGGAGAGGTGTCCGGGGTCTCCTCGAAGCAGCCGTAGCCCTCCGATAGTATCGCCGGCACGCCGAGTATGTCCTCGATGTCGGGCTCGCCGTTTTTCGCGTAGTGAGGCTGGCTCACAAGGCTCTCCGTATACCCTGCGGGGACGTTTCCTGCGGAAACAGCCGCGCGTATCGCCGGGGCTCCCTTCACTGAGAGAGCTGCGGCTGCCGGCAGCGCTGCCATGAGACAAAATCTCGCTGCACGCGCTCCCCTTTTCCTCCTGTGACGCATGGTCTCACCTCCTGCTTTATTATATGCAGGCGCGGTCGGGTTTATTTCTTCTTGAAGATGATTTGTTTCCGACATTTTTCCGGCTCCTCCGGCATATCATTCTTCGGGAGCTGATAGAATGTACGAATGCTGCAATTTGCGACGGTTCGTCCGTCTTCTCATACTCGATGCCGTGATATTTTCGCTCTGCGCCGTCTTTTTCCTCATCGGACGCAGTATGATCGGCTCGGCAGAGGAAAACGCCGGCAAGCCCGTCCCGCTTCCGGTCATAATGTATCACTCGGTGCGCGAGGGTCAGCCCGGGGAGTACTCCGTCACGCCGGAGCAGCTTGAGGACGACCTGAAATGGCTCGCGGAGAACGGGTTCACGTCCGTCACGGCGCAGCAGCTCATCGGGTATACCCTCGGGGAAAATGAGCTGCCGGAGCGTCCGGTGCTCATCACCTTCGATGACGGGTTCTACAATAACCTCTCGGCGGCGCTCCCGCTGCTCGAGAAGTACGATATGTATGCGGTGGTGTCGGTCGTCGGGAGCTACACCGAAAAGCTCGCTGCCGCTGACCCGCACTCCCCTGCCTACTCCTACCTGACGTGGGAGGATATCGCGGAGCTCGCGGATTCCGGGCGGGTCGAGATCGGCGACCACACCTACGATATGCACAGCCTTTACAACGGTCGGCGCGGCTGCGGGCGCGTCCCGGGGGAGGACGCTGAGGACTACGCTCTCGCGCTGCGGGCGGATATCGGGCTCATGCAGACGGAGCTGCACTCGCACCTCGGCTATGCTCCGGTCGTTTTCGCGTACCCGTTCGGGGAGGTCAGTCCGGAGAGCGTGCCCGTCCTGCGGGAGCTGGGGTTCCGTATGACGCTGACCTGCCGCGAGAGGGTAAACCTCATCACGCGCGACCCCGGCTGTCTGTTCGGGCTGTCCCGCTTCAACCGGAGCGGGCTCTATTCCACCGGGGAGTTCATGGAGCTCCTCACAAAGGATATGAAAAATGAAAAACAAACGCAATGACCTCATTATCGCCCTGCTGCCGCTCGTGCTCGTGCCGGTCGGTATCGCGGGGCTGCACTTCTATGATGCTCACTTCCGCGGGGCGCCGCTGCCGTGTCCGTTCCGGGCGCTGCTCGGGATATACTGCCCCGGGTGCGGCGGGACTCACTGTATCTACGCCCTCGCCGGGGGACATATCGTTCAGGCGGTGAGGTACAACCTGTTCGCCGTGCTGATCGTCGTGTTCCTCCTGCTGCTCTGGCTGGAGAGGGTGCTCGCTCTGTTCGGGTGCAGAAAAAAGCTGATCCCCGCGAGCCGCGCCTTCTGGCTTGCGGTCACAGGGATCATTATAGCTTATCTTGTGCTCCGGAACTTCATTCCGGCTATGGCGCCGTTTTAAGCGTCCTTGTTCTGCTCCTCAGACTCTGAGGAGCTGTTTTTTTCGTCCGATTTGGAGGAAGATGACGAGAAGCTCTTGCCGGAGTTCTTCTTGTAGTTCTCTACGAACTCGCCGAAGAATTCGTCGAAGTTCTTGCAGCCGGAAGCCTCCCACAGGCTGTCGTACTTGGAGTCGCGGTACTTGTCGTAGCGGTCCGGGATAGTGCCGTCCTCTTCGTATGCTGCGATGATGGCGGTGTCGTTCTCAACGAAGTACTCGAGGTCGGGCATGAACTTCGAGAACTGGACTGCTGCGTATATCGAGAATATCAGCGACAGCGCTGAAAGCACGATTCCGGTTATTGCCAGTCCCTTGCCGCCCTGCTTCTTCGCAAGCGAGATGATGCCGAAGATCAGCGCCAGCGGGGCAAGGATAAAGCCTGCGCCGATACAGCAGCACAGTACGCTCAGGATTCCGAGCACCAGCGCGGTGATCGCAAAGCCCTTCTTGTACTGCTCGGGGTTTTCTTCCGGTATCTCCGGGATAGGTTCGGTGTTGATGTAGATTTCTTCACTCATGACAGTAATTCTCCTTCATATTTTTATACATCTATAGTCACGTCGTCTGCTTCGTCGGGAAGACAGACGAAATAACCCATTTCTGAGCGGTCCCTGTATCTGTCCTTGCTGACAAAGAAGGGCGCGTCGGTAAAATAGCCGTAGAGGCTCATGATAAGTACGATAACTGACAGTATCGTCCCCGAAAGGGCAAGCCCTGCGCCGGCGTTTTTCCGCACAAGCGCGATGATGCCCAAGACCGCTCCCACGCCGGCGCCGATCATCGACACGATCAGGAAGCCGCCGAACATATAGAACGACGCCGCGATACCGAATATGAACGATATCACCGACAGCGTCTTTCCGCCGGACTTCTCCGACTTGCTGAAATCGGTGAACTTGTTCTCGTCGTAATAGACGGGCTCGTCCGGGGGCTGCCTGTAGTCGGGCTCGTCGTAGACGTCGTGCTTGTCTTTGCTGTTCATTACGTCATTCATTTCTATCACCTCGTCAGAGACTTGTCTCCCAGTTCCAGTTGCGCACCTCGAGCTCGTCGAGGTTGTAGGGCGTGCGCTGGTAGACGCTGTAGTTCAGCCAGTTCGAGAACATAAGGTTGGCTGTGCACCTCCACGAGAAGAGCGGGGTCTTCGTGGGGTCATCGTCCGGGAAATAGTTATAGGGGAGCTGTATGTCCAGACCTTTGTTGACGTCACGGAAATACTCTCCCGCGAGGGTGTCGCGGTCGTACTCGGAGTGGCCTGTGATGAAGTACTGTCTGCCGTTCTTGTTGGCGACGATGTGCACTCCCGAGAGCTCCGAGGAGGTCAGTATCTTCAGCTGGGGGACCTTCTCAATATCCTCGCGGCGGACCTCGGTGTTGCGCGAATGCGGCACGAGGAATACGTCGTCGAAGCCGCGCAGGAGCTGGCAGTTCTCGACCTCCGCTTTGTGCGGGAAGATGCCGAACATCTTGCGGTCAAGGGTGTACTTCGGTACGCCGAAGTGGTAGTACAGTCCCGCCTGCGCTGCCCAGCAGATATACAGCGACGAGTAAACGTGGGTCTTCGACCACTCCATTATCTCGGTGATCTCCTCCCAGTAGTCCACCTGCTCGTAGTCGAGGAGCTCGACCGGGGCGCCGGTGATTATCATGCCGTCGTAGCGCTTGTCCCTCACCTCGTCGAAGGTCTTGTAGAAGGCTTCGAGGTGGCTGAGGGAGGTGTTCTTCGAGGTGTGCGACGCCATTTGCAGGAGGTCGATGTCCACTTGCAGGGGCGTGTTGCTGAGGAGGCGCATGAGCTGGCTCTCAGTCTCTATCTTCTTGGGCATTATGTTGATGATAATGACCTTTATCGGGCGGATATTCTGGTGCTCCGCCCGCTCTGTTGACATTACGAATATGTTCTCTTCACCCAGCGTCTTGAACGCCGGGAGCTCCGATGGTATCCTTATCGGCAAGCCTTATCTTTCCTTTCTTTCCTTGTTCTTGCAGCTCTCGCAGCCATTCATGAAGCTGTCGAGATCCTCGCAGACATTGCTGTCCTGCGGTATGAATCTCAGGCGGCGCAGGGCTGCATAGCCGCTCTCGTCCCTGAGATCGAACACTGCCCGGCTTATGCCCTTCATGCAGCTTTTCAGCATGACCGACCGCACAAGTCCGTCGCACAGCAAAAGGTCTCCGCCGTCGTCGCAGCCCAGCACGACGGTCTGCTCCGGCTCGTAGACATACGCTATCCAGCCGATCACCTCGCCGCGGTCGAGCGCCTCCGTTATGTGTACCTCGCGTCCTGCCGCTGCGGTGACTATGTCCTCATAGCCCTCAGACCCGGATCTTTCCTGTATCTCAAGCATTTCAGTTCTCCTTGCCGATAGCGTTGCGTATCGCACGCAGCTCCTCGGCGGTAAGCTCACGGAACGTGCCCGGCTTGAGCATTCCCAGACGCAGGGGCCCGATGCTTATGCGGCGGAGCCTTGCGACTTCAAGTCCCACTGCCTCGCACATTCGGCGTATCTGGCGGTTGCGTCCCTCTTTTATAGTTATCAGCATGACTACCCTGCCCGGCTCCTTCTCCTTCACGACGACCGTCGCAGGGAGCGTCTTCTTGCCGTCGATGATGACGCCGTCCGAGAGCTGCACGAGCTGGTCGTCGGTGACGTCCGGGCGGACGGTCACGCGGTAGGTCTTGGTGATGTGGCGGCTCGGGTGCATTATACTGTTCGCGAACTCGCCGTCGTTGGTGAACAGGAGCAGTCCCTCGGAGTTGCGGTCGAGGCGTCCTACTGGGTAGACGCGCTCCTCGACGCCGTCAAGAAGATCCATGACACAGCGTCTGTCGAGCTCGTCGGAGACCGTCGTGACGTAGCCGCGGGGCTTGTTCATCATTATGTATATGAAATTCTTCTTTCTCGGCAGCACAAGGCGCTCGCCGTCTACGGTGAGGAGGTCCTTGAAGCCGCATTTGTCGCCGAGCTTGACGGGGTGACCGTTCAGCTTTACCCTGCCCTTCGTTATGAGCTCCTCTGCCTTGCGGCGGGAGCAGTAGCCGCAGTCGGCTATCATTTTCTGTATCCTAATCTTTTCCACTTTTTCTCCGTTCCGCTCAGGAGAACAGCCTCCCGAGGCGTGATAGTAATGTATCAAGTATGCTCCGGCGCGCTTTCGCGGGAGCTTTTTTTGCTGTGATGTCCTCCGCCGCAAAGAGCGGTATCCGGCGTACCTCCCTGCCGTTCAGCGATATGCTGAGCTGCGCGAGCTCCTCCCCCGCAGCTACGGGTGCGTATGCGAACGGGGAGGATATGACTGTGTATGTGAAGTCTCCGGGAAGGGCATCTGTTGTCGTCACGGTGACGGGCTCGCCGTCCGTGACAAGGCGCACGGAGCCGGTGTCCGCGCCGACGAGCGGCATGGTGAGCTCCTCCGGGAGCTGCGGCTCTGTGATATTTGCCTGCGCGAAGCCGTAGCTGTACAGCGCGATGTGGTCGTTCCAGTCGTCGGGCGCATTGAGCGTCACGCAGATGAGGTCCTTGCCGTCACGTTCGCACGCCGACACGAGGCAGCGTCCGGCTTCGTCCGTAAAGCCCGTTTTTACGCCGTATACGCCGTCGTACAGCGACAGCAGGCGGTTGGTGTTCCTCAGGCGGCGGACGTAGGGCGGGCAGCCGTAGCTGACCGTCATGCTCGTCTGGGAGCAGATCTCCCGGAATTCCGGCTGCTTCAGCGCCTCGCGGGCAAGCAGCGCCATGTCGTATGCGCTGGAGCCGTGTCCCTTGCCTTCAAGCCCTGAGGGCGTGACGAAAAATGTCCGCGACAGTCCGAGGACGCGGGCTTTTTCGTTCATCATGTCCACAAACGCTTCGATGCTGCCTGCTACCCGCACGGCTGCTGCGTTAGCGGCGTCGTTGCCGGACGGCAGGAGCATCCCGCAGCACAGGGCGTACTTCGTGACGGTGTCGCCCTCCTGCAAGCCCATTGATGAGCCTTCCACGCGGATAGCCTGACTGTCCGCTGTGAATTCGCTGTACAGGTCGCCGCTCTCAAGGGTGAGGAGCACTGTCATTATCTTCGTGGTGCTCGCCATGGGGAGCTTGGTGTCGCTGTTCTTAGAGAAGATTACCTCGCCGGTGTCGGCTGAGATCAGCACCGCCGCTCTCGCGGATACCTCCGGGGCTTCCTCCGCGTAGACCTCGACCGGCTCGGCTCCTGCGAAAAACAGGAACAGCGCCGCTATGACTGCTGTGATAGTTCTTTTCATTCCGCGCACCTCCGCACTTTACTATATTTTAGTGTATGCGTGCGCGCGGACAGGTATGTCTGTCAGTCGTTAAGGACTACGCCTGCGTCCTCTGCGGGGACGTCCTTGCCCTTCTTCTTGCTTACAAAGCCGCTGACCTTGTCGATGATGCCCGGCACCTTCTCGATAGCCGTGCTGATCGGGTCGGTGGAGACCTCCATGGAGACCATTTTTGCGGTGCCGTCCGGTGAGATCACGAGGAAGCCCTCGGGCTTGATCGTCACGCCCGCGCCTGCGCCGCCGCCGAAAAGATCCTTGTCGTACTTCGAGGGAAGGTCGGAGCCGCCCGATGCAAAACCGTAGCTTACCTTGGATACGGGGATTATGGTGGTGCCGTCGTCGAGCTTTATCGGGTCGCCGATTATTGCGTTGACGTCCGCCATTTCCTTTATCTTTTCCATCGAGATACCTAAAAGGTCGCTTACAGGTGTCTTGTTGTTCATATTGATTACCTCACTTCTGCCTCTCGGCTTGTTTTATTCGATTTTTCTGCGGCTTTACGCGCTTTTCTGCGGCGCAGCCGGTCGGGTATGAATACCTTGAAGATGTATGTTATCAGGAACCAGAGTCCCGCTATAACCACTGTGCAGGGTCGGAATCTCAGCTTTGCGCCGGCGTCCCAGCGGGAGTCGTCCAGCGCGAAGCCCGCGTTCACATCGACCGTTTTCAGCCGGACTGTGAAGAGCTCGCTCAGCTGCGCCAGTCCGTTGTAGACCGCGGCGCACATCTTTCCGTAGGACAGCGCGCACTTATGGGCGTCGTCGTCTGCGATGATGAAGTCGATGAAGACGTCGTCGAAGTGGAAGCCCTTGAATATCTTCAGCAGCGGGCGCTGCGCCTGCTCCCATATCCCGACGATGAATTCGATCTTCTCGCTCAGGGGCTTCTTTTCTTCCTCATCATCGTCGGAGGAGGAGTGCTTGTCCTTCTTCTTTTTCTTCTTTTTGCCGGTGTCTTCGTCCTCGCCGTCGTCGGGGAAGAGGTCATCGGTGTCCGTGACGGGCTCGTCCGCGGGAATGGCGTCTGCGGCTCCTGAGACTTCCGGAAGGTCTGCCGCGTCGTCCTGCACTGCGGGGAGGGCTTCCTCCGGGGGAAGCTCTGCCGGCAGGAGCTCTGCGGGCTCGTCCTTTTTCTTTCGCTTCTTCTCTGCCTTCGGCGGCCTTGGCTTCTTCGGCTTTTTCGGCTTGGCTCTTCGCTTTTTCAGCCAACCCATCACGCCTCCGCCGCCGGAGTCCATGACGTTGATGAACCAGTATTTGACCTTGTAGCTCAGCTTCCCGCCGATGTAGCTCGCTTCCGCGCTCACCGGCAAGATCAGCACGAGCACTATCAGCCCTAAAACGGCAAGAAGTATCCACAGCAGAATTTTCAGTACGATCATTCCTGCCGCTCCTTTCGTCAGGTTTGGGGTATGTCCGCGTCCTCTACAAACGGTATCTCCTGCTCCGGGTCGAGCTCCGTTATCTCGCCCTTGCCCGGAAGCGGCGGGAGCTCTGTCACCGAGCTGAGCCCGAAGCTCCTCAGAAATACCGCGGTGGTGCGGTAGACTATCGGTTTGCCGGGGACGTCAAGACGCCCCGCCTCCTCGACGAGCCCCTTTTCTACGAGGTTGTTGATGACAGATGAGCTGTCTATCCCTCGCACGTTCTCTACAAAGCCCTTTGAAACGGGCTGATTATAGGCGATTATCGTCAGCGCCTCCATTGCGGCGTTCGAGAGAGGCGTGCTCCGCTTGGTCTCGAGGGCTGCGCGTATCTGCGGGGCGTATTCCTCCCGCGTACACATCTGGTAGCTGCTGTCCAGCTTCTTTATGCAGATGCCGCTGCCGCAGTCGTCGTAGCGGTCGTTCAGCAGCTTTATCATCGACGGGAGCGTGCCCACGTCTATGCCGCTCGCCTGCGACAGGCGGTATATCTCTATCGGCTCGCCGCTCGCGAAGAGGATGGCCTCTACTGCGCCGAGCTTTTCTTTGATCTCCATGCTTTCCTTGAACCGTCCTTTCTTCCCTTGAAGAAGACTATCAGATTATCCTCGCTTATCCCTATCCTGCCCGAGCGCGTAAGCTCGAGCACTGCAAGAAAGGTCGCGACCCGCGCCGAGCGGTCGGTCACGCCGTCGTAGAGCTTGTCCATGTAGACCTCGCCGGTCTCGTACAGCTCGCGGAGGATATGCACTACCTTCGTGAGCACCGATACTATCCTGCGCTTCACGACGGAGTTTATCTTGCCCTCGATGCGGAGCTTCTGCTCGCCCTGCCGGAGCGTTTTTCCCGCTATTGCGCTGTATGCAAGCGCAAGGCGTTCGGGCTCGTGGACGAGGGAGTAGGTCATGTCTGCCTTTATCTTCATCGGCTGGCGGACATAGATGTCCCCGCCGGAATAGCGCTCCGCGAGGCTCGCGGCGGCTATCTTGCACAGTGAATACTCGATGAGGGCGCCCTCGAGCTCCTTCTTCATCTGCTCCGCCTCCTCGGGCTGCGGGAGCAGTGAGGCGGTCTTTATATAAATGAGGCGCGCTGCCATTTCGAGAAATTCGCCTGCCAGCTCGAGATCCTGCTCGTGTGCCTGCTCGATGTACAGGAGGTACTGCTCGAGCAGCTTCGAGATCTCGATGTCGCAGATGTTTAGCTTGTGCTTCGCGATAAGGCTCAGAAGGAGGTCGAGGGGTCCCTCGAAGACCTCGAGCCGGAAGTTTATCTGCTCCATCAATAGCCCCACTTTGCCTTAGGTATCCACGACACGGTCTTCCACAGGAGGTCGCTGACCGCGCTGCGGGCGTAGTACAGCGGATTGAAGCGTGAGGGGATATAGGTCAGCACTAAGATGAACACGAAGAAGCCTATCGAGACCTCGCGCTGGTGCTGGTAGAACCAGCGGTCGAACTTGTCGGAGGTGAAGTATCTCAGTACGTTGAAGCCGTCGAGCGGCGGGACGGGTATGAGGTTGAACAGCGCCAGTCCGATGTTGACCTGGAAGAGGTACTGGAGGAGTATTATCACGCACAGGAGCGGGGTCACCTTCGCGCTGTAGAGCGCTTCCATGCCCGAGCGGGTGCAGAGTATTATCGCGTAGGCAAGTCCTGCAAGGTAGGCTGCGATGAGATTGGAGACAGGTCCGGCGAGCGCTGTGAGCGCAAAGCCTGCACGGTATTTCTTCATGCGGACAGGGTTGACCGGGACAGGCTTCGCCCAGCCGAAGCCTGTGAATATCATCAGCAGCGAGCCGAGCGGGTCAAGGTGCGCCATCGGGTTCAGGCTTATGCGTCCCTGACGCTCTGCGGTGTCGTCGCCGAGCCATTTCGCCATGAGCGCGTGGGCGCTCTCGTGTATCGGTATCACGAGGAGAAGCGTTGCTATCCTCGCAAAATAGGACAAGACGTCGTATATATCCATAATGTTCCTTTCTCGTCGGGTACTTATACTTATACAAATTATATTATACTACATCGTGCTAAATATTTCAAGTAAAATATCAAATTTCAGGGCGGGCAAAAATTTTTTTCACTTTTTTTCAAAAAAGGCTTGCTTTTTTTCTCAAGATGTGTTAGAATAATCATGTTGTCTTAATTTTTAAGAATTATTATGATCACAGATAAGGAGGTGCAGCCTAATGGCAAAATGTGATATCTGCGGTAAGGGTGTAACATTCGGTATCAAGGTGTCCCACTCACACAGACGCACTAACAGAACATGGAAGCCTAACGTAAAGCGTATCAAGGCTATCGTCAAGGGTACTCCTTGTCATATCCACGTTTGCTCCAGATGCCTGCGTTCCGGCAAGGTCGAGAGAGCTTAATCGTGCAGTTTATGAAGACGTCTCCGTTCGGAGGCGTCTTTTTTTGTGCGAAATTATTTGTAGGGGCTGCCTTTGGCAGCCCGCAGGTCATCCCGTTTCCCGCGGACGCCCAAAGGACGCCCCTGCAAAAGTGTTCCGTATGCGATGTGCGAGTATGGGCGTTGTTAAGGGTGAGCGAGCGGAGCAAGCGGCAACGTGTCCGCCAGCGCGGGCTCCGCGCACCAAAGGGACAACCTCCCGGCGGAGGGGCTCTGATATTATGCCGGCTGCCCCTCCTCCGTGCGGTTTTCCCTTTGGTAATCCTTTTCCCCTCACCTCCTCCCCGCCGTGAGTCTCCTTCCTTCGCGAACACCTACGGTGTCGCTGGCAAGGTCGTGGCGTGATTTGCGGGACGGTTGTCCGCAAAAAATGCGGGCGCACGGAATGCGCCCCTACAGGACGTTGCGGGTGGTTTGTGCGTGTGGCGCGGGACGCCGGATGTAAATGGGGGCGTCGAGGACGCCGTCCCCTACAGATGAGTTGGAAGATGTGCGTTAGGGGTGGGTGAAGGTGGCTTTTGGGGCGGCATTGGCATATTCGCACAAAAATCGCGCGGGAGGTGCCTTTCTGCCTTGTTTAAAAGGTCGTTTTGTCCCGCTAAATTGTAAATTTTCCGTGATTCCCTTTACTTTCAGCTCGAAAAGTTTTAAACTATACTTTGGAAAATTACAAAAGTGAGGTAATCATGCATGGATAAAAAGAGAAAATTCCGCTCAAGATCACTCTCCGTTATCGCGGCTGCTATGGTCGCTGCCGGTACCTGCGCTCAGACCGTTCTCCCTCTCGCGGTCCTCAATGCCAACGCCGGTCAGCAGCTCGGTCAGACTGACTTCGACGACGGTGTGGGTCTGCCGTGGCATATAGTCGAGTCCTCCCCTGCTGAGATGAGCTTCGAGCTCACCGACGGCGTCTACAAGGTCGAGATCATCAGCCCCGGCGGTGCGTCGCGCGGCGGTGAGGATCGCTGGGACTGTCAGTTCCGCCACAGGGGTCTCAAGATCGTTGCAGGTCATCAGTATGAGGTGTCCTACGAGATCACTGCGTCCAACGCCGGAAAATACTACACCAAGATAGGCAACCTCGACGGCGATGTAGAGATATGGCACAACAATATGTCCGATAACGGTCCGGATTTCGGCGGTTCCTGGGACTGCATAAGCATAGGTGCGAACCAGACCAATAAGGTGTCTCTCAAATTCACTGCGAACCAGTCTATGGACGTCGCGGAGTGGGCTTTCCACCTCGGCGGCGACGGTCAGTACACAAACGGCGACTGCTTCCCCGCGGGAACGGTCATCGAGTTCGATAATATGTCGCTCATCGACCTCACCAGCGACGAGAACGACTATCAGGCGGCAGAGGAGTATATCCGCAGCGATATCCTCGTGAACCAGGTCGGATACCTCAAGGGCAGGGCTAAGCGCGCTACCATGCTGTGCAGCGACAAGAACGACCTCGGCTTCGATATCAAGGACAGCTCCGGAAATGTCGTATATTCGGGCGAAACTGAGTACTACGGCTACGATGAGGACTCCGAGGATATGGTGCATACCATCGACTTCTCCGACTTCGATGAGCCGGGTGAGTACACCATCGAGGCTGAGAACGGCGCTGTCAGCGGGACTATAACTATCGGCGGGACGTCGGTTTATTCAAGCCTTCTCTACGACGCGCTCAACTACTTCTACCAGAACCGCAGCGGTATCGAGATCGAGAGCGAGTACATAACCTCCGGAGACACAAAGGCGCTCGCGCGTGCGGCAGGTCACCCCAAGGATATGGCTGAGATCGAGCAGACATGGGGATATTCCGGTTCGAGCGGCACTATCGACGTCACCGGCGGCTGGTATGACGCGGGCGACCACGGAAAGTATGTCGTGAACGGCGGCTTCTCTCTCTGGATGATGCAGAATCAGTACGAGACTGCCCTCAAATACGGCTTCGAGGACGCTTACGCCGACGGGACGATGTTCATTCCCGAGAACTCCAACAAGTACCCTGACCTCCTCGACGAGGCACGCTGGGAGATGGAGTGGATGTTCTCCATGATCGTGGACAGCGGCAAGTATGAGGGTATGCTCTACCATAAAGCGCACGACGAAAAGTGGACGGGGCTCGGCATCGCGCCTGCGGACGACGATATGAAGCGTATCGTCAAGCCCCCGACGACTGCTGCTACGCTCAACTTCGTTGCTTGTGCGGCTCAGGCGGCTCGTCTCTGGGAGGGTATCGACGATGACTTCGCGGACAAGTGCCTTGAGGCAGCGAAGTCCAGCTATGAGGCTGCCAAGGAGCACCCCGATATGTACGCGCCCCTCGATGAATCACAGGGCGGCGGCGCCTACGGTGACGACGACGTTGAGGACGAGTTCTACTGGGCGGCTATGGAGCTCTATATCACCACCGGCGACGACGATTACTACGACGACGCCAAGGATTCCGACTTCTTCCTCGAAATGCCGACTGAGCTCTCCGGCGGCGAGGCGGTCGGCGCTTACGGCAGCTTCGACTGGGGTCACGTTGCGGCGCTCGGTACGCTCAGTGCTGCGCTCAACTCCGATCAGTTCAGCAGCTCCGATGCAAGCGGCATCTCAAAGAGCATTGTCGCTGCGGCTGACAAGTACGTCGGCAAGGAGGAGGAGCAGGGCTACGGTCTCCCCTACGCGCAGAGCCAGATCGGCTACAACAACTCCGATACGGGCTATATCTGGGGTTCCAACAGCGTCGTTGCGGACAATGCTATAGTTATCGCTTACGCTTATCTGCTCACTGACGACGATCAGTACCTCGACGGCGCTATCGGCGGTATGGACTACCTCCTCGGCCGCAATGCCATGGATTACTCCTATGTTACGGGCTACGGTACGCACTCCGTTGAGTATCCGCACCACCGCTACTGGGCAAACCTCATCGACGATTCCTTCCCGAAGGCTCCGTGCGGGGTAATGTCCGGCGGTCCGAACTCCGGTATGGAGGATCCGTGGGTAAAGGGCTGCGGCTGGAAGCCCGGCGAGATCGCTCCCCAGAAATGCTACCTCGACCACATCGAGGCGTGGTCCGTAAATGAGTGTACTATCAACTGGAACGCTTCCCTCGCGTGGCTGACTGCCTTCACTGCGCAGGAAGCCGGCGGTATCGAGATCGGCAGCACCGGCGCTTCCGCGGGCGTTGTCAATGACGGCGGCGAGGCGGAGTCCAACACGAAGTCCACCTACGATGAGGACGATGTTGACCCTGAGGCTACCAAGGCTCCCAAAAAGTCAGACGATACAACTACCACCGCTGCTGCGGCTAAGTCCGAGAAGGCGGAGGAGAAGTCCAATGTCGGCGTTATCGCGCTCATCGCGGGCGCTTGCGTGGTGGGTCTGGTGTCCATCGAGATATTCGTTTACAAGCTCATCAAGATGAAGAGTTCAAATAAGTAAAAAATTGGACGTCCCGGGGTCGGGGCGTCCTTTTTGCGCGGGGTATGCGCTGCCGTCAGCAGGACGTCTTTTCGTCCTTCTTGTCACAGCAGTTCTCTGTTCCGCCGCTCGTCGGATGTGTACCGTGATCGTGTGTCTGATCCTTGTTCTTCTTGTGGCTCATATTATCCACCTTTCTCCGCACTCCGGCACAGTCTGCGTCCTGCCGTGCGGATAACAAAACGCCGTCAATACCTGCACCGTCGGGGTACATTCGTCCCCTGTGCATAGTATTGACGGCTTTTCTTCATTTATTCATCAGTCCAGCTTCTCGAACCGGCGCTGGTCGCCTGCCTTGCCGATGAACATCGACTTCGGTCTCGCCCATACCTCGCCGTCGCCGTAGAGTGCCTTGTAGATGACAAGCTCCTCCATGGTCTCGGAGTGGCGCGCTACTGCGATGACCTCGTATTCGTTGCCCTTGAAGTGGCGGTACTTAGCCCCTACGACGATCTCCGTGTCGCTGCCTGTCTCGGCGGGGGCACTCTCCAATCCGTCCACGTTGTTAACGATGTCGTCGGATACGATTATCATCGACGAGAGCGGCGGCATGGTGAAGTGTGCTCTGCCGTCCTCGACCGGTATCAGCTTCGCGCCGATGACGTCCACAAGTCCCGGGAGGTGGGTCTGGAAGTTCATCTCGTACTCGTAGTCCGCAAGGTTGAGGGCTACATATACTGTCTGGTCGCCGAGCACCTTCCTGAACAGCAGCTGCTGGTTGGTTATGCTGATACGCTCATACTCGCCCGTGCGGAGAGCCGGATATGCGCGGTAGATACGTCCCAGCTTGACGATGTGCTTGTAAAGCCCTGTGTTCTGCTGCTCCATGTCGAGGAGATGCAGGCAGGGGCGGAGGTTGTCGTCGGAGTTGTTCTCCTTGCGTCCCTGTACGCCGTACTCGCTTCCGTAGTAGATCGATGGTATGCCCGGCATGGAGTACAGAAGTGTGTAGACCAGCGGCAGGTGCGCCTGATTGTGAAGCGTGCTCGCGAGGCGGTTCACGTCGTGGTTGTCTACGAAGTTGTAGAGGTTGATGCCGCGGTAGATTCCGCCGTTTGCGCCTGACTGGCGGTTTATCGAGTAGTCTATCTCAAAGTAGTTCTTGTCGTTGTGAGAGGAGTAGAGTCCCTTGTAGCACTCATAGTTCGTTACGCTGTCGAGCATCTCGGGGTTCGCCCAGCGGTTGTAGTCGCCGTGGATTATCTCGCCCATGAGCCAGAAGTCCGGACGCTTGCCCTTGCAGAAGCTGCGTATGCGCTTGAAGAAGTCGAAGTCTATGCAGTCGGCGGCGTCAAAGCGTATGCCGTCGATGTGGAAGTTCTCGATCCAGTAGTTGATAGCGTCGATGAGGTGGTCGCAGACGCCGACATTGCGCAGATTGAGCTTGACGAGGTTGTAGTGGCCGTTCCAGCCCTCGTACCAGAAGGGATCTCCGCAGGGGGACTGTCCGCCGAAGTTGAGGTTCGCGAACCAGTCACAGTAGCCGGAGCCCTGTCCCTTTTCCTGGATGTCCATGAACTGCGGGAACCTGCGTCCTACATGGTTGAAAACGCCGTCGAGGATAACGCGGATACCGTTCTCGTGGAGCTGGTCGCAGATGAAGCGGAATGAGTTGTTGTCGCCGAGTCTGCGGTCGATCGTCTTGTAGTCGATAGTATCGTAGCCGTGCTCTACGGACTCGAATACGGGTCCGAAGTAGACTGCATCGACGTTCATCTCCTTGAAGTGGGGGATCCAGTCGAGCACCTTGTCCAGACGGTATACCACGTCGCCGAAGTCGTTGAACTTCGGGGCGCCGCAGAAGCCGAGCGGGTAAATGTGATAAACTATCGCGTTATCGTACCAATTCATGTCAATATCTCCTTCTTATCCAATCTATTCACCGCGCGGGGCGGTCAGGTTCATTTTTCGCTTCCCTCAAGGTAGTAGGAAGCCTCCATATCCGCAACGTTCAGCGCGAGCGCGAGCGGATACATCTCGAGCGCCTTTCCGATGACGTTCTTGTCCTCGATGCCGGAAAAGCCCATGTGGTAGCGTATCGCAAAGGCTTCCTCGCGGGTCAGCCTTGCGTCGCCGTAAAAGAAGCCGGACAGGATATACACCGATTTTTCGCCGTGTCCGTAGGGCAGGGTGTCGTTTATGGTGTAGTACGGGACCTTTTCCCATACACCGGTCTCGTCGTTTTTCTTGTTGCGGTAGTCCACGGTGTAGAAGTTGACCTTGCAGACGTCGTGCAGCAGCGCGACGAGGGCGATGGTCTCCTCGGAGTAGTCCATGCCGTAGAGTTCCTTCGTGCGCGGGCGCGAGAGGTAGTCCTTCAGGCAGTGGTAGACGTTCACGCTGTGCTGGACGAGCCCTCCCTCGTGGGAGCCGTGGAAGCGGGTACTGCTCGGGGCGGTGAAAAAATCGCTCCGTTTGAGGTAATCAAGCAGCTTATCCGCACCCTCACGCCTGATGTTTGCTTCGTATATCGCTATAAACTCTTCTTTTGCAGTCATGTCACACCTCCAACAGTATGATTATACCATATTTTTATTGAGAATGCAACACTCAGCGAGAATTTTTTTCGCAGGATTTGTCTAAAACGTGAAAAATACTGCCAAAGGGGAGCCCCTCCGGCAGTATTACGTTGGGTCAGAGGTCTTTTTTCATCAGTTCTTCAAGCGTTACCGGCATTGAGTAGTAGTAGCCCTGGAATGCGCTGACGCTGAATTTGCGCAGGCAGTCGCACATCCCGATAGTCTCGACGCCCTCTACGCAGACCTCCGCGGAGAAGTCCGCTGCCAGCGAGGAGATGAACCGGACGGTGTGCTGGTCGGGCAGGCTGGTCTCGATGTTCTTGACGAACTCGCGGTCTATCTTTACGATGTCGATAGGCAGCTCGCGGAGTACGCCGATGGACGCAAAGCCTGTGCCGAAGTCGTCCAGCGCGATCTTCACGCCCGCTGCCTGCAATACGCAGAACATATTCTTCAGCATATCCATGTTGAGCAGTCGGCAGCGCTCGGTTATCTCGATGCAGAGATTCTCCGCGCGGTAGCCGGTCTCGGCAAGTATCCTGAAGACGTCCGCTACGAAGTCGCTGCGCTTCAGCTGGGCGTAGGAGACGTTGACGTGCATGAGGAAGTCCGG
Source organism: Ruminococcus sp. (assembly GCA_016288815.1). Taxonomy (GTDB): domain Bacteria; phylum Bacillota; class Clostridia; order Oscillospirales; family Ruminococcaceae; genus Ruminococcus. The sequence continues at coordinate 20,430 of JAEELF010000030.1, forward strand.
ATTCTTGGCGACGAACAGCTTGCCGTCCTCCATTGCCCGGCGGAGTATCCAGCGGCCGAGCTCGGGGAAGATAGCGTCCTGCTCAAGCACGGGAACGTACTGTATCGGCGGGACCGTGCCGTATTCGTCGTCCTTCCAGCGGAGGAGCGCCTCCACGCCGCGCAGCTCCTCGGTCTGGGAGTCAACTATCGGCTGGTAGCAGAGGTAAAAGCCCCGGCAGTCCTCAAAGATGCAGTTGCGGATCTTGTTTATCTTCTCGATGAGCTTCTTGTTGTCGCCGCTTATCGTATTCTCGAATACAACTGCCTCGCCGAGCCTGCGGTTGCGGGACTCGTAATAGGCGTTTTTAAGGCAGGAGTAGATAGTCTCGCTGTTTATCTCGAAGTCGTCCACGACTGCGACGCCTGCATTGAGCGACAGGCTCATGCGCTCGTCGTCAACAAAGAAGCCGTGGGAGACTCTCTCGCGGATATTGTTGTACATCGTGACGAGGTCGTCGGTGGTAAGGCTGCGGCTGATGACGGCGAATTTCGTTCCGTCCATGCGGTAGACCCAGCCGAACTCCGAGAACGTGCCGTGTATGAGGTTCGCGAATTTCTGGAGGATCATATTTCCGAAGCTGTAGCCGTAGATGTCGTTAAGTATCGAAAATCCGCTGATGCCTACTACCATTGCGGTACACTCGGTCTTCTTGAAGTAGAGCGACTTGAGGTCGTCGAAGAAGCCGTAGAGGCTGCGGAGCCCTGTTACGTTGTCGATGTAGCTCATAGAGCCGTGGTTCTTTATCGAGCCGGCAAAGTACTCAGGCTTGCCGTCCGCGTCCTTTATCACGACGCCCTTGCAGGTGCAGACAACGTAGCTGCCGTCGGCGGCGAGGGCGCGGTACTGCATATCGTGTCCGGAGTCCTCTCCGTTGAAGATGTTGACGATACTGGTGCGGTAGTGCTCACGGTCGTCCGGGTGGATATGCTGTTCCCATATCTCCCCTGCGCCGGTCATGTAGATGTCGGGCAGTCCGAAGTAGTCCACCGCGCTGCGTGACCAGCGTGAGTAGTCGTGCTTCATGTCACAAAGATAGACATAATTGCCCTCGGCAACTATCTCAAATGCTTCAAACAGCTTGTTGAGGATCCTCATTCTTTTTTCGTCCATGTCTACTCACCTCCGGAACAATGTACATCTACGCAAATTATATCACAGCGCACACAACATTTCAACCAGTTTTTGCGCGATTTATGTATTTTGTACAGTTGTGGAGAGGGAATATGTTCATTGTGACTAACAGGGCTGGTGCCAGGGGTCAGGGGTCAGGTGTCAGACGGCGGGGATCAGGTGGCAGGGTGTAGACAGATGCTGCGCAAATCGTGGGACGCTGCGTGCAGCCGTCACCGGTCGCAGGAATGATTTTGAGACGCGGCAGCAAGGGGACGCCTTCTCTTGCGAGGCGTCCCCTATGAATGGGTGCGGTCAGGGAGAATGTGTGGAATCGGTGTTTGTGCGTGGTAACAAATTTACGAAAAATTAACATTATATCGCGTGACTTCCTTTCACTTATGTTATATAATTATATTGTGGCGGACACCGCTCTTTTCCCGTCCGCTGTCTGACAGATCATTTTGCTACCGGAGGGTGCTCACTCAGTCATGGATAAAAAGGAACTCAAAAGCGCTGTGACCGTCGCGCTGCTCGCCGTCGCGGTCTGCTTCATCGTTCAGAATTTCCCGGCGATAACACATTTCCTCTCCGCGGTCGGCTCTGCTGCCGCTCCGCTCATCATCGGCTGTATCATCGCCTATATCTTCAATATCATTATGGTGCGCTTCGAGAAGCTCTACTTCCCTAAAGCCACCTCCGGCTTCCTCTCCTACTCGCGGCGTCCGGTGTGCCTCGTGCTCGCGTTCGGCATCACCGCTGCCGTCATCACGCTCGTCCTCAAGATCGTTGTCCCTGAGATAATCACTGCCGGCAAGCTCATCTACGAGGGCATTCCCGCTGCCTACCAGAGCATCCGCGGATTCGCCTCCGAAAAGCTCGTCGAGTACCCGCAGGTCGAGCAGTACCTCAGCAACATGGAGATCGAATGGAAGTCCATCGACTGGAACTCCGTTATCCAGAACGTCTTCAACGGCGCTTACGGTCTGCTCAGCTCCGCTATCTCGGTCATCGGGGCTGTTACTTCGACCGTTACGAGCTTCGTGCTCGCGCTTATCTTCGCCGTTTATGTCCTGCTCCGCAAGGATAAGCTCTCCGCGGACGCAAAGCGCATACAGAAGGTGATCTTCAGCGAGAGGGTCAATAATAAGGTCAACCACTTCCTCAGCTGCGCTCACGAGACCTTCACCAGCTTCTTCGTGGGACAGTTCATCGAGGCTATCATACTCGGCTCGCTCTGCTTCGTGGGCTCATGGGCGCTGAGACTGCCCTATGCGGCTATGTCCGGCACTATCGTCGGCGTGACCGCGCTGATACCTGTTGTCGGCGGACTGGTCGGGGCTGCGGTCAGTGCGTTCATAATCTTCACGGTCGACCCCGCAAAGGCGCTGGTCTTCCTGATCTTCCTCATAATCTTGCAGCAGTTCGAAACTAATATCATCTACCCCAAGGTGGTCGGCTCGTCGGTCGGGCTGCCCGGGATATGGGTCATCGCGGCTGTTACGGTCGGCGGCGGACTGTTCGGGGTGCTCGGTATGCTGGTGGGCGTGCCGCTCGCGGCGACTGTCTACAAGCTCTGCTTCGAGGAGCTCGAGAGCCGCGAGAAAAAGCTCGGCATCCCCTCCCCTGAGCCTGCGGCTGAGAAGAGTCCGGCGGTGCCGAAAACAGTCAGAAAACCTCCCGCCAGAAAAGGCAGGAAAAAATAAGACATGAATTCTATTTGTAAAGGAGTCCTTGTTTATGTCAGCAGATCTTCGTAAGGAATGGGAAGGCTTCACTCCCGGCAGGTGGAGCGGCACGTCAGTCAACGTCCGCGACTTTATCCAGAAGAACTACACGCCCTATAAGGGCGATGAGAGCTTCCTCGCGCCGCCGACTGAGGCTACCGTCAAGCTCTGGGAGCAGGTCATGGACCTTACACGTCAGGAGCGTGAGAAGGGCGGCGTCCTCGACATGGACACAAAGATAATCTCCACTATCACCTCCCACGGGGCGGGATACCTCAACAAGGACCTCGAACAGATAGTCGGTCTCCAGACGGACAAGCCCTTCAAGCGTGCCCTCCAGCCCTTCGGAGGTATCCGTATGGCTCAGCAGGCGTGCCGCGAATACGGATATGAGGTCGATCAGGAGGTAGTGGATATTTTCACGAAGTACCGCAAGACCCACAATCAGGGCGTCTTCGATGCTTATACCCCTGAGATGAGGCTCGCGCGGCATTCCGCGATACTCACAGGTCTCCCCGACGCCTACGGCAGAGGTCGTATCATCGGCGACTACAGGCGCGTCGCGCTCTACGGCACCGACCACCTCATCGCGGACAAGCAGCAGCAGATCGCCAATTCCCTCGTGAGAATGACCTCCAAGAATATCCGTCTGCGCGAGGAGCTCTCCGAGCAGGTAAGGGCTTTGCAGGATCTCAAGAAGCTCGGCGACATCTACGGGCTCGATATCTCCAAGCCCGCCGCCAACGCCAAGGAAGCCGTTCAGTGGCTGTACTTCGGCTACCTCGCGGCTGTCAAGGAGCAGAACGGCGCAGCGATGTCCCTCGGACGCACATCGACCTTCCTCGATATCTATATACAACGCGACCTCGACCGCGGTGTTCTCACCGAGCAGCAGGCTCAGGAGCTCATCGACCACTTCATCATGAAGCTGCGTATCGTCAAGTTCGCGCGTACTCCCGAGTACAACGAGCTCTTCTCCGGCGACCCGACGTGGATAACCGAGTCTATCGGCGGCGTGGGAGTTGACGGACATCACCTCGTTACCAAGAACAGCTTCCGCTATCTGCATACCCTCGAGAACCTCGGTACTGCGCCCGAGCCCAACATGACCGTGCTCTGGTCCACGAAGCTGCCGAGAAAGTTCAAGGAGTACTGCGCGAAGATGTCCATAAAGACCTCCTCGATACAGTACGAGAACGACGACATGATGAGGGTAGTTCACGGCGATGACTACGCTATCGCGTGCTGCGTTTCCTCCATGAGAGTCGGCAAGGAGATGCAGTTCTTCGGCGCGAGGGCGAACCTCGCGAAGTGCCTGCTCTACGCCATAAACGGCGGTGTGGACGAGCGCCTCGGATTGCAGGTTGGTCCTAAGTACAGACCAGTTGAGGGCGAGTATCTCGACTTCGACGATGTGTGGGAGAAGTACATGGATATGATGGAATGGCTCGCGGGGCTGTATGTCAATACCCTCAACGTCATCCACTATATGCACGATAAATACAGCTACGAGAGGCTTCAGATGGCACTCCACGACAGGGACGTAAAGCGCTATTTCGCGACAGGTATCGCGGGGCTCTCGGTCGTTGCGGATTCGCTCTCGGCTATCAAGTACGCGAAGGTAAAGCCTGTGCGCCGCGATATCGAGATCAAGGACAAGGCGGGGAACGTCACAGGCGTGGCGAAGGACGTCGTTGTCGATTACGAGATCGAGGGGGATTTCCCGAAGTACGGCAACAACGACGACCGCGTGGATCAGCTCGCGGTAACGGTCGTAAGACAGTTCATGAACTGCGTCAGGAAGCACCACACCTACCGCGACGGCGTGCCTACGATGTCAATACTCACTATCACGTCGAACGTAGTTTACGGCAAGAAGACCGGAAATACACCAGACGGCAGAAAACAGGGCGTCCCGCTCGCTCCGGGCGCTAACCCCATGCACGGAAGGGATACCCACGGCGCTGTTGCTTCGCTTTCGTCGGTGGCTAAGCTGCCCTTCAGGTACGCACAGGACGGTATCTCCAACACGTTCTCGATAATCCCTGACGCCCTCGGCAAGAACATGGACGTCTTCGTGGGCGACCTCGACCTCGACAAGATAGCTGCGGAGGAGAACGATGTCTGATATAAAACCTCAGGCGCAGTCCCCGGAGGAGCTCGCTGACCTCATAGATCAGCTCATGTCCGGCGGGACGGGTCACATAAATATCACCTCGGGTGAGGGCGGAGGGGGCTCCGTGGAGACCGTGAAGAGCACCGACTGCTCCGGCATTAAGGGTGCGTGCTGCCAGCCGACTGAGCTTGAACCCGAGGACGACGATCATTAATGCGTAATGCGTAATTAATGTGTTCGCTTGCGCTCACGATTTAAAAAAAACATAAACCTAAACGGGCTGATGTGGGCATCAGCCCTTACACAAAACAGGGAGGAATCATCATGGATAATCAGAAACAGGTAGATAATCTCATCGAGCTGCTCGACGGGTATGTCGAAAAGGGCGGTCATCACCTCAACGTGAACGTTTTCACCCGTGAGACCCTCCTCGACGCTCAGGCTCACCCTGAGAAGTACCCTCAGCTCACCGTGCGTGTGTCCGGCTATGCGGTGAACTTCGTAAAGCTCACCAAGGAACAGCAGGACGACGTCATCTCGCGTACCTTCCACTCGGAGCTCTGAGCCGTGGGCGGCATGACGCTCGCGCAGTTCACGGAGCTGATACGCTCTGAGTACGGCGCTGACCCGGAATACCTCTGGGAGAGCGACCCCTATGCGGGCGCCTTCCGGCACAGGAGCAACCGCAAGTGGTTCGCGGTGTTCATGCGCGTCAGGAGGAGCCGTCTCGGGCTGGAGGGCGATGAGCTCATCGACATCGCTGACCTCAAGTGCGACCCGCTCATGCTGGGGTCTGTGCTCTTGCAGGAGGGCGTGCTACCAGGGTATCACATGAACAAGAACTACTGGATAACCGTGCTGCTCGACGGGTCGGTCCCTGCGGAGACTGTCGTACCGCTGCTCGGGATGAGCTATGAGCTCACCAAGACAAAAAAACACCGCTGAAAAACATCTGCGCAAAAGCTATTGACAAATCGCTGCGGGCGGTGTATAATTGATTCTGCTGAAGAGTAAAAATGCGTTCGTGAAGTGCTGACCGAACGGGGAGTTGTCGGTCAGACGAAGGGGCTTTTGTCCCGCGGTTCGCATTTTGCATCCCGCTTCATAGGACAAAAAAGAAGACCTCCTTTTCTTGTCGTATGATGTGGAAAAGGAGGTTATTTTTATGTCACAGACAAACAAAAATACTGCACGCAGGGGCTCTGTCGGGTTGTTCGGCACCACTTCGGTGCTCGTCATCTCGGCGCTGCTCATCGCGATGAGCATTGTGCTCGGCAAGCTGCTCGCATTCAACATCGGGGACAGTATCCGCGTAAGCCTCGAGAATCTCCCGCTGCTCATGGCAGGGATATTCTTCGGGCCGTTAGTAGGAGCGGCTGTCGGCGCGGGCGCGGACATCATCGGCTGTCTGATAGTCGGGTACTCGATAAACCCCATTATCACTATCGGCGCGGCGCTCATCGGATTCGTTGCGGGTATGGTCTCGCACGGGTTCGTTAAGAGCAGGAGCGTTTTCGGGGTGGCTGCGTGCGTTCTGCCGGCGCATATCATCGGCTCGATGATAGTGAAGTCCATAGGACTGAAGCTATACTTCCACACGCCGTATCAGGTGCTGCTGCTGCGTGTTCCGCTCTATATCTGCGTGGGTATCGTCGAGTCCTATATCATTTATCTGCTGCTGAAGAACAAGGGATTCTCGGCTCAGCTGGAGAAGGTGACGAGAAAATGAATTACGAAGAGGCTCTCGGCTGTCTGAATGAGGCTGCCGCGCGGGGAAGCATCCTCGGGCTCGGGCGAATCACTGAGCTCGCGCGCCTGCTCGGTGACCCGCAGGACAGCCTGAAGGTGATACATATCGCAGGCACTAACGGCAAGGGGTCCTTCGGGGCTATGCTCGGGGCTGTGCTCGGTGAGGCAGGCTATAAGGTGGGGTGGTTCTCCTCCCCTGCTATCACGGACGTCACGGATGGGTTCCGTATCGGCGGGGAGTGTATCCCGAAGGAGAGGTTCGCGGAGATCATTTCCTATGTGAATACTTTTATTGAGGGAATGGACGAAAAGCCCACGGAGTTCGAGGTGCTGACTGCTGCGGCTTATGAACTGTTCAGGCAGGAGGGCTGCGACCTCGCTATGATCGAATGCGGTATGGGCGGGGACAGCGATTCCACCAATATCGTCAGCGCACCGCTCCTCTCGGTAATAACGAACGTGCAGAGCGATCATCAGGCGTTCCTCGGCGATACTATCGCGGAGATCGCCGCTCACAAGGCAGGGATAATCAAGGAGGGGCGTCCGGTATTCTTCGGCGGAGAGAGCGAAACTGCCCTCGAGGTCGTTTCGGTCGTGGCGCGCGAACGCTCCGCAAAGCTCTATACTCCGGACTATTCGCAGATGTCGTGGGACGTCGGGGAGTCCTCGCTCGACGGTATCAGCTTCGTTTACCGCGGGCAGGAACTCAGGGTCCCCATGCTCGGAACATATCAGTACATCAATGCGCTCAACGTGCTTGCGTGCATTGATATCCTGCGCGGGGAGGGTCTCGATATCCCCGATGCGGCGGTCAGGGACGGTCTCGCAGGGGCGAGGTGGCACGGGCGTTTCGAGGTGCTCCGCACTGAGCCGTGCGTGGTCTATGACGGGGCGCACAATCCCGACGGTATACGTCACGCGGCACAGACGATACAGCGGTATTTCGGCGAGACTAACGCCGCGCTGCTCATCGGCGTCATGGCGGACAAGGAGTACGGGCTGTATGCCGGTCTGCTCGGCGGGCTCACAGAGCGCGTTTTCGCCGTCAAGCCCGATAATCCGCGCTCGCTCGACCCGAAGATACTTGCGGGGACGTTCGTGGAGGCGGGTATCCCTGCTGAGGCGTTCACAGACCTGCGTGAGGGTGTGCGTGAGGCATTTGAGTTCGCGAAGGGGCACGGTATCCCGCTCATCACGCTCGGTTCGCTGTATATGTACCGTGAGTTCACTGATGCGCTCGCGGAGTGTGAAGTTTAGGTTTCAGGTGTCAGACCTTAGGTGGCAGGTGTGTGTATCGCGGCGTCGGCATTCGGTTTTGTAGGGGCGCCGTCCCGGCGCCCGGGGAAATTGACGTGCCCCTGCCGTGCGACCATAAGGTCGCAGGGAAAATATTGCGATGCGGTAGAAGGAGACGCCCTCTCTTGCAGGGCGTCTCCTCTTTTCAAACAGTCCACCGGACTGTTTGAAAATTCACCTCTTGCGGAGCGCCTTTCAGATAGTTTCGCTTCGCCTTAAAACTAAAGCGAAGCGACCAGAGGCGCTGCCTCTGGACTCCGCCATAGGGTACAGGTACCCTTTGGGATCCCTTTGCTGAAATGGTCTGTACGCGATGTAAAAAAGTCCCCGAGGCGGGGACTTTTTCTCATTTCTTGTTCTTTTTGTAGATTATCCACAAGCCCTTTATCAGCAGATCGCTGTCAAGGTTGATGTCCTTGCGGCACAGCGGTACTACGAGCTCCGCCAGTCCGCCTGTCGCAACTACTGTACACTGCTCCCCTATCTGCTCCTCGATACGGTCTATTATCCCGTCGAGCGCACAGGCGTTGGAATACAGCATTCCGCTCTTCATGCAGTCGATCGTGTTCGTGCCGATGATGTTCTCCGGCGCTTCAAAGTTTATCTTCGGGAGCTGCGCGGTGCGCGTGATAAGGGCGTCCGTTGCCACTCCCATGCCGGTCATGATGAGTCCGCCGATGTAGTTCTTATTGCGGTCTACCACCGATACAGTCGTCGCTGTGCCCATGTCTATGATTATCAGCGGCACAGGGTACTGGTTTATCGCGGCGACTGCGTCCACCGCCTGATCGCTGCCGAGCTGCTTGGGGTTGTCGATGAGGATATTCAGCCCCGTCTTCACGCCGGGCCCCGCTATCATCGGGTCTACGCCGAACAGCTTGCGTATCGACTCGCGGACGGTGTTCACCACCGAGGGTACTACCGATGAGATTATCGCGTCGCCGATGTCGGTGAGTGAGAAGTCGTTCATAATGAGGATATTGCGTATCAGCACGGCGTACTCCGCGGCTGTGGCGTTGTGGTTCGTGGAAATACGCTCGAAAAGGGCGATATTTCCGGCGTCGTCCACGCAGCCGAATACTATGTTGGTGTTGCCGATGTCTACTGCTAAAAGCATTTTCATGCGCCTCCGTTCGGGATAGTTTTCCTTGTCCAGACTATTATACCACAATCATCATAAAAATGCAACTGTCCTACGTCTTGACATTTCAACAAGAATATATTATAATAGTAATAATGCTTTAAACTCAATAATCACTTTTAAGGAGAATATTACTATGGCTGCTAAAAAAATGTCCCGCGAAAGCTATGATAAGCTCGTCGCTGAGCTCAATGACCTTATCATCAATCAGCGTAAGGAAGTCGCTGAGAGACTCAAGGTCGCTCGTTCCTACGGAGACCTCTCCGAGAACGCTGAGTACGATGAGGCTAAGAACGAACAGGCTATCCTCGAGGCTCATATCGCTGAGCTCCAGCAGACTATCGACAATGCTGAGATAGTCGAGGACGACGATATTTCGGTCGATGAGATCGGTATGAGCTCCGTTATCAAGATAAAGCGCGTAGATACCGGCAAGGTTGAGACCTTCACCATCGTTTCCACTAACCACGCGAACGTAAGAGAGGGCAAGATCTCCGATGAGTCCCCTATCGGCAAGGCTGCTATGAAAAAGAAGGTCGGCGATATCTTCATCGTTGAGGCTCCCGCCGGCGAGCTCCGTTTCGAGGTCCTCGAGATCTCCAAGTAATCCCCGAAAGGACGTTGTAAAATGAGCGAAAATCAGGTAAATCCCGCTGCTCCCGAGGAGGAGCAGGTACAGGATATCAACATTCTCAAGAAGGACAGGCTCGATAAGCTCGCGGCTCTCCGTGAGGGAGGCTTCGACCCGTATCAGGTCACGAAGTTCGACGTGACAGGTCATGCGGCTGACTACAAGGCTCTCTATGAGAAGCAGGAGGCTGAGGTCATCGCGGCTGCCGGCGGCGACGAGGAAAAGATCGCGGCTGGGCTCGAGGCTCTCAACGGCAATATCATCCGCATTGCCGGCCGTATCATGAGCTGGCGCGACATGGGCAAGGCGAACTTCATCGACGTTCGCGACGCGAGCGACCGCATTCAGGTCTATGTACGCTCCAATGATGTCGGCGCTGACCTTTTCAAGGAATTCAAGAAAAAGTGGGACATCGGCGATATCGTCGGCGTCGAGGGATTCGTTTTCAGGACACGCAAGGGCGAGATCTCCATTCATGCGCAGAAGATCTCCCTGCTGTCGAAGTCTCTCCTCCCGCTGCCCGAGAAGTGGCACGGCCTCAAGGATCAGGATACGAGATACCGTCAGCGCTACGTTGACCTCATCGTAAATCCTGACGTAAAGGACACGTTCGTGAAGCGCAGCCAGATAATCCGTGAGGTAAGGGCTTACCTCGACGCTCTCGGATACACTGAGGTGGATACTCCTGTGCTCCATACTCTCGAAATAGGCGCGTCTGCACGTCCGTTCATCACGCACCACAACACCCTCGACATGGATATGTACCTCCGTATCGAGACCGAGCTCTACCTCAAGCGCCTCATCGTGGGCGGCTTCGAGAAGGTCTACGAGGTGGGACGTATCTTCCGCAACGAGGGCATGGATACCTCGCATAACCCCGAATTTACGTCAGTTGAGATGTATCAGGCTTACACTGACTACATCGGCATGATGGACCTCATCGAGAATATGTACCGCACTATCGCTGAGAAGGTATGCGGTACTGCCAAGATAAACTACCAGGGCGTTGAGATCGACCTTGGCAAGCCGTGGGAGCGTCTCACCATGATCGAGGCTGTAAAGAAGTACGCCGGAGTCGACTACAACGACTGGGCGGACGACGCTCAGGCACGCGCTGTCGCTAAGGCTAAGGGCGTTGAGGTCGATGAGGGGGACGCTGCTACCAAGGGACACGTTCTCATCGCGTTCTTCGATGCTTTCGTCGAGGACAAGCTCATTCAGCCTACTATCATCTATGATTACCCCGTCGAGAACTCGCCTCTCGCCAAGAGGAAGCCCTCCGACCCGGCGTTCACAGAGCGCTTCGAGTACTTCATCTACTGCCGCGAGATGGGTAATGCGTTCTCCGAGCTCAATGACCCGATCGACCAGAAGGAGCGCTTCGTCAAGCAGGTCGAGGCAAAGCGCGCTCAGGGCGCTAATGCTGAGGTGGACGAGGACTTCGTTACTGCCCTCGAGTACGGTCTGCCCCCGACGGGCGGTCTCGGGTTCGGTCTCGACAGACTCGTTATGCTCCTCACCGACAGCGCCTCTATCCGTGATGTGCTCCTCTTCCCGACAATGAAGCCGATCCCTGCTAACAGCGGACGCTCCGCCAAGGAAGAAAACGAGGAATAAGAAATCTCATCAGGACGGACAGGTTTGTTCGTCCTGTATTTTTCGGAGGACTTATGAAGGATAAGAATAAGAAGGCTCAGCCGGCTGTCCCGCAGGACGATGAAAAAATAGACGTCAGCAAAAGCGTCTTTCAGAATATCCGCGAGATGAACGAGCAGCGGCTCGCTGAGGAACAGGAGCGTCAGGCTGAGATCGAGCGTGAGTACGCCGAGCGCGAGCGGAAACGTCAGGAGGAGTACGACCGCCGCATAATCGAGGAGAAAAAGGAGCTCATGCGCCTGAAACAGGGTCTCATCGAGGAGAGCGAGACCATCCACGAGGAACACGAGGAGGCTGTCAGGCTCTCTCCGTGGCAGAAGGTGAAGAACTTCGTCTACCACAACAAGTGGTGGCTGGTCATCGCGCTGTTCTTCGCGCTGGTCGTGGCGGTGCTGGTGAACAGTATCGTCACCAAGCCGCGCCCGGATATGGTGGTGCTGGTGGTCTGCAACAACGACAAGATCGGTGAGGCGGAGGGGCTGCGTACCTACTTCGAGGGCTTTGCGGAGGACTTCAACGGCAACGGCGAGGTACTGGTCTCGGTCTACTATATGCCCCTCTCCGACAATACCTACAAGAACTACAGCTACGGTACGGACACCAAGCTCACCGTGGAGATGCAGTCCGCGGACGCTGTTATCGTAATCGCCGGGGACGACTACACGCAGAAGGCCGATGTGAAGAGTATTTTCACCGATCTGTCCGATGAGTTCCCCGACAACGAGAATGTCCGCAAGTTCGCTTTCTACCTCAGGGGTACAGACTTCGCGGAGAAGATCGGCGTCAGCAAGTCTGCTGTGACGGACGACCTCTATATGGCCGTCCGCACGCCAAAAAAGCTGGCTTACTGCGACCTCGAGGATATGCAGAAGACCTATGACAAGGATCTTCCTGTGTTCAAAAAGGTCGTGGAGGATCTGTCGGAGTAATGTGGAATGCGCGGGACGCCGGAGGCGGCGTCCCAAAATGGCTGCCATTGGCAGTCATTTTTATTTATCCGGCAACATTTTTCAACGCTATTGACAGCTTAAACAGAATGTGCTAATATAGAAATGTAACGTGAGATCTGTCAAAGTATAAATATCTATGCCGAAATGCAACACCCGGACGTTAATGTCCGGCCGCTATTTTTGAAAGCATCAAATGCGAAGATATGCTCATCTCCGCTTCTGTGCAAAGGAGGATTAAAATGAAAAGGATATCAAAGATAACTCTCATGCTGATCGCAGCCGCTTCCCTGTCTGCCTGCGGAACGGTGGGCGAGCTTTCAAGCTTTCCGGTATCTGATCAGCCTGCGGCTTCTGTTTCCGGCTCTGACACGGGTACAGCTGCCGATGTATCAGACGCTGATGTTACCACAGCTGCCGATGATACCACAGCTCCCTCAGCTGCTGACAGCTCCGAGACAGTGACCTCTGCGGACACAGACACCGAAGAGACTTCGTCCCCTGCTGAGGAAAATACTTCTGCAGGCAGTGCTGATAATACCACGGGTGAACCCGCTCAGCAGCAGAGCACTCAGCAGCAGGACACTCAGTCACAGACCTCGGATACATCTTCTGATTCGAACTACGGACCTGCACCTGTGCAGTATGATATCCCGGGACTTACCTACATAAACGGCACTCTTATCGCAAACAAGAGCTACAGCCTTCCTGCTGACTTCAATCCGGGACTCGATCCCACCTGTCAGGCTCAGTTCAACAAGCTCGCAAACGCCGCCGCTGCGGAGGGACTGAATATCTATTTATCTTCGGGCTTCCGCTCATATGACTATCAGGCTCAGATATACGATAACTACTGCGCACGCGACGGACAAGCTGCAGCTGATACATATTCTGCCCGTCCGGGTCATTCCGAGCACCAGACAGGTCTTGCTATCGACGTAAACCAGATAGACGACACCTTTATCGGAACTCCCGAGGCTATATGGCTCGAAAATCACTGCCATGAGTACGGGTTCATACTCCGCTATCCGCAGGGCAAGCAGGATATAACTGGCTATAAGTACGAATCCTGGCATATCCGCTATGTAGGAACAGACCTCTCCTACGCTATCCACGACAGCGGACTCACACTGGAAGAATATTTCGGTATAGATTCATACTATCACGAATAAAAGTATATAAAGCCCCCGGTCAGAGCCGGGGGCTTTGTGGATACAATAAAAAGGGCTGCTGATGCAGCCCTTTAATCATGCATTGCGCTTTTTATTCAACAGGTACGATCCAGCCGAATGTGTCCTCGATCTTGCCCCACTGGATACCGGTCATAGTATCATAGAGCATCTGCGAGATCTTGCCGATCTTGTTGCCGTTTATCTCCATTACCTTGTCGTTCCACTTGAGGTGGCCTACAGGGGAGATAACTGCTGCTGTACCGGTACCGAATACCTCGTCCAGCTTGCCTGCGTCATATGCGTCGGCGATCTCCTGGATGTCGATGCGTCTCTCCTCGACCTCGATACCCTTGGACTTGCATACCTCGATAGCGGACTTTCTGGTGATGCCCGGGAGGATAGAGCCCTGGAGCATAGGTGTTACTACCTTGCCGTCGATAACGAAGAAGATGTTCATTGCGCCTACTTCCTCGATGTACTTCTGCTCAACGCCGTCGAGCCAGAGTACCTGGGAGTAGTTCTGCTTGTGTGCCTCGTCCTGTCCGATAAGGGAAGCTGCGTAGTTTCCGCCGGTCTTGGCAAAGCCCATACCGCCTCTTACTGCGCGGACATACTTGCTCTCAACGTAAATGCTTACGGGGTTGAGTCCGGTCTCATAATATGCGCCGGAGGGCGAAAGGATTATCATGAAGTAGTACTGTGCACCGGGCTTAACGCCGAGGAACGGGTCTACTGCAAAGATGAAGGGTCTGATGTAAAGGGACTCGCCGTCCTTGGATGGAACCCAGTCCTTCTCTATCTTGAGAAGCTCCATAAGGCACTGCATTCCGAGCTCTTCCGGAAGCTCCGGGATAACGAGACGCTCATTGGACTTGTTCAGTCTCCTGAAGTTCTCGAGCGGGCGGAACAGCTGTACCTTGCCGTCTGCGGTGCGGTATGCCTTCATGCCCTCGAATACGGTCTGACCGTAGTGCAGGCACATTGCTGCCGGGGAGAGCTCGATGTTGCCGTAGGGCAGTATCTCGGGATCGTGCCAGCCCTGTCCCTCGTCATAAGGCATGAGGAGCATATAGTCCGTGAAGATGTGGCCGAATCCGAGCTTGTCGCCGGGCTGCGGCTTTGCTTTCAGGGTCGCTGCTTTTGTGAATTTGATTTCCATTATATTCAACCTTCTTTTATAAAAATTAGCTTATCATTCGCTGACCGTGATGTATGTTCTCTCGTACATTTTCTTGAGTATCACGACAGTCGCGGCGGCAGCACCTGCTGCGAATACTGATGAGGTTATCGCCGTTACGAGTATGATCTTTGCCTTCTTGCTCATAGCTGCCTCCTTCTCAGGGGTATGTGGTTTTTGCTCTGACACATACATTATACCACATTGTTCCTGAGAATGCAATAGTTTTTTGTGTGGGAAGTGGTTTTAACGAGACGGCGCCCAATGAGGTTTTCCCTTTGCATTAGACCGCCTTCGGTGGCTTAGCGACCCTTTGGGATCCCATTGTTGAAAAAGTGTCGAGGCGTCAGTGTGGGAGCTGGGGTGAAAATTCATAAAATAATGTAGACTTTTACGCTGAAATATGTTATAATATTCGTATACGAACTGTATAACACTATTTTCAGTACTTTTCGTACCACTGGAGGCTACACTATGAAAATGACTTTTATCGGTGCGACCCACGAGGTCACCGGAAGCTGTACCTATATCGAAGCCTGCGGCAAGCGCTTCCTCGTCGATTTCGGCATGGAACAGGGCGAGGATACCTACGAGAATGTCCGCGTTCCCGTCGCGCCCGCTGATATCGACTTCGTTCTCCTTACCCACGCTCACATCGACCACTCCGGTATGCTCCCGCTCCTCTTTGCGGGCGGTTTCTCCGGAGAGATACACTCCACTGAGGCTACTGCCAACCTTTGCAGCGTTATGCTCCGCGACAGCGCCCACATCCAGGAGTTCGAGGCGGAATGGCGCAGCCGTAAGGCGCAGCGCCGCGGTGAGGCAGACTACGAGCCCCTGTACACCATGGACGACGCTCTCGGTGCTATCGAGCTGTTCGTCCCGCACCAGTATGAGACCCCGTACACGGTCTGTGAGGGTATCGAGATACTCTTCCGCGATGCGGGACATCTGCTCGGGTCGTCCAGCATAATCATCACGCTCACTGAGGACGGTGAGACCCGCAAGATCGTTTTTTCCGGCGATATCGGCAACGTTCATCAGCCGCTCATCCGCGATCCGCAGTTCATCGATGAGGCGGATTATGTGGTCATCGAGTCCACCTACGGAACACGCATCCACGACCGTCCGACTGACTATGTCACCGCACTCAGCGGGGTATTGCAGTCCACATTCGACCGCGGGGGAAGTGTCATCATCCCGTCGTTCGCTGTCGGCAGGACGCAGGAGATGCTCTACTTCCTGCGTCAGATAAAGGAGCAGAAGCTCATTCACGGGCACGAGGATTTCCCGGTGTATGTGGACAGTCCGCTCGCGAACGAGGCGACCGACATCTTCATCAACAACCGCGAGAGCTGCTACGATGAGGAGGCGCTGTCGTTCGTGCGGCGCGGGATAAATCCTATCTCGTTCGAGGGGCTTATCCGCACGGTGAGCAGCGATGATTCGCGTGCGATAAACTCGGATTTCCGTCCGAAGGTCATTATATCCGCGAGCGGTATGTGTGAGGCGGGACGTATCAAGCACCATCTCAAGCACAACCTCTGGCGTCCCGAAAATACGATACTTTTTGTCGGCTATCAGGCCGTGAACACGCTGGGTCGTGCGCTCATCGACGGTGCGAAGCGCGTCAAGCTGTTCGGTGAGACTGTCCGTGTGGCGGCGCAGATACGTCAGCTGCCCGGCGTCAGCGGTCATGCCGATGTGAACGGTCTGCTCGAGTGGGCGGGCGCGGTCTCCGGTGTGAAGCGCTTCTTCGTCAACCACGGCGAGACTGCCTCCGCGGAGGCGTTCGCGCAGAAGCTCAGGGATACATTCGGGGCGGAGGTCTACGCACCTTACAGCGGGGCGGAGTTCGACCTCATCGCCAACGAGGTCACTATCGACGCGGAGCCCGTCGTGATCCAGAAGAAGTCCATTCCTGCGAACCTCAACATCAATTATGCAGAGCTCACGGCGGCGTCTGACCGTCTCGCACTGCTCATACAGAATTCGACCGGTCGTACAAACGCCGATATGAAGCGCCTTACCGAGGCTATCAATAAGCTGTGTGAGGATTGGAAATTATGAAAAAAGCCACCCTGCGGGGTGGCTTTTCTGCGCGCTCAGACGCTGAAAATGTCATCAAACGAGACCTTAAGTATAAAATGTCAAAAGCTGTACCTTGCGGTACAGCTTTTCTTTTACCGCGAACGAGGGGCGCCGGGTGATCCTCTACAATGTGGGAAAATGTCACGAAGTGACAAAGGGGGCGGGCTGCGGTTGGCTGCGCCGTCCCCTTTGTCCTGACACCTGACACCTAATGCCTGATACCTCTCACAGGATAAAGCATATCAGCCCCGAACAGCCGTCGTTTATCACCCGTTCCAACGTCTCCTGAAGCTTCATTCGCGCGTCTACAGGCATTTTGTACAGCTTGTTGTGCAGTCCCTCGTTCACAAGCTCGTGCAGCGATTTCCCGAATATGTTGCTCTCCCAGATACGCTTCGGGTCGTCGTCAAAGCCGTCAAGCAGATACATCACAAGCTCCTCCGACTGCCGCTCTGTCCCCACTATCGGGCTCACGGTCGTGTTGATGTTCGCTTTCATCAGGTGTATCGACGGGGCTGACGCTTTCAGCTTCACGCCGTACTTTCCGCCCTGCCGGATTATCTTCGGCTCCTCCAGCGACAGCTCCTCAAGCTCCGGCATGACGATACCGTAGCCCGTCGCTTCGACCTCCGCCAGCGCAGGCTCCAGCCGCTGATACTTCCGGCGGATATCGCTCAGCTCCATAAGCAGCGGCATGAGGTCGCTCTCGCCCGTCAGCTCTATCCCCGTCGCTTCGCCGAGTATGCGGTAGAACAGGCTCGGGTCGAGCTCTGCGGTGATCGTCACAGAGCCCTTGCCGAGGTCTATCGCCGTTATCTCCGCGCGGACTATGTTCTCACAGTCCGACATCGCTTCCGTTGCTGTCTTCGCCTCGCGGACAAGGGTGATGTCCTTCGCTGCCTCCCGGATACAGCCCAGTATCGACGCCTTCAGCCAGTGTCCCTTTCCGAGCGTGTTTATCCAGCCCGGCATCCGGATATTTATCTCCTTTATCGGGAAGGAATACAGTATCTCGCGCAGTATCCCGCGGATATCCTCCTCGTTCATGTCGATGACGCTCACCGGTATCACCTTTGCGTCGTAGCGCTCTGTGAGGGTGTCCGCGAGGGCACGGGTCTCGGGTGAATCGGGGGTCGTTGTGTTCAGTATCACAACGAACGGCTTGCCGAGCTCGCGAAGCTCGCGGATAACACGCTCCTCGCATTCCTCGTACTCAGCACGGGGAATGTCGGTCACGGTGCCGTCGGTCGTCACGACAAGACCTATCGTGCTGTGGTCCGTGATGACCTTCTGCGTGCCTATCTCCGCTGCCATGTTGAACGGTATCTCCTCGTCGAACCATGAGGTCATCACCATGCGCGGCTGCTCGTTTTCGATGTAGCCAAGAGAGCTCGGGACGATGTAGCCTACGCAGTCGATCAGGCGGACGCTCAGCTCTGCGCCATCGCCGAGGCTGATACCTACTGCCTCCTCGGGTATGAACTTCGGCTCCGTCGTCATTATGGTCTTGCCTGCCGCGGACTGCGGGAGCTCGTCGAGGGCGCGGTCGCGCATGGAGCCGCTGCTGATATTCGGTATAACGAGCGATTCCATGAAACGCTTGATGAACGTCGATTTGCCGGTGCGCACGGGTCCTACCACGCCTATGTATATGTCGCCGCCGGTGCGCTCGGCGATGTCGCTGTAAATATCTCTCACCATATCCAACTCCTTATATGTTCTGTTCTGACGTCATGTGACGATGGGTATGAGCAGCATACCGCCCGTGCCAAGCCTTTCGCCGGGGAGCTCGTTCTCCTCGATGACCGCCGAGACACTGGTGCTGTAGCGCTTGGCGATGTCCCAGACCTCCTCGTTCTCAACGCCGAAATACAGCTTCACTGCGTAGTCGCCGTCGCGCTGCTTCTTCACGGAGTCGTCCACGGTGATGTCCGTCACGGCGCGGACAGATGTACAGCTCAGTGCCGATATCTTCACCGATATATCGACCTTTGCTGCCAGAACGCCCTCCCCTGTTATGTTGTATGAGACCTCCGACGAGATCACCTCTGCGGTGACTGTGCAGCCGGTGATGTCGTCGCCGAGGGGGATATTCTCCTCGAAGGCTTCGTCCTTATCCGGCATGGTCAGCATTCCCGAGGCGTCACGCGCTGCCATTGAACAGCTCAGCATACCGCTGACCGTCACGGAGCGCCCGTCGTCGCCGATACGGGTGTTGATGTTCTTCGGCGTCACCCACATGGCGTAGACCGTCTGCGGGACGGAGTCGCCCTCAGCGAGCTTCATCGTCCGGCGGAAGCTCTCTGTGTAGACCACCGGGAGCTGCTCCGCGCAGATCTCGGAGAAGTTCACCTCGCAGGGGTATACCGTGGAATAGGCGTCCGTGCCTATCATCGCGGAGACCGTCCGCACGGCCCGGCATACCAGACGCAGCTCGAGCTCCGTGCGCATGACGCGGTTCTCGCCGCTCTTGTCCTCGGCGGGGACGACCTCGCAGCCGATGACCTCCGGGGTCACGGTGCAGTCGAAGCTGTCATCTATGCCGTCGATGTCGATTATCTGGCTGTAGGGCACTGAAAAGCTCATCGGCTCGACCGCTCCGCCGCCGTCTGCGGTGGTGTAGAGCAGCTCGACCTCCGCCTCGCCCTTCGCGAGCAGCTTGCCGGAGATGAGCTTCCGCTCGCATTCGGGCGTGCTGCACCGCACGCTGACTACTGCAGAAGCGGTCGGCTGTGCGGCGGAGAGCTCGGTCTCCTCGGTCAGGCGGAGCGTCTTTTCGGCGTTCACGCTCTTCGACGCAAAGCGGACTGGCGTCCTGCGGAGCTGGATATTCATGCCTGAGGCGTCGGAGATGACCTCCTGCCCGTGCTCGCCGGTGACGGAGATCTTCACCGATACCGCGCCGCGGAGATCTATCCGGCGGCTGTTAACCGCGCGGACGTTGATGTGGTCGCACTTGGGCGTGAGGCGTACCGTCGCGCCGCTGCTCTGCCTCCCCAGCTCAACCGTCTT
Organism: Ruminococcus sp.; assembly: GCA_016288815.1. GTDB lineage: Bacteria > Bacillota > Clostridia > Oscillospirales > Ruminococcaceae > Ruminococcus. Next base: position 40,297 of record JAEELF010000030.1, read on the forward strand.
GCGGAAGCTCTGGCGCTGGGTGACACACTGGAGCTCTGTACCCTCGCCGCCGCTGTAGAGTATCCGTATGTCACAGCGGAGCTCGTAGACCAGCTTGTCGCCCGATACCGACCATTCGGTCACCGACGGCACCGCTTCGCTTCGCACCAGCCTGAATATCTCCGGGTAGTAGTCCGGGAGTATGTAGTCGAGCTCCAGACCCTGCTCCTGTATGCCCTCATAGATGCATTCCGCGGCGGGGACGGTCTCCCTGATGAGTTTTATGTCCATATTTGCAGCCTCCTTGAAAAATGCTTTGTGACAGTATATTCAGCTCCGGGTACAAGTATTCCAGAGGCGGGAGCATGGTGATAATAAACATTTATTAGCGGTGATTTTCGTGAGACTGCACAAATCTGCGCGGCGAAACAAATTATTTCTTCACTTTTTTTAACAGATATGTTATAATAGTAACGTGAATAACTGTGCGCAGAAATCAGGAGGTGGCATCATCGCTAAAAGGCTCTATATCTCCGACCTCGACGGCACCCTGCTCAGTCCCGAGCCTGCTGTCACAGAGCGTACCGCGGACATCATCAATTCCCTCATCGGGAAGGGGATGTTCTTCACGTTCGCTACTGCAAGGAGCGTGTATTCGGCTGTGCCGATAACTGCCGCGCTGAGGGTGAATGTGCCGTGTATGCTCATGAACGGCGTGAGTATCTACGATATCCGGCAGAAAGCCTACATAAAGAACGAGTTCATCCTGCCGGAGGCTTCGGCAGAGGTGCTGGGCGCCTTCGAGAGGCACGGGATAAGGTGCTTCATGTACAGGATAGACTCGGGCGTGCTCACCTGCTATTACTCGCAGATAACCACCAAGGTCATGCGGAGCTTCGCGGAAGTAAGGAAGAACAGGTACGAAAAGCCGTTCGTGCAGGTGGAGCGTCTCGCTGACCACGCGGACAGCAGCACCGTCTACTTCACTACCACGGGTCCGCACAGCGAGCTCTTTCCGCTGAAATGCGAGCTCGAAAGGATAAGAGGCGTGGATATCGCCTTCTACCTTGATGTGTACAACGGGGAATGGTATCTCGAGGTGTTCTCGGACAGAGCGTCCAAGGCCAACGGGGTGGACTGCCTGAGGGAGATGTTCGGCTTCGATGAGGTGGTGTGCTTCGGGGATAATCTCAACGACCTGCCGATGTTCGCACAGTCAGATGTCAGGATAGCGGTCGGCAACGCCAAGCCCGAGGTGAGGGCTGCCGCCGACTTTATCGCGCCGCCTAATACTGAGGACGGCGTTGCGCGGTGGCTGGCAGATAACTTTATTTGAAAGGAAAATCCAGAATGAAAAAACTCATGTTAGGTAATGCGGCATTCGCAAGAGGTCTCTATGAGGCGGGATGTAAGTTCGTTTCGAGCTACCCCGGTACTCCCTCCACCGAGATCACCGAGGAAGCCGCTAAATACGACGAGATATATGCGGAATGGGCTCCCAATGAGAAGGTAGCTATGGAGGCCGCTCTCGGCGCTTCTATCGCGGGGGCGAGGTCCTTCTGCGGAATGAAGCACGTCGGGCTCAACGTTGCGGCGGATCCGCTCTACACGGCTTCCTATACGGGTGTGAATGCGGGTATGGTCATCGCTGTTGCCGACGATCAGGGTATGCATTCCTCCCAGAATGAGCAGGACAGCCGTCACCACGCTATAGCTTCTAAGGTGCCTATGCTCGAGCCGTCTGATTCCGGCGAGTGCAAGGACTTCGTCAAGCTAGCTTTCGAGATCTCCGAGGAGTTCGATACTCCCGTCATCGTGAGAATGTCCACCCGCGTGGCTCACTCGCAGAGCAGCGTTGAGGCTCTCGACAGGAACGAGCCCGCGCTCAGAGAATACACCAAGAACCCCCAGAAGTACGTTATGATGCCCGCCTTCGCTAAGACCAGACACGTCTTCGTTGAGGAGCGCACTCAGAAGCTCATCGCTTACGCTGAGACAAGCCCGCTCAACAGGGTCGAGATCTCAGATAAGGCGGAGTTCGGCGTGATCACCAACGGTGCGGCTTATCAGTACGTCAAGGAGGCGCTCGGTGAGAAGGCTTCTGTGCTCAAGCTCGGTATGGTAAATCCTATGCCGGTCAAGCTCATCCAGGACTTCGCGGCAAAGTATGAGAAGGTATACGTCATCGAGGAGCTCGAGGGCATAATCGAGGAGCACTGCCGCAATATCGGCGTGAATAACGTTCAGGGCAAGGAGATCTTCGGATACATAGGCGAGATCAATCAGGCTGTCATCGCGGAGAAGCTGCTCGGCGTGAAGAGGGAGTTCATTTCGCTCAGCGAGAATATCCCCAACAGACCGCCTGTTATGTGTGCAGGCTGCCCGCACAGGGGTCTGTTCTACTGTCTCAGCAAGCTGAAGGTAACTGTTTCCGGCGATATCGGCTGCTATACCCTCGGCGCGGCGGCTCCGCTGACTGCCGTTGATACCACTATCTGCATGGGCGCTTCAATTTCCGCTCTGCACGGCTTCAACAAGGCAAGAGGCAGCGAGAGCGAGCATAAGACCGTTGCTGTCATCGGAGATTCGACCTTCATGCACAGCGGTATGACGGGTCTCGTGAACATCGCTTACAATAACTCGAATTCCACTGTTATCATTCTCGATAACTCCATCACCGGCATGACCGGTCATCAGCAGAACCCCACCACCGGCAAGAACCTCAAGGGCGACCCCGCTGCGGCTGTCAACCTCGAGGAGCTGTGCAGGGCTATCGGTATCAAGCGCGTGCGCGTCGTTGACCCGTACCACCTCGCCGAGTGTGAGGCTGCTATCAAGGAGGAGCTCGCGGCGGACGAGGCTTCGGTCATCATCTCACGCAGACCGTGTGCGCTCCTTAAGTACGTCAAGCACAACCCGCCCTTCAAGGTAGATGCGGACAAGTGCGTGGGCTGCAAGATGTGCATGAAGCTCGGATGTCCCGCTATCTCTATCAAGGACGGCAAGGCTGTCATCGACCACACTCAGTGCGTCGGCTGCGGCATCTGCAAGGAACAGTGCAAGATAGGCGCCATTGAATAATTCGTAATGCGTAATTATTTGACAGGAATGCTCATGTGATTCGTAAAAGGAGATTTTTATGCAGGCTGATATCTATGAGAGCTTTTCTCAATGGCTCGATGATCTACTCGAAAATGCCGATATTCCCGGCAGCGCTGCTGCCTTCTGCTTCAACCTCTATGAGGAGAGCAGCGAGGACTCCGTATGGAGCGTTCAGCTCGTCGCGGCGGATAAGTTCAGCGAGGACGACGGCGGCGACTGGGCGTGCGACGAGATATGGAGCTCCGAGGAGGACGTCTTCCTCGTAAGCACTGCCGATGAGGAGGACTCCGGGAGAGACTTCGCATTAACGCTCATCAGGGAGCTCGCGTGCGGGTATATCGAGGAGGGCGCTCACGGCGGAGTTTTCCAGAGCTGCGAGGGCGTCGGCATGGGCTTCGTGGACGGTGAGCTCGAGATAATTTACAAGCCGGAATGATCCTTTGGCTTGATCTGATATGGAGGAATATTAATGGAAACCAAGTCTATTATGATAGTCGGAGTCGGCGGACAGGGCTCTCTGCTCGCTTCAAGGCTCCTCGGAAATGTGCTCCTCGCACAGGGCTACGATGTTAAGGTAAGCGAGGTTCACGGTATGAGCCAGCGAGGCGGCTCGGTCGTTACTTATGTTAAATACGGCGATAAGGTCTATTCGCCGGTCATTGAGAAGGGTGAGGCTGACGCGGTCATCTCGTTCGAGCTGCTCGAGGCTGCGCGCTGCCTGCCGTTTCTCAAGAAGGGCGGACACCTTATCACGTCCGTTCAGCAGATAGACCCCATGCCTGTTGTCACCGGTGCGGCGGAGTATCCCGCTGACCTCGAGGGCAAGCTCCGCGATGCGGGCGTTGACCTCGTGGCTGTGGACGCGCTCTCGCTCGCTGAACAGGCTGGTACCGCAAAGGCTTCAAACGTTGTGCTCATGGGCGTTTTCGCGGCGCTCACAGACTTCCCGGACGAGCTCTGGCAGAATGCGCTCGAGCAGTGCGTGCCGCCGAAGTTCCTCGAACTCAACAAGAAGGCTTTCGAGCTCGGCAAGGCGGCTAAGTGAGCTGCGCCCGGGTCATGACCACTCTGCTTCAAAGGAGGCTGGACTTATGGACGTAAAGGTCGCTGACGCGCTCTATATCCTTGAACATCAGATGCTGCCGAGGTTCTTCTACGACGACGAGATAGATCTCGCTGCTTCAGTGTACAACGATACGTCGATGATATGCAAGATGTTCGACGATATCTGCGGGAATGAGGGCCTGGAGAATCCCTTCACTGAGGAGGACTTCAGCTTTAAGGTATATCAGTGCGACCCCGACGATGACAAGTGGCTGGGAGCTGTTATACGCTTCCCGAAGCCGGATAAATCCCCGCTGTGCTACGAGATGTACCTGTTCTTCGACAGGGACGGCGGGAACAAGGGGCTGTTCACGCTCGAATATGACCTCGCGCCGATACGGCGGGACGGTAAGCTCACCGAGACTGAATGCGCTTTTCTCTGCGCCTGGGATAAGCAGCAGAACCACACTAATTTCGGTTCCGCCCCCGCAGACGAGCCTGTGGATTTCTTCACCCACGCATTCAGGGTGCACAAGAAAAGCCTTGAATGAGCCTTTTGACTCAATTGAGTACATAATTGTTTCAGCACAATAATACATCTGTAAAGGAGTTTGAAGTCCAATGGAAAGATATTGGAACAAGGACATCGAATGTATGCCCCGCGAGGAGATGAAAAAGCTCCAGGACGAGCGCCTCGCTGCACAGGTAAAGCGCGTTTACGAGAACGTGAAGTACTACCGCGACAAGATGGACGAGAAGGGAGTCAAGCCCGAGGACATCAAGTCCACTGAGGACCTTCACAAGCTGCCCTTCCTCAGCAAGGCTGACCTCCGCGAGACCTACCCCTACGGTATGCTCGCAAAGCCGCTCTCCGACTGCGTCCGCATACACTCCACAAGCGGCACGACCGGCAAGAGAGTCGTTGCCTTCTACACGCAGAATGACGTCGATATGTGGGCTGAGTGCTGCGCGAGAGCTATCACTGCTGCCGGCGGCACCAACGAGGACGTCGTTCATGTCGCATACGGCTACGGTCTGTTCACCGGCGGTATGGGTCTGCATGACGGCTCGCATAAGGTGGGCTGCCTGACGCTCCCCATGAGCAGCGGCAACACCGACCGTCAGATACAGTTCATGCGCGATCTGCACTCCACTATCCTCTGCTGCACGCCCTCCTATGCGGCGTACATCGGCGAGACCGTCCGCGAGATGGGTCTCACGCCCGACGACCTCGACCTCAAGGCGGGTATCTTCGGTGCGGAGCCGTGGACCGAGGAGATGAGACGCTCTATCGAGCAGTCCCTCGGCATTAAGGCGTTCGACATCTACGGTCTCACTGAGTCGAGCGGCCCCGGCGTGGCATTTGAGTGCTGCGAGCAGAGCGGTATGCACATCAACGAGGATAACTTCATCCCTGAGATCATCGACCCCGATACCGGAGAGGTGCTCCCCGAGGGTGAGGTGGGCGAGCTCGTGTTCACCAGCATCACCAAGGAGGCTTTCCCGCTGCTCCGCTACAGGACACGCGATCTCTGCGTGCTCAGCAGGAAGAAGTGCTCGTGCGGCAGAACCCTCATCAAAATGGCTAAGCCCATGGGAAGAAGCGATGATATGCTCATCATCCGCGGCGTAAATGTGTTCCCGTCGCAGATCGAGACCGTGCTCATCGAGCAGGGCTATTCGCCGAACTACCTCATCGAGGTGGACCGCGTGAACAACACCGATACCCTCGATATAAACGTCGAGATGAACCCCGATCAGCTCTCCGACAAGATAAAGGATATGCAGGATCAGGAGCACAGGCTCGCTGAGGCTATGAAGCTCATGCTCGGTATCAACCCGAAGGTACACCTTGTATCGCCCAAGTCCATCACAAGAAGCGAGGGCAAGGCTGTCCGCGTCATCGACAAGCGCAAGCTCATCGACTTCCCCAAGAAATAAGTCTTTAAGGCGCGTGAAGTGCCTTGATAATAAAACACAGAAAGAGGTATCACCATGAAAGTAAAATTATTCTCTACACAGTTCCTGCCCGCTCAGGAAAAATATGACAAGTACGCTACATTCGAGACTGAGCTGAATGAGTTCATCTCTTCTGTTAAGGTCATTGATATCAAGTACAGCACCGCTGCTGGTATGTGCCACGACGCTCAGACTCACGTTAATGAGTATATCGAAGATTACTCCGCTCTCGTTATGTACGAGGACAAGGACTGATCCCTGACAAACTATTATCCCCTGCCGCCGGAGCTTTCCGCCCGGCGGCGAGGTGCAGTATATCCTGCGCTATGCTGACGGGCTGCGCGCAAAAGGAGGAATACCATGTCAAACGTTAAACAGATATCTGTTTTTCTCGAGAATAAACCCAATCAGCTCACCGGCGTCATGAAGCTCATAAAAAAGAGCGGGATAAACGTCCGGGCGCTATCTATCGCGGATACCAAGGACTTCGGCATACTCCGCATGATAACCAATGACACCGATAAGACCTGCGATGTGCTGCGTGAGGCGGCTTATCCCGTGAAGGTCACTGAGATAATCGCTATCTCTATCCCAGACGCTCCCGGTCAGCTCAGCCGCGTGCTCGATACTCTCGGCGAGCAGGACGTCAACCTCGAGTACCTCTATGCTTTCACTGGTACCTCGGACAAAGCTGTTTCGTTCGTGCTGAGAGTCGATGACGCGGATAAGGCGTCTGCTGTCCTCACCGACGCTGGTATCATCCAACTTACCGAAAATGATATCGCGGATTTATAAGTTTTGCACAAACAGACGGCTTATCTTTAAAATGTTTTTGAAAACGCTTGACAGAAATGTCTTGTATGCTGTATAATATCTATATGGTATTTTAACGAGAAAATTGTCCAACAGGAGTGATGAAAAATGGGTATTCTCGATACACTCGGCGGCGTGACCAAAGGCGCTTCCGATAAGGCAAAAAGTGTTTCAGAGGCTAATAACCTCAAAAGAAAGATCCTCTACGAGGAGGAGCGTATAGTTGAGATCTTCACCGATATCGGCAAGAAGTACTACAAGAACCCCAACGAAGATCCAGCTGCTCTCAAGGTGCTCTGCGATGACATCGACACACGCCGCAGAAGGATCAAGAAGATGAGATATGAGCTCAACGGTATCAGAGGCTACAAGATCTGCCCCAAGTGCGACGCAGAGGTCAACGAGCGCTTCCAGTTCTGCGGTCGCTGCGGTGCGAGACTCCCCGATATCGAGGACGAGGACTTTATGTCCCTCGAACCCAACGATTATTACACCGAAAGCAGCAATAATTTCTTTAACGCAGATTCAAACAAGAACTACTAAAAGCTATGGGGCTGTTGCATGATGTTCAACAGCCCTTATTCTTTTTTACTGCGGGCTCAGCCTCCGCCTTATCATGCGGCACAGGAAGTACGCCGGGATACACAGAAGGAACCAGTAGCACGAGAACAGCGGGCAGATCTGGCCGAGGAAATTCATCGGCATTCCGGAATAATCCCACACGTTCCAGTGCATTATGAGATTGTCGAATATCCCTACGGTCAGCTCCACGGACGTGATGAGCAGCGCTCCGGTGAAGCAGCTCTTCATAAGGGTCATGCGGCTGTGCGAATTGACGGTGTACAGCAGCATGAGGACGACGCCCCCTGTCAGGGACATCGTCCAGTGCGTGTAGCCGCGGTTGATTATTTCAATGAGACTGTATATGAAATATCCCATGAGAAAGGCGAAAAGCCGCTCGTATTGCTTCATTTCTATCAGTACCTCGATCCGTTTTTTATTGTATTATCTCCCGCTATGGGGCAAATATTCACAGCAAAGGAGCAGATAAAATGCGAAAAAGCTGCATTCTTATGCATATCTCCAGCCTGCCGTCTGAGTACGGTATAGGCAAAATGGGCAGGCACGCCTTCGCCTTTGTGGACTTCCTCAAAAGCACCGGGACAAAGTGCTGGCAGATACTGCCGCTCTCCCCTACCAGCTACGGCGATTCGCCGTATCAGTCGTTCTCCGTGAACGCCGGGAACCCCTACTTCATCGACTTCGAGATACTCGAGGGGGACGGTCTCCTCGAGAGGCATGAGTTCGCGTCCTTCGACTGGCAGACCTCGCCCGAAAAGGTGGACTACGCCCTCATCTACGAGAACTGCTTCAAGGTGCTGAAGATCGCGTATTCGCGCTTCAAGCCCGCAAGAGTCCCCGAGTATAAGGCCTTCTGCGATAATAATAAGGACTGGCTCGACGGGTATGCGCTCTTCATGGCGCTCAAGTCCAAGAACGGCGGCAAGGCGTGGTATGAGTGGGAGAACGACCTCGCTATGCACAAGCCAAAGGCTGTGAATGAGGCGAAAAAAGAACTCAAGAATGAGATCGGGTTCTATAAGTTCATCCAGTTCGAATTCACGAGGCAGTGGAGCGAACTCAAAAAATACGCCAACGACAACGGTATACAGATCATCGGCGATATCCCCATTTACTGCGCGCTCGACAGCGTTGAGGCGTGGGCGCAGCCGAAGCTCTTCTGGTTCGACCGCAAGCGCAGACCGGTCTGCGTGGCGGGATGTCCGCCGGACGATTTCTCGCCGACGGGGCAGCTCTGGGGGAATCCGCTCTACGACTGGGAGTACCACAAAAAGACCGGATATGAATGGTGGATAAACCGCATAAAGGCGGCTTCCGAGCTCTATGACATCGTGCGTATCGACCACTTCCGCGGCTTCGAGAGCTACTACACTATCCCCTTCGGGAACGAGGACGCCACTGTGGGCGAGTGGAAGAAGGGTCCGAACTATGAGCTGTTCAGGCTCGCGGAGGAAAAGCTCGGCAGGCTGGATATCATCGCCGAGGACCTCGGATTCATCACGCCTGAGGTGCGCAAGATGCTCGATAAGTGCGGCTACCCCGGCATGAAGGTATTGCAGTTCGGGTTCTCCGACGGCGAGAACGAGCACCTGCCGCATAACTTCACGACGTCCAACTGCTTCGCGTATACCGGTACCCACGACAACGAGACGCTCGTGGGGTGGGTGGGTACGCTCGGGAAGAAGTCACTGAAATTCACGAGGCAGTACCTCAATGTGCAGAAAAAGCGCGATATCCCGGAGGCTGTGATAAGGGCTGCCTGGGGAAGCGTCGCGGAGGTGGCGTGTGCGCAGATACAGGACTTCCTCGACAGTCCCAAGGACGGACGCATGAATACGCCCTCTACCCTCGGCGACAACTGGCAGTTCCGCACGCATGAGAGCGATTTCACGCCTGAGCTCGCCAAGAAGATACGCAGGCTCAATAAACTTTTCAACAGATAGGAGACAACTTATGGACAAGAAGGTTTTCATCGAGAAATTTACGGCAAGGCTGCCTAAGGATATCAGGTCCGCGACCCCGCAGCAGCTCCACAATGCGCTCGGGGAGACGGTCATGGAGCTTTATTCCGACCGGTGGGCTGAGTCCCGGCAGGAGCACCTCGGCAAGCGCCGCGCGGCGTATCTGTCTATGGAGTTCCTCGTGGGGCGGGCGGTCTACAATAACCTGCTGTGCCTCGGTATCTACGATGAGGTCAATGCGGCGTTCAATGAGCTCGGGCTCGACCTCGCTGACCTTGAGGTCATCGAGGACGCCGCTCTCGGAAACGGCGGTCTTGGACGTCTCGCGGCGTGCTTCCTCGACTCGGCGGCGACACTCTCGCTGCCCCTCGACGGCTACGGTATACGCTATAAATACGGTCTGTTCAAGCAGTCCATCGTGGACGGCTTCCAGCGGGAGGACATCGACGACTGGACAAGGTACGGCGACCCGTGGTCGGTGCGCTGCGACGAGGACACGGTGCTAATCGAGTACGCGGGGCAGACTGTGAAGGCGGTCCCCTACGATATGCCCGTTTTCGGGTGCAAGACTGAGAATGTGGGCACTCTGCGTCTCTGGCAGGCGGAGCCGGTCAGGGAGTTCGACTTCGATACCTTCAACAGGCAGGACTACCTCGAGGCGTCCAAGGAGAAGATCTTCGCGGAGGATATCTCGCGCGTGCTCTACCCCAACGACGACACCAACGAGGGCAAGAAACTCCGTCTGAAGCAGCAGTATTTCTTCAGCTGTGCGTCATTGACGGACATTATCAAAAAACACAAGGCTCGCTTCGGGACTCTCGATAACCTCGCGGACTACATCTCCGTTCAGCTCAACGACACTCACCCCGTTATCTCCATTCCCGAGCTCATTCGTCAGCTCGTGGACAATGAGGGGTATACGTTCGATAAGGCGCTTGAAATAGCTAAGAAGGTCTTCAACTACACCAACCACACGGTAATGCAGGAGGCTCTCGAAAAGTGGTACACGGGGCTCGTGGAGGAGCTACTGCCGAGGATCTACGAGATAATCATTCAGATCAATGAGGCGCTCATCGCGGAGCTGTATGCGAGTGACGTACAGAAAGACAAGATCGGACGCGTGAAGATAATCAAGGGCGACCTTATCCACATGGCGGACATGGCGTGCTTCGCGTCCAGCCACATCAACGGCGTCGCGGAGATCCACACGCAGATACTCAAGGACACCGTCCTCGCGGACTGGTTCAGCCTCTATCCGGAGCGCTTCCGCAACGAGACCAACGGTATCACGCAGCGCCGGTGGCTCGGACTGTGCAATATGGAGCTGTCGGCGCTCATCACGGAGCTGCTCGGCTCAGATGAGTGGTTAGTTGACCTCGGTCAGCTCAAAAAGCTCGAGGTCTATGCGGACGATGAGGCTGTTCTTCGCCGCTTCATCGACATCAAGCAGGCCAAGAAGGTGCAGCTCGCTCAGTTCGTAAATGAGCACGACGGTGCCGATATCTCGCCGGATTCGGTGTTCGATATCCAGATAAAGCGTCTGCATGAGTACAAGCGTCAGCTGCTCAATGCTTTCTCTATCCTCTGGCTCTACTACGGTATCAAGGACGGTTCGATCACCGATGTTACGCCGACCACCTTCATCTTCGGGGCGAAGTCTGCGCCGGGATACAGGCGTGCGAAGGCGATAATCAAGTTCATCAACGAGGTGGGAAGGATAGTCTCCTCCGACCCCGATACAAAGGACCTCCTCAGGGTCGTTTTCGTGCAGAATTACAACGTTTCCTACGCGGAGAAGCTCGTTGCGGCGGCTGATGTCTCCGAGCAGATATCCACTGCCGGCACGGAGGCGTCCGGTACCGGCAATATGAAGCTCATGCTCAACGGCGCGGTGACCCTCGGGACCTTCGACGGCGCGAACATCGAGATAGTTCAGGAAGCCGGCGAGGAGAACAATTACATCTTCGGGGCGAGAGTCGAGGACCTCGCAGAGATCGTTCCGGAGTACGACAGCAGGAAGGTCTTCTCCTCCGACCCGATGATACGCAGGGTGGTGTCCGCGCTCATCGACGGCAGCACCTCCGACGGCGGCTCCGGCGACTTCCGCGAGCTCTACCTCTCCCTCCTCGACGGGGCGAGCTGGCACGCTCCCGATCACTACTACCTCCTCGGCGACCTCCGCAGCTACGTCGAGACCAAGCTCCGCTGCATGGCGGACTATAAGTCTGACCGTCTTGCGTTCGCGAGGAAGCAGTGGCTCAATATGTGCAATGCCGGGAAGTTCAGCTCCGACCGGACTATCGCCGACTATGCGGAAAACATCTGGGGTATCAAGTAATAATAAAGAATAACGAGTCAAGAAGGAAAAGGCACTTCTGTCATACGGTGACAGAAGTGCCTTTTTCCGGTCATAAAAAAGGCGGGCATTTTCTGCCCGCCGTGTGATATCAATTACTTGATGACTCTTACTCTTACTACGCCGTCGATGCCCTTGATCTCGTTGACAATAGCGTCTGTTACGTTGCCGATAACGTCCATCATCGTGTAAGCGAAGTCCTTCTTGCTTGCGTTCACCATGTTCTCGATGTTGAGTCCGGCATTGCCGACTGCACTTGTCATAGCTGCGATGAGCGTGGGAACGTTCTTGTGGATAACGCATACCTTAGTTCCGACTGCGTCCATAGCTGCGTTCGGGAGGTTCACGCTGTTCTTGATGTTGCCGTTCTCGAGGTAGTCGATGAGCTCGTTTGCTGCCATAACTGCACAGTTGTCTTCGCTCTCGGGGGTAGATGCTCCGAGGTGCGGGAGAACGATGATGTTCTCAACGCCGAGCACGATGTCGTCTGCGAAGTCTGTAACGTACTTTGCTACCTTGCCGTCTGCGATAGCCTTGACTACTGCCTCGGAGTTGATGAGCTCTCCGCGGGCGAGATTGATAAGGCGGACGCCGTCCTTCATCATTGCGATCTGCTCTGCGTCGATAGTGTTCTTGGTCTCGGCAGTGTAGGGCATATGAATGGTGATGTAGTCGCTGTTCTTATAGATGTCGTTGATGTCTGTTACGATCTTTACGGAGGGAGCGAGGTGGAGAGCTGCGTTTACGGAGAGGTAAGGATCGTAGCCGATAACGTTCATGCCGAGCGCGATAGCTGTGTTTGCGATCTTGCCGCCGATAGCGCCGAGTCCGATGATACCGAGGGTCTTGCCGAGGATCTCAGGACCTGCGAACTTGGACTTGCCAGCCTCTACGGTCTTGGGAGCGTCAGGTGTGCCCTTCAGGGAAGCGGCCCATGCTGCTGCCTCTGTTATCTTTCTCGAAGCGAGAAGAAGTGCGCAGATAGCGAGCTCCTTTACTGCGTTGGAGTTAGCTCCGGGGGTATTGAACACGCAGATACCCTCCTGTGCGCAGCGGTCAACGGGGATATTGTTGACGCCGGCGCCTGCACGCGCGATAGCGAGCAGGTTGCTGCCGAACTCCATGTCATGCATCTTAGCGGAGCGTACCATTATTGCGTCCGGATTCTCGGGAGCGTCTGCAACTGCGTACTTGCTCTTGTCGAAGATATCCGTGCCGATAGAGGAGATCTTGTTTAATGTCTGTATATTATACATTTTTATCACCTTTCAAAATCAGGAATTCTCTGCTTCAAACTTCTTCATGAACTCTACGAGCTTCTCTACGCCCTCGATAGGCATTGCGTTGTAGATGGAAGCACGCATACCGCCGACGGTTCTGTGACCCTTGAGGTTCTCGAAGCCTGCTGCCTTGGACTCTGCGACGAACTTCTTGTCGAGCTCCTCGTTGCCTGTGATGAAGGGAACGTTCATAAGGCTTCTGTCCTTCGGCTCTACTGTGCCCTTGAACATCTTGCTCTGGTCGAGGAAGTCGTAAAGGATCTTTGCCTTCTTCTCGTTGTGAGCCTTCATTGCCTCGAGGCCGCCCATCTTCTTGATCCACTTGAACACCTTGCCGCAAACGTAGATGCCGTAGCAGGGAGGAGTGTTGTAAAGGGACTCGTTGTCAGCCTGTATCTTCCAGTCCATCATTGTGGGAGTGATCTTGAGTGCGGGGCCGTCAGCGATGAGATCCTCGCGGACGATGATGATCTGCACGCCGGAGGGTCCTACGTTCTTCTGGACGCCGCCGTAGATAACGCCGTACTTTGTTACGTCTACGGGCTCAGAGAGGAAGCAGGAGCTTACGTCTGCTACGAGCTCGTGGCCCTTTGTGTTCGGGAGCTCCCAGAACTTTGTGCCGTAGATAGTGTTGTTCTCGCAGATGTAAACGTAGTCAACGTCCTCGGGGATATCGAGGTCGGAGCAGTCCGGGATATAGGAGAAGGTCTTGTCAGCGGAGGAAGCTACTCTTACGACCTCGCCGTACTTCTCAGCCTCCTGAGCAGCCTTCTTTGCCCACTGGCCGGTGATTATGTATGCAGCCTTGCCGTTCTTCATGAGGTTCATGGGAACGCCTGCGAATACGAGGGAAGCACCGCCCTGTGCGAAGATGACCTTGTAGTTGTCGGGGATATTCATGAGGTCGCGGAGATCCTGCTCTGCTTCCTTGATGATGTTGTCGTAAACCTTGGAGCGGTGGGACATCTCCATTACGGACATTCCGCAGCCCTTGTAATCCATCATTTCCTCTGCGCATTCCTTGAGGACTTCCTCGGGAAGGACAGCAGGTCCTGCGCTGAAGTTATAAACTCTGCTCATTGAAAAAACCTCCATGATTTATTATAAAGTATATAGGTTGTGCCATACATTACAATTATACTCTTTTCCCGCGGATAAGTCAAGACGTATTTGAAAAAAATTGTTTTTTCTTTGTCAAAGTTTTCGGATGCATCTGATTTAACTTATTTCAAGATTGTTCGCAAGTGCGGTTTCGCGGTTTTTCTTGCAATATTTCGGGAAATGTGGTACAATATTATTTATATAGAAAGGAATGGATAAAATGTACAAAAAAATGATCGCATTTGCGTCTGCGCTCGCGCTCGCGCTGTCAGGCTCGGCGTGCAGCAGCAGGAACGGAAGCTCACAGGACTCAGGCTCTGAAAGTTCTGCCGATACTGCCGTTCCCTCCGACGTGGAGAACGCTCCCGCGGAGGATAATACTTCTGAAGAAGCTACGGAGGTGACGACCACGGATCACGTTAGTCCCACAGAGACGGTAACTGCACAGATAGGCACTCAGGTCACTGTCGATAAGATAATCCAGCGCGAAGAGGGCAGCAATACTATCAAGCTCCCGCTCGCTGACTTCATCGAGGAGGGCGACGTCATCTCTTCGTTCTCGTTCGAGGTCTACTCCACCGACGGCTCGAATATAGGCACTTACAAGGGCGGCTGCGGTATCTCCGTCAACGGAGACTGCCCTGCCGTTACTGACCCCGGCTGGTATCAGTCCGAGAACTTCGCTCAGGATACTGAGGGAGCTTACGGTCGTATCACCTGGGACGTCCCCGCTGACATAATGGACTACATAACTCCTGCCGGCGAGCTGCTTTTCGGCTACTGGTGGGGAGAGGTCCCGCAGATACGCCTCGACTGCGTGACCTGCACTCTCACACGCACACGTCAGATACCCGTTGACGGCACGCTCACTCAAGAGGTGGGTCAGACCAAGGTCATCGAAGAGGATATGATGCAGATACCTGCGGACTTCCTCCCCGACGACGCTATGCCCGAGGCGGTGACCTTCAATATCAGCTCCGGCGGCAGCTTCGGAAAGTTCGTGGGCGGATTCGGGTTCGATTCCTCCGCGGGCGCGTATATCTCGAATATCGTTTCGATGTACACCGAGGGCTCGGCGCTGACGCTCACCTGGTTCCCCGAAAAGGAGGCTAAGAGCTATTACGAGAACACCGGTAACTTCCTGCTGGGGTACTGGTGGAGCGAGCAGCCCTCGATCACGGTGGATTCAATCACCGTTAAGTACAGCCAGACCGGCTCCCCTGTTACGGCGTCGCCGAAGACTCCGTCAGTTCCCGCGCAGCCGTCCGGCACTACGGACTTCCGCTCGGCGGCGGAGATAGCTTCCGATATCAAGGTCGGCTGGAACCTCGGAAACACGCTCGAGTGCTATGGCTATCAGGACTGGACGTCCAACGCTGAGACTGCATGGGGCAATCCCAAGACCACTCAGGCGATGATAGACAGCGTGCGCGATGCAGGCTTCAATGCGATACGCATACCCGTAACATGGGGCGAGCATATGAACGGCGACACTATCGACTCCGACTGGCTCGACCGCGTTCAGGAGGTAGTTGACTACGCTTACAACGACGGGCTGTATGTCATCCTCAATATGCACCACGACGACTATACCTGGTTCAAGCCGCAGGAGTCTGAGTACGCGGCGAACAGCGACAAGCTCAAGAAGATCTGGGGACAGGTCGCAGGAAGATTCGCGGATTACGGGGACACGCTCCTCTTTGAGGGCATGAATGAGCCGAGGACTGTCGGCAGCTCGAATGAGTGGATGGGCGGCACTGCCGCCGAGCGAGCGGTCGTCAACAAGTACGCGCAGGATTTTGTGGACACTGTCCGCGCGACCGGCGGCAATAACCTCGACAGGACGCTCATCGTGACCTCCTACGGCGCCTCCGCGGAGACGGTCGCTATCAACGACCTCGAAGTGCCGTATGACGCGAACATCATCGTTTCTGTACACTACTACGCGCCGTGGCTGTTCAGCGAGGGCGTGGACACGACCTTCGGGGACAGCCAGAAGAGCGAGCTCGACAATAAGTTCGCGGAGCTCAAGCAGAAGTTCGTGGATAAGGGAGTGCCGCTCATCATCGGGGAGTTCGGCTGTGTGAACGCGGCTGACGCAAGCACCCGCGCAGAGTACTACGCTTACTACATCTCCTCCGCGAAGCAGAACGGCATAAGCTGCTTCATCTGGGACAACAACATCGCAAGCGGTGAGTCCAGCTACGGGCTGTTCAGCCGCTCAAAGCTCACATGGGACCAGACCGTCATAGACGCGGTCATGGCTGCGCTCAGCTGAGATAATATGATGATATGACGGACGTCCGGGCGGGCGTCCGTTTCTTTTTCGATAATAATTTATCGACTAACATTAAAGTTTTATCGTGTAGTTTGCACATTTGAGCTGAGAAATTCTGGCAGGGAATTGTGCAAACGTATAATAATTATCGAAAAACGATAAAAAGCTATTGACAAACGTAAACTCTCGTGGTATACTGGGTACATCAGCTGAGGAACACACACAAACACAAACCAATTTCCAAAAAGGAGAGTTTACTATGAATAACACAAATGTAAAGAAGATCAATACTTTAGGCAAGGTAGCAAACGTTTTCGTCATCATTCTTAAAGTCTGCCTCATCGTCGGTATCGTCGGATGCATGATCGGCGGCATTGCAATGATGGCGCTCCCGAACGATTTCATGAGCGTCAAGGCTGACGGCAATGCGCAGATCGTTATGAAAAACGACGAGCTGACCGAACACCTCATTTATTTCGGCGATATCGAGGAACTCAGGGAAAGCACCCTCAATTACAAGGGCTTCGGCTACACACTCAAGTGGATCGTTGACAAGGCCGACAACAGCGACGGCTCCACTACCTACAACATCGACGCGGCTGTCGACGGCGTTTCCGGCAAGGAGATCAAGATCAGCGGCGCTCTGGCTTGCTTCGGCGGTGCTCTCGTTCTCGCTCTTGCACTCGTTTCCGCCGTATTCGCGGGCAAGCTCACCAAGGCTCTCGCTGCTTGTGAGTCGCCCTTCGAGGAGAAGGTCATCAAGGCTATGAAGGCTTTCGGTATCTCGCTTATCCCGTGGGCTGTAGTGAAGTTCTTCATGGGCAACCTCAACGCTATCGTTACGGTACTCCTCGTATGCGTTGTTCTGCTCTTCGTAAGGATCTTCAGCTACGGTGCTGAGCTTCAGAAGCAGTCCGACGAGACACTTTAAGGAGGGGACGTTTATGGCTATAATCCTGCGTCTGGACAGAGTCATGGCTGACCGGAAAATGAGCCTCAATGAGCTGAGCGACCAGGTGGGCGTGAGCAACGTCAACCTCTCGAAGCTCAAAACGGGCAAGGTCAGCGCGATACGATTCTCTACGCTCAACGCGATCTGCAAGGTGCTGAACTGTCAGCCCGGCGATATCCTCGAGTTCGACCCGAGTGAGCCGGAGCAGACTGAGACACAGTAAATAAGAATTAAGGTATCGACCTGCGGTCGGTGATTTAAATGTCATCGATGCGGTCGATACCTTTTTTCAGTGTTCTTCTGGCAAGCCTCCGCTGAGAAGCCGGAGGTTTACCGGCGAGGTGCGGGAGGTCTGATAATTCGTCATTTTGCTGTAATCGTTCTGTCAATACAATGAAAGTTTGATGAAATCGCAGAAAGAATCTTGACTTTTACACCGGTTTAGTCTATAATAGTTACAGTGGCAGCAATGGGGTTCAATGCTGCCGCGCACGAATATCGACATTCTTACATGAAACAGGAGGATTAAAAAATGGGTGTATTCCGCAGATTAAGCGACCTGCTCAAATCCAATGTCAACGACCTCATCGACAGAGCTGAGGATCCGGAGAAGATGGTAAAGCAGATCATCATCGATATGCAGCAGGAGCTCAATAAGGCTACTCAGAACTACGGCAAGGCTAAGGCAAGCGAACGCCTCGCTGAGAAGAAATATCTCGATTCCCAGAAGAACGCTGAGAGCTGGGAGAACAAGGCTAAGGCTGCTCTCGCTAAGGGCGATCAGGAGCTCGCTAAGAAGGCTCTCGCCAAGAAGGTCAAGGCTGACGAGGATACTGCAAGCTTCAAGGAGATGTATGAGTCTATCTCTGACCAGACCGAGGCTATCGGCAATCAGGTAGAGGTGCTCAAGTCCAAGCTCGAAGAGGCTAAGAGCCGTCAGGCTATGCTCATCGCTCGTTCGCAGATGGCCGATACCAAGAAAAGCCTTGCAAAGTCTGCTGGCGGCTTTGACGGAGCTTCCTCCGTAGAGAAGTTCGCAAGAATGGAAGAGAAGATCCAGCGCAAGGAGGCTGAGGCTGACGCTTTCTCTGAGATCGCAGGGGTAGATGATGACCTCTCGGACTCATTTGAGAAGCTCGAGTCCGATGCTAAGGTGGACGCTGAGCTCGCAAGACTTATCGCTGAGATGAACGGCGGTGCAGCTCCCGAGGCTCCCGCTGAAGACGCTGAATAATATTTTCTGAATGTACAGGAGGTAATCCCAATGGCTAATAAAAACAATACGCTCTACCCGCGCAAGGCGTTCAGGTTCAGTCTGAATATCCTCGCTGCGACCTTTCTCGCTGTAGTCTCTATCCTGTACATAATCTACACGAGCTGGAGCAATAAGCTCTACTTCGAGAAGTGGAAGGACTACGACGACTGCGGTATCTGATAAAAAATGCGGCTGCTGTACTGATGTACGGCAGCCGTTTTTTCATTCCGCGTCCTTCTTGATACGGAACAGCACGCGGAAGATTCCCGAAAGGACCTTCGGGCTCTTTATCACTACTATTTTCATATGTATCCCTCCTTCGTATGGTATATTATACTCAGAAGGAGGGATCATTGTTACTTCAGGACTGTATCACCAGCGCGAGGCCGCTTTCTATTTCAAGGAAAGCCTGCCCCTCTGTTATCTCGTTGCTCACGCCAATGGGATACGAAGCCTTCATCTCATAGTTTTCAAGGGGGTACTTCACTCCCCGGAGGCTTTTTATCTTCACAGTCTCGGTCAGTGCGAACACGGACAGGTATTTGTAACCCCAGCGCTCGCTCTCGTCAGTGTACATCGCCTCGCCTTCCTCAGCGCCCTGCACAATTACAGTCTCGTTTCCGATAAGAATGAGGCTGGCTCCGTGCTCCCGGGCATAAAGCATGGTCTGGATGTTGGCAAAGGCGTGGTCGAACCGCGGACCGCCCAGTGCTCCGTAGAGGTAGATCAGGCTGTATCCGCGTTCTATGGCTATCTTTACCGCCATGAGCGTGTCAGTATCGTCCTTCTCCGGGACAGTCCTTATTATCTCGCAGTCCTCGGGGAGCTTTCCGCTGTAGGAATCAAAGTCCCCCACTATCACGTCCGGCTTCAGCTTCAGCTTCTTGACGTGCTTGTAGCCGCTGTCGGCGCAGATAACATAGCCGTGGTGGTTGGGGAACCAGTACTTTGCGATGTTGCCCAGATCTCCGCCGGCAAAAACATGACATCTTTTCATTTCAGCTCCCACTCCTTCAGCTGCTTCGCTTCCTCGTACATCGCGCAGTAGCCCGCGTGACGGCTCGGGTGTATCTCTCCCCTGCTGACTGCCTCGATGACCGCACAGCCCTTCTCGCATGTGTGGGAGCAGTCGCTGAAACGGCAGGCGTCTGTATACTGCTCAAACTCGCGGAAGCAGCCCGCCAGCTCCTCCTTGCGGATAACGTCGTAGCGGTTGGTGTCAAAGGTCGAAAAGCCCGGTGTATCTGCTATGTAGCCGCCCTCCGCCAGCTTGTACAGCACGGCGGTGCGGGTGGTGTGGCGGCCGCGCCCGAGCTTGCGGCTTATCTCTGCGGTCGGGATATCGAGGGTGGGGTCAACGGCGTTCAGCAGCGTGGACTTTCCTGCCCCGGAGTTCCCGGTGAAGGCGCTTATCTTCCCCCGCAGGAGCTCACGCACGGCTTCGACTGTGCGGGCGTCGGAGTAGTCAACGTCGAGGACGTCTATGCCGATGCTGCCGTATATCTCGCGTATCTGGGCGCTGCCGCCGAGGTCGGTCTTGGTTATCACCATGATCGGGCGTATGCCTTTGTACTCAGCTATCGCGATGAATTTGTCGAGTATCAGGTAATTCGGCGCGGGCGAGCACGTCGATACCACGAAGATGAGCTGGTCGAGATTCGCGAGCGGCGGGCGGATTATGCTGTTCCTGCGCTCGTGTACCTCTGTTATCACGCCGTCGGCGACTGTTACCTCGTCGCCGACGAAGGGCGTTATGCCGCGGCTCCTGAATACTCCGCGGGCTTTGCACTCATATATGCCGTCAGGGGACTCTACTGTATAGAGTCCCCCAACGCATTTCGTTATTATTCCCATGTGTTTTCGCCCGGCTCATCACCGCCACCATTCTCGGTCTCCGGCTCAGTGGGCTCAACATACGGCTCCTGAGTGGTAGTCTGCTGCGGCTCGGGTCCGAGACTGAGCACGACTGTTATCGTTGCGCCGCTGCTGGTCTCAGTTCCAGCCTCGGGATACTGGCGTATGATCGAGTTGTACGGAACTGTGCTCGAGTACTCCCAGTTCGGGTCAACTGCGAAGCTGAAGTCGCCGTACATGGAAGTTGCGCTGTCGTAATTCATGCCAACTACGTTCGGTATCTTCAGTGCCGGGAATGCTCCGATAGCCTGGAATGCACTGTTGAAGTCCTCGGAATCGGTCGTGTAGCTGCCCGACGCGAAGTCGAAGGTGTAGGTTCCGATTATCGCGTTAGCGAATGTGTTAAGGTTCGTGACGGATACCGTTACGCTTACCTTCTCGCCTGCGCCCTCGACGCTCTGGGTGTATTCGCTCAGAGGCGGTGCAGGGAGGTTAGGTGTCTCGACTGTGGTGGTCTTGCCCTCCTCGTCGCGCATGATGAACGATACTACGAAACGTCCGCTGACGCCGTCGGGGAAGCGTATCGTGTAGGGGATCTCGCCGTCAGGTGCTACGCCGTTGGAGACGTAGAGGACGATCTCGGTTCCCTCGTCTACCTCGGAGCCGACCTCAAGGCTCTGCTCGACTACGATGCCCTCCTTCTCGTAGGAGTTCTTCTGCTCTGTCCTTACCTTGAGCATATCGTACTCGGCAACTGCCTTTGCGTCGTTGATGTCCTTCTTCGTGTAGTCCTTGACTGTTATCTTGTTCGCGTTGGAGCCCATGCTGACGTAGAGGACTACCTTGAAGTCCTTGTTCTTGTGGATCATGGTGCCCGCCTCGGGCTCGGTCTTGATGACGTAGCCCTCCGCGATGCTCGGATCGGATATCTTGGTTATGGTGAACTCGATGTTCCTTGCGCGGAGCTGGTCAACGGCGAGGTCGCTGTTGATGTTCACGACGTCGGGCACCTCGACGGTCTCCTGTCCGAGGCTTACCTTGACGCGGAGCGTGTCGCCCTTGTTGAACTCGGAGTCCGCGGGGATGCTCTGCTCAATGATGACGTTCTCGTCGGCGTCGGAGTACTCTCTGCTCTCGATCTCGAATACGAGGACGTTGCTGTAGAGGCTGTTTGCGTAGTTGTAGTCCATGCCTACGACGTTAGGCATTGTGAAGTCGTTCTTCTGCTTGTCGCCCTTGAGCATGGTACTGAGGAGCTGCGCTACGAAGATGACCGCTACTACGATGACTACGACTACGACAGCCGTGAGCACCGGTACTACGAGCGATGAGCGCTCTTCCTCTTCCTCCTCGTCGTCCTCTCCGCCCTCGTAGTAGCCGTTGTCGTAGCCGGGCTGCTGGGCGAAGCGCTGGGGAGCTCCCTGCGGGGGATATGCGTTCCCTGCGGCAGCCTGTGCGGCGTAGACCGGTGCTGCCTGCTGGGCGAATGCTGCTGCGGAGGCTGTCTGGGCGTCGTCTGCGGAGACGTCCTGTCCGCCGGCTGCGCCGTAGAACTTGGTGTCGTCGGTCTCCTCAGTCTCGTCCTCCTCCTGATAGTAGCCGAAGGTGATTGTGGGGTCAGCCTTGAAGCGCTCGATGTCGGCGATCATCTCGGCTGTGGTCTGGTATCTGTCCTCGGGCGCCTTTTCCATAGCGCGGAGGACGATCTCCTCGAGTCCGTCCGGGATATCGGGATTTATCGCTCTCGGACGCTCGGGGGTGTCGTGCATATGCATTACGGCGATAGCTACGGGGTTATCGCTGTCGAAGGGCTTTTTGCCCGTGAGCATCTCGTACATCATAGCTCCGACGGAGTAGATGTCGCTCTTGGCGTCGGTGACGTTGCCGCTCGCCTGCTCGGGGGAGATGTAATGTACGCTGCCGATAGCCTGATCGGTAGCGGTCTTGCCCTCCTCACGGGCGAACTTCGCGATGCCGAAGTCCATGACCTTTATCGTGCCGTCGGTGAACATCATGATGTTCTGCGGCTTGATGTCGCGGTGGACGATGCCCTTGTCGTGTGCGTGCTGAAGCGCACGGAGTATCTGGATAACGAAGTGGACGGTGTCCTTCCACGTCAGCACCTTCTCCTCCTCGATGTACTCCTTGAGGGTGATGCCGTCGATGTACTCCATTACGATGTACTGGATCTTATCCGAAAAGCCGACGTCGTAGATCTTTACGATGTTCGGGTGGGAGAGAACTGCTATCGCCTTGGACTCGTTGCGGAAGCGGCGCAGGAACTCCTCGTTCTCTGCGTACTCCTTCTTGAGTATCTTGATCGCGACGGTCTTGTTGTCGATGACATCGACTCCCTTGTAGACCTCAGCCATGCCTCCGACGCCTATCAGTTCTGTTATCTCATAGCGTCCGTCGAGCTTCTTGCCAATGTTCTTATCCATCGTTTCTTTCCTTTCTTTCCTTTCAGTCAGAAATTACCGCGACTGTTATGTTGTCGCGTCCGCCCTTGCTCAGCGCAAGGTCGATAAGAGCTTGTGCGACGTCGTCGAGCGGTCTTTCCGCGATGACATCGTATATTTCATCGTCTGCGCAGTAGCCGGACAGTCCGTCCGAGCACAGCAGCAGGCTGATCTTATCCTCGTAGTTGAGTGTGAAGGTATCGGGCTGCACGGTCTTTTCGACTCCCACGGCGCGGACCAGCATATGCTTCTGCGGGTGGGTCTCGATCTCCTCTTCGGATATCTTGCCCTGTTCATAGAGGAGCGCGGGGACGTTGTGGTCGGTGGTTATCCTGTGCAGGCCGCTGTCGGTGATGAGGTAGGCTCTGCTGTCGCCGACATTGGCGATGTACGCTGCCTTAGCGGTCACGAACGCTGCGACGCAGGTCGTGCCCATGCCGAAGCTGCTGAAATCGAGCCGCGCTCGGGTGTATATCACCGAATTTGCGGCTGATATGGACGATACGAGAAGTCTGCGGATACCTTCGGGGTCGAGGCTCTCGGAGTAGCCCGCCGAGAATCGCTGGAAGAACTCCTCTATCGCGAGGGCGCTCGCTTCCTTGCCGGAGCGCTCACCGCCCATTCCGTCGCATACCACGGCGAGTATGTTGTGTCCGAAGTATTCACATCTGACAGCGTCCTGGTTCTCATCGCGCTTCAGACCGATATCCGTTCCGGATCTGAATCTCAAATATCCGCACCCCCTTCTGTTTCGTGCTGTGCGGCGTCTCGCCTGAGCTGACCGCACGCTGCTTCTATGTCGCTGCCGAGAGTCCTGCGGACGGTGGCGTTTATGCCGCGCCGTCCGAGCCGCTTTGCGAATTCCGCGACGCCGGCTCTGGCAGTATGATAGCTTCTCTCTTTTACCTTATTCACAGGGATAAGGTTGACGTGGCAGTTCATCCCGCGCAGCAGAGCGGCGAGCTCGTCTGCGTCCTTCTCGGAGGAATTGACATCGTCGATGACGGCGTACTCGAATGTGACCCGCCGTCCGGTCACCGCAATATAGTGCTTGCACGCTTCGATAAGCTGAGCAATATCGTACTTTTTATTGACCGGCATTATCTCGCTGCGCTTTTCGTTGTCCGGGCAGTGGAGCGATACGGACAAGGTAAGTCCGAGCTTCAGCCGGGCGAGGTCGTATATCCTCGGGACGATGCCACAGGTGGAGAGCGTAACGTGGCGCAGGCTGAGGTTATTGCCGTCCTTGTCGGACACAAGCCGCAGGAACTTCACGACGTTGTCGTAGTTATCGAGCGGTTCGCCTATGCCCATGAGTACTACGCCCGAAACACGCACTCCTGCGTCCTTTTCGGTCTCGTAGATCTGCATGAGTATCTCCGACGGGGCAAGGCTGCGCACATACCCCGCGATAGCCGACGCACAGAAGCGGCAGCCCATTTTGCAGCCGACCTGCGTGGACACGCATATGCTGTGTCCGTAGCTGTATTCCATGAGGACGGTCTCCACAAAGTTGCCGTCAGAAAGCCTATATAGATATTTTACAGTATTATCTATAGCGGATTCAAGCCTTTTGCGAACAAATAGTCCATTTATACAAAAATTTTCTTTCAGGCGCTCCCGCAATTGGACAGATATATCAGTCATTTTGTCGAAATCGAAGACTCTCCGGACGTGCAGCCACTGAAAGATCTGCTTAGCGCGGAATCTCTTCTCTCCGAGCTCCGTCATTTTCTGTCCGAGCTCGTCAAGGCTCAGACTGAGAATGTCTGTCTTTTCCATCGTTTCACCTGTCCTGTCGGGTTCATTTTGCGCGTCTGAATTTTGTGATGAAGAAGCCGTCCCCGAAGCCGTCCTGCGGGAAAAGCGTCGCTTTTGTGCCGAAGCTGCGTCCGTTCAGGGGCGGGAGCTCCGCCAGCTCGAGGAAGCCGTGCTCCGCGAGGAGGCGCTCCGCTACTGCGTCGTTCTCGGCTCTCCTGAGCGTGCAGGTCGAGTAGACGAGCTCGCCGCCGGGAGCAAGATAGTTCAAGGCGTTCGCAGCAATATTGTACTGGATCTCAGGAAGTCCGGCGAAGTCCGCCATGTCCTTGTACTTTATCTCGGGCTTGTGCGCGATCACTCCGAGTCCGGAGCACGGCACGTCGCAGAGTATCTTCGTGAACTTCGGGAGCGCGGGATTGAACTTCGAGGCGTCGCCGGCTTTTGCCTGTATATTGGCAAGTCCGAGCCTTTCCGCGCCGTCGCGTATGAGCTTCACGCGCTTCTCGTGGAGGTCGAACGCGGAGATCTGTCCCCTGCCGCCCATGAGCTCAGCCATTGTGAAAGTCTTGCCTCCGGGCGCTGCACAGATGTCCAGAACTGTGTCGGTCTCCGTCGGGGCGAGCGCCATGCAGCACATCTGGGAGGAGAGGTCCTGGACGTGGAAAAATCCGCGTCTGAAGGCTTCCGCTGCGGTGAGGTCGCCGCCGTCGCAGACGTAGCAGTCCGCGAAGAGCTGCGTCACCGGTATGTCCCCCATTGCTGCGAGAAATTCGTCCTCCATGCAGCGGAGCGGGTTGCGGCGGAGGTAGGTGCACTTGTTCTCGAGCGCCGCCGCGAGGAAGCCCTCTGCGGTCTCCCTGCCGTAGTCCGCCGAGAGGCTCTCTATCAGCTCTGCCGGGGCGGAGTACTTCACCTCCGCGGCTGCGAGCCAGTCATCCGGCAGCTCCAGCGCCTTGCCGCTGCGTATCGCCGAGCGCAGCACTGCGTTGACAAGTCCCGAGGCGCTGCTCTTTCCGAGCTGCTTCACCAGCGCGACGCTCTCGTTGACCGCTGCGCTGTCCGGGACGCTGTCCATGAAATATATCTGGTAAAGTCCCGCGCGCAGGGCGTTCAGGACGATACTGTCGAGCTTTTTCAGCGGTCTGGAGCACAGTCCGCCGATGATGTGGTCGAGGGTGAGCTTACGCTCGATCACGCCGTAGTAAATGGCTGTACACAGCCTTTTGTCGCGGGGATCCATGTCCGACTGCGCGAGCGCGCTGCCGAGCTGGATATTGGAATAGCTCCCGCCGGAAAAGGTCTTGTCGAGCAGCTTTACCGCAGTATAGCGAGCTCCCTGCATTATCTGCGCCTGATGCTGAGGAGGAGGCGGAGGAGCTGGAGTATAGATACGACGAGCGCTGTGACGTAGGTCATGGCGGCTGCCCTGAGCACCTTGCGTGCCTTCGGGACTTCGTCCGATTCAAGTATGCAGTCGTTCTCGAGGGTCTTCAGTGCGCGTCCGCTCGCGTCGAACTCAACAGGCAGCGTTACGAGCTGGAAAAGGATAACTGCTGAGAACATCGCGATCGATACCCATATCAGCGAGGTACCGATGGTCAGCTGGCTCAGGAATGCGCCGATCAGAAATACATATATCCATGTCTGCGAGCAGATGTTAGTCACCGGCACGAGCTTGCTCCTGATGAGTATGGGTGCGTAGCTCTCCGCGTGCTGGCAGGCGTGGCCGCACTCGTGCGCTGCAACGCCTATCGCTGCGACTGAGGTCTTGCCGTAGGTGGACTCAGAAAGGCGAACGACGTTCGCGGTGGGGTCGTAGTGGTCGGTGAGGCTGCCGCTGATACGCTCGATGCCGACGTTGTAAAGTCCGTTCGAGTCGAGTATCTGGCGGGCGACCTGGTCTGCGGTGAGTCCGCGGGAATTGCTGATGTCGGAGTATTTGCTGAATGTCAGCTTGACGTTCAGCGACGCGATCAGCGGCAGTATGAGCATTAAAATGAAAAGCAAAATCATGATTAACCCTCCGTATTTCCAAGTATTTCGCCCTTTGTGAGCTTGCGTCCGCGCAGGAAGTCCTCTGTCTTCATGCGCTTGCTGCCCTCAAGCTGCACCTCGCGGAAGCTGATGAGGGCGCCGTCGCCGCACTTTACCGTGAAGCGGGCGGGGTCTGTCACCGAGCCTGCCGGGAGCTCCGGGGCTGCACCGTCCGTGAGCTCGGACGAGAATATCTTCAGTCTCTTTCCGCCGAGCGTCGTGAAGCCTGTCACGCCGCGGACGGTATTGTGTATCTCACGCGCGGGCTTTGTGAAGTCTAGCGCGCTCATTTCTTTGCGTATCATCGGCGAGTAGCACGACTGTGAGTCGTCCTGAGGCTCGGGGACGAGTTCTCCGCGTCCGAGCTTTTCAAGGGTCTCCATGAGGACCTCGCCGCCCATTGCGGAAAGGCGCTCGTAGAGCTCCTGATAACACTCGTTCTCGCCTATTTTCGTGGAGCGCTTCACCAGCATATCGCCGGTGTCGAGCCCCTCCGACATCTGCATGGAGGTCACGCCGGTCTCGGTCTCGCCATTGAGGAGACAGTGGTTTATCGGCGCTGCTCCGCGGTATTTCGGCAGGAGCGAGGCGTGGATATTTATGCAGCCGTACTTCGGCAGCTCAAGTATCTCCTTCGGTAGTATCTGCCCGTATGCAGTGACCACGATGAGGTCCGGGGAGATGTCGTCCAGTATCTTCTTCGCTTCGTCAGCGTCGTCGCCCCTTCGCAGCGACAGCGGCTGGTACACGGGGAGCCCGTATTCGAGTGCGGCTGCCTTGACCGGGGTCGGTATCAGCTTATAGCCGCGTCCCTTGGGCTTGTCAGGCTGGGTGAACACTGCGGCGAGCTCGTGGGGGCTCTCTGCGAGCGCTCTCAGGCAGGGCACTGCGAATTCAGGCGTGCCCATGAATACTATCTTCATCGTCATTCCTCCTCGGGAACGAAGAATTCCTCTACTATCTCTGTGAACACATGACCCTCAAGGTGGTCGTACTCATGGCAGACGCACTGTGCGCCGAGCCCGGTAAAATCGCGCTCGAACCAGTTGCCGTGCCTGTCCTGTGCCTTCAGGTGACAGTTCATCGGGCGGGTGACGTAGCCCCAGACGTTCGGGCAGGAAAGACAGCCCTCCTGCACGCGCTGCTTGCCCGTTTTCTGCGTTACCTCGGGGTTTATGCATTCAAAGCTGCCCTCCTCGAGGTGCATGATGAACAGTCTCCTGCAAAGTCCCACCTGCGGGGCGGCTAAGCCGAGTCCCTGTGCTTTGTCGAGGGTCTCGTGCATATCGTCGAGCAGCTGCGCGAGCCTGTCGTCGAATTTATCGACCGGCTTGCAGACCTTGTGGAGTATCTCGTCCTTGTCTGTGAGTATGTTTCTCAGTGCCATTTTCATCTATCCTTTCACACGCCGACGTCGCCGTTCATATCGGCGTACAGCGTGACTCTTGCCATTGCCCTCTGCGCGGGAGCCTCCCTCAGCACCTCGCTGATGAAGCCGCGCATCTCGGCGTTGTTCTTGCATTTCATTATGATACGGTAGCGGTATTTGCCGTTCACACGCCCGTAGGAGCACTTGACGGGTCCGAGGACACGCACCGGCGTCTTCGGCTGCAATGTCCGCAGCTTTTCGCTCATAAGGGCGAGGGTCGCGTCCGCACCGGTGCGCACTGCGTATTCCTCCGTGCCGGAAAAGCAGAATATGCACATATCGCACAGCGGAGGGAATATCATCGCGCGGCGTATCGCTATCTCCTCGCGGTAGAAGCCCTTGTAGTCCTGCTCCGCGGCGAGGTTCATGATGTAGTGCTCCGGCATGAAGGTCTGGAGTATCGCGCGTCCGCGGCGTTCACCGCGTCCGCCCCTGCCGACGACC
Organism: Ruminococcus sp.; assembly: GCA_016288815.1. Classification (GTDB taxonomy): domain Bacteria; phylum Bacillota; class Clostridia; order Oscillospirales; family Ruminococcaceae; genus Ruminococcus. The sequence goes on from JAEELF010000030.1 coordinate 68,940, forward strand.
TGCGTTATCAGGGAGAAGGTCCGCTCATAGCTGCGGAAGTCCCCGGCGTACAGTGCCTTATCGACCGAGAGCACGCCCACGAGCGTGACGTTCGGGAAGTCCAGTCCCTTGCCTATCATCTGTGTGCCGACCATTATGTCGTACTCGCCTGCGCGGAAGGCTGCGAAGTTCTTCTCGTAGGAATAGCGGGAGAACGTCGTGTCGGCGTCCATGCGCAGGATACGCGCTGACGGGAAGTGCTCCGCGAGCTCCTCCTCAAGGCGCTGTGTTCCGAAGCCCATGCTTCTCAGCCGCTCCGAGCCGCACGACGGGCATACCGTCACGGGGTCGCTCGACCAGCCGCAGTAGTGGCACATCAGCTTGTTGTTTTTCTTGTGGAAGGTCAGCGGTACGGAGCAGTTCGGGCAGTACACGGGCTGTGCGCAGTCGCAGCAGCTGATTATCGTGTGGTAGCCGCGGCGGTTCAGCAGGAGTATCGACTGCTCGCCGCGCTCGAGGTTCGCATTGACCTCCGCGACCAGCTGTCGGCTGAACTCCGTGGTGTTGCCCTCCATGCGCTCGAGGTTCATATCAACTATCGTGACCTCGGGCAGCGGGCTGCTGTGGTATCGCTTCTTCATCTCGAGCAGCCTGTACGCTCCCCTTTCGGCGAGGTAGTAGCTCTCGATGGACGGCGTTGCGGAGGCTAAGAGCAGCGCAGCACCGTGGTATGCACACCTCTGCTTTGCGGCGTCGTGCGCGTCGTAGCGGGGTGAGCTGTCGGATCTGTACGAGCGCTCGCCCTCCTCGTCCATGATGACGAGTCCGATATTTGAAAGGGGCGCGAAAACGGCACTCCGCGTGCCGATGACGATGTCCGCGTCCCCGCGTTTTATGCGCTTGTATTCGTCAAGGCGCTGTCCGAGCGACAGTCCGCTGTGTATCACGGCGACGCGCTCCCCGAAAAGTGATCTGAAGCGGCGCAGTATCTGCGGGGTCAGTCCTATCTCCGGTATCAGCAGCATTGCCTGTCTGCCAAGGCGGACGGTGTCGTATATCAGCTTCTCGAAGACTGAGGTCTTGCCGCTGCCTGTGACGCCGTGCAGCAGGAACGCTGCCGGCTTGCCGCTCTCCACGGCGAGGAAGACTTCTCTGTACGCTGCCTGCTGCTCGTCCGAGAGGACTATGTCTGCGGGGTCGCTGCGCTCCTCTGAGCCGTCATCCACGCGGCGGAGGACTTCCATGTCGTACTCCTCGGCGGCGCCGTTCGCGACAAGACGCTTCACGACCGCTGAGGTCACTCCGCACATATATGCTGCCTCGCGCACTGCGGCTGCACCGTTCTCCGCAAGGAGGTCGGCAACTGCCTTCTGCTTGGGCGTGAGGTCGAAGCTGTCGGGATCGGAGAGGTACTTGTCCGTGAGGCGCACCATGCGCACTGCCGCGTCGCCGACTGCCTGACGGAACACGCTGTCCGACACGAGCAGCCCTGCGTCGCAGAGCTCGTCGATATGACGCCTTCCGCGGCAGGATATCAAGCCGCTTATGAGCTCGTTCAGTGCCTCTCTGCCGCTGCAGGAGCGCATCTCTGCATAGAGCTCCGCCGCCTCCGGGCTGAGCTGCGACATATCAGCGTCCGCACTGCCGAGGGTGAAGGTCTCCTTCGCGCTCACGCTCATTCCCGGCGGGAGCATTATCCGGACTGCGTCAAAGTAGGTGCAGAAGGTCTGCTCATGCAGATGCTCCGCGAGCTTCAGGAGCTCCTCCGATATGACAGGCTCGGCGTCGATGAGCGAGACTATGGGCTTCAGCCTCGCGGTGCTTCCCTCGCTCAGGCGCATGATGACGCCTGTCCTGCGGCGGTTGCCCCTGCCGAACGGCACGAACACCCTGCACCCGCACGCCGCTCCCGATAGTCTGTCCGGGACTGCGTAACTGAACAGCATATCGAATGAATAGGCTGTCCCGCTGACCGCGACCTCCGCGATGAGCGACATTACGCCTCTTCTGCCGTGCTGACTATCTTGCACTTGCCGCTTGCGATCTCCTCAACTGCGGTCTTTACGGGTTTCTCCTCGAGGATCTGGTTGTTCTCGACAAGCTCGTCGGAGATCTCTCTCGCTCTCTTCGCTACTGCGATAACGAGGGAGTAACAGCTCTCGTTCTTGGATATTATCTGATTTACTGACGGTCTTAACATTCTCTTACACCTCTGAAATTATTCACTCATCATTATTTGCAGCATTCTCTCGGCTGATCTGTCCGAGCGGAGCTGCTCAGCGCGTATCACGCGGAAGAAATCGTCCACGGCGACCTCAAGGGCGTCGTTTTCGATAACGTAGTCGTACTTCATCGCGAAGGCGAGCTCGTGCTTTGCCTCGGCGACTCTCTTTTCGATGACCTCGTCGGTCTCTGTGCCGCGCTTTTTCAGTCTGCGGCGCAGCTCGCCCACTGACGGCGGAGCGATGAATATGCTCAGCGCGTCGGGGCGCTTTCTCATGACCTTCATCGCACCCTGCACCTCTATCTCGAGGATAACGTCTATCCCCTTCTCGAGGTAGAAGTCCACCTCGCTGTTGAGCGTGCCGTAGAAATTGTCGCAGTACTGCGCGTACTCGAGAAATTCCTCGTTCTCTATCTTCTCCTCGAACTGCTGTCTTGTGAGGAAGTGATAGTTCACGCCGTCCACCTCGCCCTCACGCGGAGAGCGGGTAGTTGCTGAGACTGAGACGCGGAAGCGCTCGTCCTTGAGTATCTCGGCGAGCATCGTTCCCTTGCCGCAGCCTGACGGAGCGGAGAAGATTATCAGTCTGCCCTTATCCATTGTCGTCCTGACCTCCGGTATCATTTATTCTTGCCGCCAGAGTCTCGGTTATGAGTGAGGACAGGATAACGTGTCCGCTGTCCATTATCATGACCGCTCTGGTCTTTCTGCCGTATGTTGCGTCTATGGCTCTGCCGTCGTCGCGGGCGTCCTGTATCAGGCGCTTTATCGGCGCTGATTCGGGGCTGACTATCGTCACTATGCGCTCGGCAGAGACCATATTTCCGTAGCCTATGTTGATGAGCCTCATGCCTCTCACCTACTCGATGTTCTGGATCTGCTCGCGTATCTTCTCGATCTCTGCCTTCATATCGACGACGAGCTTCGTTACGCTGAGGTCCTGTGCCTTAGAGCCGATCGTGTTGACCTCGCGGTTCATCTCCTGCACGATGAAGTCGAGCTTGCGTCCGACTGGTTCGCCGGAGTCGAGCATGGACTTGAGCTGGGAGACGTGGCTGCGAAGACGGACAGTCTCCTCGTCCACTGCTATCTTCTCGGAGAATATCGCGGCTTCGGTGAGGATACGCTGCTCGTCGATGTCCTTGTCCGCGAGCACCTCCGATATCTTCTGGTAGAGCTTGTTGCGGTAGTTCTCGACGGTCTGCGGGGAGAGCTCCTCGACCTTTGCTACTGAACTGAGTATGAAGTCTGCCTTGTTTATGACGTCCACGCGGAGACGTTCGCCCTCGGTCTCGCGCATCTCAACGAACCTTGCGAGCGCCTCGCCCGCGACCTCCGAGATGTCGCTCCATATCTGCTCCTCGTCGTCCGGAGCCTTCTGTATGCTGAATACGTCCGGCAGCTTTATCAGCTTCGACAGCTTGATGTCGTCCTCCAGCCAGCCCTCACCGTTCGTGCCGAGTTCTGCGTTGAGAGTCCGCAGAGCGTTCACATAGCCCTCAGCTATGTCCTTGTTGACCGCGATGACGGTGTCTCTTCCCTCTATGGTGTTGACCGTCACGTTGACCTCGACCTTGCCGCGCGAGATACCTGTCTTCAGGAGCGCCTTCAGCTTTTCGTCGATGTAGCTGTACGCGCGCGGGATACGCGAGGAGTACTCGTAATATCTATGGTTCACGGAGCGTATCTCGACCAGTATGTCGCGTCCGCTGAGTATCTTCTGGGCTCTGCCGTAGCCTGTCATACTTTTCAGCACCTTATCGCCTGCTTTCGTTAAAAATTCGCACCATTAACGGGTACGCACAAATATACTATTATATTATACCACACCTCCCTCAAAAATGCAAGTGTTTATTTGTTTCATTTTTATTACATGGGGAGGGTGGTTTGAGTGTACAGCGTGCGACCGTCACCGGTCGCAGGTATCGTCATTTCGTTGCGGTAGCAAGGGGACGCCTTCTCTTACAAGGCGTCCCCTCTCTGAAAACAGTCCACCGGACTGTTTTCAGATTCACCCCTTGCGAGGCGCCTTTCAGATTGTTTCGCTTCGTCTTAAAAGCTGAAAGCGAAGCGACCAGAGGCGCTGCCTCTTGACTCCGCCAAAAGGTCAGTCGACCCCTTGGAAACCCATTATTGGGAAGCAGCTATGGCGTTCGGGCAGGTC
>JAEELF010000031.1 GCA_016288815.1 Ruminococcus sp.
ATAGCAGAACTGCTTCTTTGTCTTTGCTTGCTTCATGACTTGGTTTATGACATTTATCAGCCCCCATTTGAAGCTCTCGCCACGCTTGGCTGACCTGTACTCGCTGTCGGAGAGGAAGTCCTTGTTCATTTTCTTCTTGGGAGCGTCGAGTACATGGACATTGTATCGCTGACAGATCTCATCGCTGAGCTTCATCAGTTGTTCGACACTCTCCTTGTTGGAATGGTACTTCTTCCCATCCTCGAAACTGACCGAGTTGAACACGAAGTGTGAGTGGATATGCTCTCTGTCAATGTGAGTTGCAACTACACACTCATACTTCCCGAAGGCTTTCTCTGCAAGCTCCACCGCAATCTTGTGTGCAAGCTCGGGTTCAATTTCATATCCGCTGGGGAAGCTCTGCACCAGATGATAGTACAGCCGCCCGTCAGGCTTGTGGTAGAGATTCTTAGTCGCGGTCATTTCATCGAGAGCAGTCTCGGGCGAGCAGTTTATTCCCGTCACGAAGCGCTTGTCCTCTGACACAGTTTTCTCCTTTCGCCTGACGTAGCTGAGGACGTTTTTCATTCCGCCAGCGGTCTGAGTTTTGTTGTTGATGAAATGGATGATAGGCACTATCTCACCTCCTTAGCTATGTCGCAGACTGCCGCTGTCACCGTCCTGTGCTGTTCAATAAGCTCGTCCAGTCTGACAGAGTGAAGCCTTCCTTCGTGTGCCAGCATTGCTATCTGATTGAGGTTCCGACCGATAGCTTTCTGCTGCTTTGCGACATCGTCCAGTCCGTCCGCTACGACGATCTTCTTGTCCAGTGCCGACCTGAGAACGAAGTCACTGAGGGACAGCTTGTGCCGTTCAGCCTTGCGATGTATCCGCTGATACTCATCATCGGTACAGCGGATAGTGATCGTTCGATTGCGTTTTCTCATTATATCACTCTCCTTTCTTAGTGCGATTTTTGAGAGGGGGTTCGGGGTTCTCTCCGACCAGCAAGCGTTCGGCGGACTGCCGAATGCGATGCTGGCATTTCATACTTCCGTCGCCTGTACTGCTCCGTCAGCGGTACTTTTCTCTCTATGCCAATGCTGCCCACACTCGCTCGACGTTGCGCGACAACCGCTTTTGTGGACACGGGTGGGGTAACTTACCCGATTTCTGAATCGGCGGAATAAATGGGCATTCTTGTGCGTGACAGTAACTCAGCCGTAACGGTAACTCTGCCGACACGAAAACCTACTGACACGTTCTGCAGATGAAGCTATATAGAGCTTTGTGAGCTGTTTGGAAGTGCCTGCGTGACGGTAACATTTCTACCGTCACTACCGACACGCTATCACTTGCAAAAGGAAAAATGTGGGAGCAGTATCCTTTATACAATTTGATAGAAAAACAGTGCGTTTTTTCGTCCTCTAATTGTATTATGGTTCGTTTTTTTAGTTTTGCATAAAATCAGGTACCAATTTCAATTCATTCAAAACGACAATTATTAATCACAGGGACAGCATAATTATGAGAACTGTTGCGACTACAATTGAGCGTTTGCGAGGATATATCAGCGTTTACAAACATCTCAGGGGCGGCAGGGACATTATTTTATTGCACATCAATATGCTGACACTGCTGCCACTGTCGTTCTGTTTTATCTATCCGCATAGAACAAAATGTGTGAGCAGTATCCTTATTGCAAATTGACCTGTTTTTGAATATGTTTTTTGCCATTGCGCAGTACCGTTCCTTTCATTCCGTCTTGCGTGACGTGAGAGAAGTATTTCACAGCTCGATGCGCTCAGCCCCTCCAAGCTACCGCGGCGCACTTAACTGCTGTGTATCACTCCTGCGCAGGATATTCAATTTTCAAGTTTCTGATTTACCCCTCTACTTATAGGGAACTGGGAAGGGCGTTTTGCATACCCATTTCACATAATTTTCACATTGATTTGTATAGTTGTACAATCGTGTGTGCGTTTGCGGCATTCATATTGAACAAAAAACAGTGCCTGCAACTGTAATAGTTACAAGCACTGTTTAGCTCTCTAATAAATATTTGGAACTTTTTATTCATTTGCATAAAATGTTGAAATTTTTATCAGATGACATATTGTGAGGAATATATTGAAAATGCAAAGTATACAAATGACAATGATTTATTTAGTTTAATTATACAATTGTCTTTGCTATATAACTTGTGGTATAATTAGTATAATAATGGGAAATGGCACATTTAGTGTTGTATTTTAAGTTATAGGGGGGATATAATGATGACCAATAACGAAAGAAATAGTTACTTTGCCGTTATTGATACTGAAACGAACTGGAATAACGAAGTTATGTCAATTGGTATTGCAATTGCTGATTCACAGACCTTTGAACTAAAATCAACAAGATACTATATTCTTACGCCTGAATGTAATGTTGGCGGAATGTATTCATTTGTTTTAGAAATGAAAAAACTCAAGGTTGATATGAAAAACTCAAGAGACAATGTAATATCTGATATAATTCAAATATTAAGGAAATATAATATTGATTCTATTTTCGCTTATAATGCTACATTCGATTATAATCATTTGCTTGAGTTAAAGGAATATAAATGGTTTGATATAATGCGTCTTGCCGCTTACAAGCAATATAACAAAGCGTTGCCTGCATATGCGGATTACTGCGGAACTGGCAGGTTAAAACGTAACTATGGAGTTGAGCCTATTATGAGATTACTTTCAGGTTCACGTTATTATGAAAAACACAATGCAATTTATGATGCAATTGATGAATTGAAAATAATGGAATTATTGAGTTATGGACTTGATGGATATGCTCATGCTCAAATCAACGCAAAAAAAGAGAAACGCATTTGCAATAAACATAAGACTTCTAACGAATTATATGTTAATGAGCATAATGATCGTAAAAAGATTCTTGATGAAGTTGACAAGTATAAAAACGATCCAAGATATTCAAAAATTTCGGGAATTTCACACAGTAAAAGAAAAAGTACAATAGAAGCTAAATCAAAAAAAGAGCTGCAACTTCTGTAGCAAAAAACACTTTAAAATATTCACTTGGAGACAATGTTATACATATTGATTACGGTAAAGGAGTTGTTACCGAAGTCAGATTAATTACAGCTGACCTTTATTCTATAGCCGTTACCTTTAAGCTTTATGGCGAGATGGTATTTCAAATGCCATATAATGAAAAATACTTTAGTGAAGCCAACGAATAAAAAGAGGACAAACTATGAAAAATAATCAAGGTATTTCGCTTTCTGATGAACAGGAATATTTTGTTAACAAGGCACTTGAAGGACATAATATCCTTGTAGATGCATGCATTGGAAGCGGAAAAACAACTGCTATTCAATTACTATGTGGAAAACTTCCAAAGGATAAAAAAATTCTTTACCTTACATATAACAAGCTATTAAAAATTGACGCCAAAACAAAAATAAAAGTAAAGAATGCAACTGTTACAAATTATCACGGCTTTGCATTTATGTGCTTGAAGAGAATAGGCATAAATGCTGGTGTAAATGATATGATTAGCTTGTTCAATGAAAATAAGCCACAGTTATATAAATATGATGTGCTGATTATTGACGAATATCAAGACATAGAAACCGAGTTTGCTGAAATGTTGGAGTACATTAAATCCACAAATCCACGAATGCAGCTAATTGCTGTTGGAGATATGCAGCAAAAAATATATGATAAAACAAACTTGAAAGTATCAGAATTTATCAATCAGTTTCTCAGTAATCATTTAAAACTTGAATTTACAAAATGTTTTCGTTTATCTGAAAATTTAGCCGCTGAACTTGGTAGAATCTGGCAAAAGAAAATAATCGGAGTTAATTCTCAATGTGTTGTAGAGAATATGAGTGCAGATAGAATAGTTGATTTCTTAGCTGAACAAGATCCAAAAGATATTTTATGCTTAGGTTCAAGAAATGGTGCTCTCTCGAGAACTCTAAACAAATTAGAAGCAGACCATTCTGATATATTCAATAAGGCTACCGTTTACGCAAGTATCTCCGAGAACGATTCTCTCGGAACTACCCAACCTTCTGATAAAACAGCAATTTTTACAACATTTGATAGTAGCAAAGGCCTCGAAAGGAAGATCTGTGTTGTGTTTGATTATACAGAAAGCTATTGGCAATTAAGGGTTGCTAAGCCACAGCAATCTTATGAAATACTGCGTAATATTTTTTGCGTAGCTGCAAGTCGTGGTAAAGAAAGAATTATTTTTGTTGATAGTAATGAAGCTATGCTTTCTGAATCAACATTGTCAACTCCAGTTGATGAAAACCTTAAAATGGTTGATATGGATATATCTGCAATGTTTGATTTTAAATATAGAGAAGATATAGAAAAATGTTTTTCTTTATTAGACTGCAAACCACTTCCTATATTGGATAATGATGAAATTGAAGTTAAGAAAAGTGATGGAATGATAGACCTTTCTCCATGCATTGGCATCTATCAAGAAACAATGTACTTTGATCAATATGATATTGATAAGGATATTGAATTGTATATGATCCTTCATCCTGATAAAAAAGATTTATGGGATGACAAAGTTAAAAAATTGGATTTAGAATCGAAGATACTGTTTTTTGTTTCACTTGAAACTAATCAAGAACGATACCGTTCTCAGGTTGAATTACCTTTTGTGACTAAAGAATCGGAGAATCTGATTGCTGATAGACTATATACAAGATTAAAAAGAGATGAAGAGGTTCAGGTCGGTTGTTATATTGACATAGCTGATGAAAAAGAGGGCTTACGTGCTTTTTCTGCAAGAGGATACGCAGATGTTGTTAAAGACAATATTGTTTATGAGTTGAAGTTTGTTTCTGAGCTCTCTCATGAACATTTTTTGCAATGCGCCTGTTATATTGTCGCACTTGGACTTGAAAAAGGAATTCTTTGGAATACACGAAATAACAAAGCATTTGAAGTTAATGTACCAAATAAAGAAGCTTTCCTTGATGCTGTTGTAAATACTATAACTAAAAACAAGATAATTAAGTATTACAAGCCTTTTGACATAAAGGAACAGACCATTGCTCATAACTCAATAGAATCCGCAGGAATAACCAATAAAAAATATGATGCTTCAGATTTCTCAGTTGGAACAAAAATTATCCATAAAACGTTTGGTGTTGGTACAATAATTAAAATTTCAAAAGAAAAAAACAATCATATTATAAAAGTTGTTCTTGAAAACGGAGTGTCTCATAATTTCTTGCTTGAATTCACTCTGAAAAACAGAATTATTACGAAGCTGTAATGATAAAGCGCTACTTAATCAATAAGTAGCGCTTTTTCTTCCTATTCAGTTTGTTTTGTCATTTGTTCCGCTAAGAGCAGCGCCCTATGAAGTCCCTGTTTTTTTTATTTCTGATATTTTGCCTTGTCCATTTCGCGGATAGCCGCACGGCGGATCTTTCCGCTGCCGACTGTCTTGGGAAGCTCGGGAACGAACTCAACGACGCGGGGGTACTTGTATGGAGCGGTATGCTCCTTGACGTACTCCTTGATCTCGGCAACCAGCTCGTCGGACGGGGTCTTGTCCTTGGTCAGGACGATTGTAGCCTTTACCACCTGACCGCGTATCTCGTCCGGAACGCCTGTGACTGCACATTCGAGGACATAGGGAAGCTCCATGAGCACGCTCTCGATCTCGAAAGGCCCGATGCGGTAGCCCGACGACTTGATAACGTCGTCAACACGTCCGACATACCAGAAGTAGCCGTCCTCGTCCACCCACGCGGTATCGCCGGTGTGGTAGTAGCCCTCGCGCCATGTCTCGGCAGTGTTCTCCTCGTCACCATAGTAGCAGAGAGCGAGTCCGGGGACGCCCTCTTCCTTGAGCTTTATGCAGATCTCGCCGGTCTCGCCGACACCTGCGGGAGTACCGTCCGGGAGGAGCACCTGAACGTCGTACTGCGGGTTGGGCTTGCCCATGCTGCCGGGCTTGGGCTCCATTCCGACAACGTTTGCGATAGAGAGGGTGGTCTCGGTCTGACCGAAGCCCTCCATGAGCTTTATTCCCGTTGCCTTGTAGAACTGGTGGAAGACTTCGGGGTTGAGCGCTTCGCCCGCGATGCAGGCGTATTTCAGCGAAGAGAGGTCGTACTTGGAGAGATCCTCCTTGATGAAGAAGCGGTACATGGTAGGCGGCGCGCAGAATGAAGTAACGTTGTACTTCTTGAACATCGGGAGGATATCATCTGCGTGGAAGCGGTCGAAGTCATAGACGAACACCGCTGCCTCGCACATCCACTGACCGTAGAGCTTGCCCCAGAGAGCTTTGCCCCAGCCGGTGTCGGATATAGTGAAGTGCAGACCGTTGGGGTCGGCGTTCTGCCAGTAGCGCGCAGTGACGTAGTGTCCGAGCGGGTACTGGTAGCTGTGGAGAACGAGCTTGGGGTTGCCGGACGTGCCCGAGCTGAAGAAGATGAGCATGGGGTCAGTTCCGCAGGGAGTGTCGGCAGTGCGCTCGAAGTGCGTGCTGTAGGCGGGGAGCTCCTCGTTGAAATCGTGCCAGCCCTCACGCTGACCGTTTACGAGTATCTTTGTCCTGAGCGACGGAGAAGCGGCGCAGGCGAGGTCTACCTCAGAGGCAACATCGCCGTCGGAAGTGCAGACGATAGCCGAGACCTCAGCGGAATTGAAGCGGTACTCGAAATCGTGCTTCTTGAGCATATTCGACGCCGGGATAACGAGCGCGCCGATACGGTGCAGAGCTACGATCGAGAACCAGAACTGGTAGTGGCGCTTGAGGACGAGCATTACGCGGTCGCCCTTCTTTATGCCGAGCGACTTGAAGTAATTCGCGGTCTGGCAGGAGTACTTTTTGATGTCCTTGAACGTGAAGCGGCGCTCGTTGTGGTCAACATCGACGTATATCATCGCTGTCTTGTCGGGACATTTCTCAGCCATAGCGTCCACGATGTCGTATGCGAAGTTGAACTTATCCTTGTTCTCGAAGTGGACAGCACTGAGTACGCCCTCCTCGTTGGTCTCGCACTTGACGAACTTCTCGGAGATCGGGTGGAGGAGACCAGCCTTGTCAACGTTTGTGAGGTGGTGTTCAGCGACGTGCTCGCGGTACTCGGACATACCCGTCGTGCCGCGGGGAGCCATTACGAATGCGTAGATCTCGCAGTCCTCGCCGCCGAGCGCGACCTCGTCGTGCGGCATGGAGCTGTCGTAGTAGATAGAGTCGCCCTCGTGGAGTATCTCGGTGTGGGAGCCGACTGTCATGCGGAGCGTGCCCTTGAGGACGATGTCCATTTCCTGACCTGCGTGGCTGGACATATGAAGCGGCTTCGAGAGCGCGTCCTCGGAGTAGGGGATAACGACGTGGAAAGGCTCCACTGTCTTGTTCTTGAAGCGTGATGCAAGGCGGTTGTAGACGAAGCCCTGCCTGCGGACGATCGGGACGCCCTCGCCCTTTCTTGTGACTGTGTATCCGCTCAGCTCAGGGCTGCTGCCCTCCATGAGCTCGGTTATCTCGACGTTGAACCTGTTCGCGCACTTGTAGATGAAGGTAAAGCTGAAGTCCTTCTCGCCGGCTTCGAGCTTCAGGTAGTCCTCGACGGAGTTCCCGGTGAGTGCAGCCATCTCCTCGGCTGAAATGCCGAGATCCTCGCGCAGGCGCATAATTCTCTCCGCGACCTCTCTGATCTTAACTTCTGCGTTCTGCGATCTCGTCATATCGCTCATAATTATCTCTCCTTTACAAAAATAAAAATAAAAAAGCCCGTCTCAAAGAAAAATCTTTGAGACGAGCATTGATCATCAATACCCGCGGTACCACTCAAATTGTGCCGCTATTGCGTAACACCACTTCAGACTCCAGCAAGCCCTATTCATTAACGCAGACTCACGGGAACGCTTACTGACAGCTTTCAGCATTCCGGCTCAGAAGGGATACATCGCATTGCATATCACCGGCTCACACCGCCCGCCGGCTCTCTGCAGACATTGGCAACACTCTGCTTGTCTTCCTCATAGCTTATGTTGAGATTATATCACACGAAAATGCATTTGTCAAGTACTTTTTTCATTTTTTTCAGAATGAATTTTTCGGCTCCCTGGGGCGGATTGACTTTTCATGCGGGGTGTGGTATACTTTATTTGTATGTCGGAGGTGCTGAACGTCCCCGGCAGCGCAACATATAAAGAGGTAATGATAAATGAGAAAAACTAAGATAATCTGTACGATAGGGCCGGCGAGCGAGCAGGAGGATACCCTCCGCGAGATGTGCGCCGCGGGAATGAACGTCGCAAGGCTGAACTTCTCCCACGGCACCCATGAGCAGCACCAGACCAAGATAGATCTGATAAAGAAGGTCCGCGATGAGCTATCGCTCCCGATAGCTATAATGCTTGACACCAAGGGTCCTGAGTACAGGATAAAGACGTTCCGTGACCACAAGATATTCCTCAACGACGGCGATACCTTCTCGTTCACGTCCGATGAATGCGAGGGCGATAACGAGCGCGTGTCGGTCAGCTACAAGAACCTCGCGAACGAGGTCACAGTGGGGGACATAATACTCGTGAACAACGGACTGCTCTCGTTCAGGGTAAAGAGCATCAGCGGGAACACGGTCTGCTGCGACGTTATCGTCGGCGGAGAGATGTCCGACCGCAAGAGCATGAACTTCCCGAACCACGTCCTGCAGGGTGATTACCTCAGCGAGCAGGACAAGGAAGACCTCCTCTTCGGAATAAAGAATGGGATAGATTTCGTGGCGGCTTCGTTCGTCTCCACGAGGGAGGACGTCGCTGCACTGCGGGAATTCCTGAACGCGAACGGCGGCGAGGACATCGACATAATCGCGAAGATCGAGAATCGCTCCGGCGTTGACCATATCGACGAGATATGCGAGATCGCAGACGGCATAATGGTAGCGCGCGGCGACCTCGGCGTGGAGATACCCTTCGTGGAGGTGCCCTCCATACAGAAGTATCTCATCAGGAAGTGCAGACTGCTCGGCAAGCGCGTCATCACCGCGACCGAGATGCTCGAGTCAATGATAGAGAAGCCCCGCCCGACCAGAGCCGAGATATCTGACGTCGCGAATGCCGTGTATGACGGCTCGTCCGCGATAATGCTCTCGGGCGAGACTGCCTCCGGAAAGTACCCGGTCGCAGCGGTAAGGAACATGGCTGAGATAGCTGAGAGCACCGAGCTCGCGATCGACTACCGCAAGCTGTTCGCGACCACTGAGTACTCGATAAAGAACAACATCGACGCCGTCTCCCACGCGACCTGCGCAATGGCTATCGACACCAAGGCAAAGGGCATCGTCATCAGCTCGCTCTCGGGCGTGACGGTGCGGATGGTGAGCCGCTTCAGACCGCCTGTGGACATAATCGGCATGACGACCTCGATGAAGGCGTGGCGCAAGCTCAACCTCAGCTGGGGAGTGACCCCCGTGCTGAGCGAGGAGTTCAACTCCGTCGATGTCGTGTTCTACCACGCAATGCAGAAAGCAAAGCAGATTTTCGGTCTGACCGGCGGGGACAACGTTATCCTCACGGGCGGACAGACCAACGGCAGATCAGGCAATACGAACACGATACGCCTTGAGACTATCGTGTGACCCTGCCTCACAATTAAAAGTATAAATACCCGCTGTACTTGAAGTGCGGCGGTTTTTTTTTACGTTGGACATTATGGATACAGCAGCGCCGGTCGGCAGATGACCGGGGCTGTTTTTTGTTATAGCCTCAGTCTATTACCGGGAATAGAAAAATAGGTATTGACAATTACAGTAAACCGATGTATAATATAGGCATACTAAGACATGAGGAGAGATACAAATGTCACGACAGAATACACTGTACCGTCTCCGTTCGATAATCAGAGGAACGGACCGAATGTGCTGCTGCTAAAGATAACACATGAACACAAACCCGATACCTAAACTATAATAAATATGAATTTTCAGGAGGAAATCACAATGGCTAACAATAAATTACATTTCGAGACACTTCAGCTCCACGTTGGACAGGAGCAGGCAGACCCCGCTACAGACGCAAGAGCAGTACCGATCTACGCGACTACATCTTACGTTTTCCATGACTCCCAGCACGCAGCTGACCGCTTCGGTCTGAGAGATGCCGGCAATATCTACGGCAGACTCACAAACACCACACAGGACGTTTTCGAGAAGCGTATCGCAGCCCTTGAGGGAGGCGTTGCAGCCCTTGCTACAGCTTCGGGCGCAGCAGCTATAACATACACCATCCAGGCGCTCGCCAAGGCTGGTGAGAACATCGTCGCTTCCAAGACTATCTACGGCGGTACATACAACCTCCTCGCACACACCCTCCCGCTCTACGGCATAACGACAAAGTTTGCTGACCCGGACGTTGAGGGCTCCTTTGAGGCTGCTATCGACGCCAACACCAAGGCTCTCTACATCGAGACCCTCGGCAACCCGAACTCCAACGCTATCGACATCGAGAAGATAGCCAAGATAGCTCACGCGCACAATATCCCGCTCGTTGTGGATAACACCTTCGCAACACCGTATCTGGTTCGTCCTGTTGAGTACGGCGCGGACATCGTTGTACACTCCGCGACCAAGTTCATCGGCGGACACGGTACAGCTATCGGCGGCGTCATCATCGACAGCGGCAACTTCGACTGGGCTAAGTCCGGCAGCTACCCGTGGATATCCGAGCCCAACCCGAGCTATCACGGTGTCAGCTTCACAGCAGCAGCCGGCGCAGCAGCATTCGTGACATATATCCGCGCGATACTTCTCCGCGACACGGGCGCTACGCTCTCACCGTTCCATGCATTCATTTTCTTACAGGGACTTGAGACCCTGTCCCTCCGCGTGGAGCGCCATACCTCCAACGCGAAGGCGATAGTTGAGTACCTCGCAAAGCACCCGCAGGTAGAGGCTGTTCACCACCCGTCCCTCAGCTCCGAGCCGAGCCACGACGTATACTTAAAGTACTTCCCGAACGGCGGCGGCAGCATTTTCACTTTCGATATCAAGGGCACTGAGGACGACGCCAAGAAGTTCATCGACAACCTCGCTATCTTCTCGCTGCTCGCGAACGTTGCGGACGTGAAGTCCCTCGTTATCCACCCCGCTTCGACTACTCACTCACAGCTCACCGAGAGCGAGCTCGCAGAGCAGGGTATCAAGCCCAACACCATTCGTCTGTCGATAGGCACAGAGCACATCGACGACCTCATTGCAGCCCTCGACGGCGCTTTCGCAGCGATCAGATAAAAACACCCAGCATAAAAAGCTGCTCATCAGGAAACTTTCCCCGGTGAGCAGCTTTTTTTATATTCGGACTAAAGCAGGTCCGTTCTTATTCAGCCGACATTACGGCAGCTTTCATTTCCTTGACGTACTCGCCGACGTGGGGAGCAGCGTCCCTGCCGTACTGCTCGAGAATGCGTA
This sequence comes from Ruminococcus sp., assembly GCA_016288815.1. Lineage (GTDB taxonomy): Bacteria > Bacillota > Clostridia > Oscillospirales > Ruminococcaceae > Ruminococcus. The sequence continues at coordinate 11,447 of JAEELF010000031.1, forward strand.
TCACCGCCGAGCCGACTATCGCGCCGTCCGAAGCAGCTGCCATAGCCTTTGCCTGGTCGGGACGTGAGATGCCGAAGCCCACTGCACATGGCACGTCCGTGTTCTCGCGTATGACCCTGACGATGTCCGCGATATTGGTCGAGATCTCGCTGCGCATACCGGTAACGCCGAGGCTCGAAACGACGTAGATGAATCCCTCAGCCTCCTTTGCGATCATCGCGATACGCTGAGCGGAGGTCGGTGCGATGAGCGAGATGAGGTCGATACCGTACTGCTTCGCAACAGCGGAGAACTCCTCCTTCTCCTCAAAGGGAAGGTCGGGGAGAATGATACCGCCGATACCGGTCTCGCAGCAGCGCGCCATGAAGCGCTCCGCGTCGTAGGAGAAAACGACGTTCGCGTATGTCATGAAGACCATAGGTATCTTTACGTCCCTGCGGAGCCTTGCAACCATCTCGAAGACCTTGTCTGTGGTCACGCCGCCCGCGAGAGCGCGGATATTCGCTCCCTGAATGACGGGGCCCTCTGCGGTCGGGTCGGAGAACGGGATACCGATCTCGATGAGGTCAGCGCCGTTTTCAGCTGCCGCGCGAATGACCTTTTCGGTGGTCTCAATGTCGGGGTCACCGCAGGTTATGAACGGGATAAATGCCTTGCCGTTTGCAAAAGCGCTCCTTATATTACTCATAGATATCCTCCCCTCTGTATCTCGCGATAGCTGCGCAGTCCTTGTCGCCGCGTCCGGAGATAGTGATTATTATCAGCTTGTCCTTGTCCATAGTCGGCGCGAGCTTCATCGCGTAAGCAACAGCGTGCGCGGACTCGATCGCGGGGATTATGCCCTCCGTGCGGGAGAGGTACTCGAATGCGTTGACTGCCTCATCGTCGGTCACGGGAACGTACTCCGCACGTCCGATGTCATGGAGGTGAGCGTGCTCAGGACCTACGCCCGGGTAGTCAAGTCCTGCGGAAATGGAGTAAACGGGAGCTATCTGACCGTACTCGTCCTGGCAGAAGTAGGACTTCATGCCGTGGAAAATGCCGATACGTCCGGTGTTGACCGTTGCAGCCGTCTCAAAGGTGTCTATGCCGCGTCCCGCAGCCTCACAGCCGATGAGACGCACTCCCTCGTCGGGGATATAGTGGTAGAAGCTGCCGATAGCGTTGGAGCCGCCGCCCACGCAGGCGATGACAGCGTCGGGGAGACGTCCCTCAGCCTCGAGTATCTGAGCTCTCGACTCACGCGAGATGACCGCCTGAAAATCGCGGACGATAGTCGGGAAAGGGTGGGGACCCATTACCGAGCCGAGACAGTAGTGAGTGTCGTCGATACGCGATGTCCACTCACGCATAGCCTCGGAGACAGCGTCCTTGAGGGTCGCAGTTCCGGATTTGACAGGGATAACGTCCGAGCCGAGCAGCTTCATGCGGTAAACGTTGAGCGCCTGACGCTTTGTGTCCTCCGCGCCCATGAATACCACGCACTCCATGCCAAGCAGTGCCGCAGCGGTAGCAGTCGCAACTCCGTGCTGACCAGCGCCGGTCTCCGCGATGAGACGGGTCTTGCCCATTTTCTTGGCGAGCAGAGCCTGACCGAGCACGTTGTTGATCTTGTGGGAGCCTGTGTGGTTGAGGTCCTCGCGCTTGAGATATATCTTTGCGCCGCCGAGGTCGCGGGTCATCTTGTCTGCGTAGTAGAGCAGTGACGGACGTCCCGCGTAGTTATTGAGGAGCTCAGTGAGCTCGCGGTTGAAATCGGGGTCGTTCTTGTAGTGCTCATAGGCTTCTTCAAGCTCTATGACAGCATTCATCAGCGTTTCAGGGATATACTGTCCGCCGTGTATGCCGAATCTGCCTTTTGACTGTGACATATTATCTTTCCTTTCGTTACTTTTGATCCTTCCGGAGAATATCCAGTGTATGGTCTGAGATACCGATGATGTCCTGTCTTTCGCAGGTCGCGAGGTGGTATTCCACCCACTTGCCGAAGGTATACCCGTCCATTTCATCTATCCTGTCTCTCATGTAGTTGGCAGCGCCGTCCGAAGCGATGAGCTTCAGCCGCGTCACAGGGAGCTCACTGTTGAGCTCTGCGATGTCTTCGGTGCGGACGAGCTCGAACAGCTCCTTGGGAGTGCTCTTGCAGTGCCAGTCAGCGTCTATCATGTCCGACGTTTCCCGCAGGTTGTCCTTCCCGAAAACGTAGCGTATTATGACGGGCTCGTTCATGCAGTAGGCGACCATGATGATGCCGCCCTGCTTCGTGATGCGCACTGCCTCGGACAGCGCCCTGAGCTTGTCCTGCTTTGTATACAGGTGATACATAGGTCCGAGCACCAGCGTGAGGTCGAATGTACCGTCGCCGAACCGCGACAGGTCAAGGGCGTTTCCCTGAACGGCTTCGAGCGGTTCGCTGCCTGTCAGCTTGCTTTTCAGGACGTCAAGGTTGTGCCCGACACGCTCCACCGCCGTGACGGAATGTCCCTCCCGCGCGAGAGCGATGCTGTATCTTCCCGTGCCAGCGCCGATCTCGATGATCTTTGCGCTTTTTCTGCCGTTCAGGTACTCATGTATATACTTCATCGTCGTGATGTATTCGACCTGACCGTGCTGCGGGGACAGCCGCTCGTCCTCGCTGAAGCTGTTGTAATAGCTTTCGATGTAGTCCATATCAGATATCCCTGACCTCGTTCACGAAGTCAGCCATTTTCTTTTCGTCTTTCTGACCGTCCGTCTCGAGCGAGGAGCTCGCATCCACAGCGTATGGGTGAAGCGCCTCGACTGCACCCCTGACGTTCCCGGGAGTGAGCCCTCCCGCGAGGAAGTACGGGCGGTCTATCGTCTGTATAAGCGACCAGTCGAACGTCTCGCCCGAGCCGGCGCCCGAATCGAGGAGCACCCAGTCGGCAGGGGAGCGCCTTGCCGCTTCGATGTCCTCAGCACTTCTTACTTTGAATGCGCGTATGACCGGTATCCCGGCCTCCTGTAAGCGGATGATAAGCTCGTCGGGCTCGTGACCGTGGAGCTGCGCCATTTTAATTGTGCCCTCGCGGAACAGCTCTTCGATCTCCTCTGCTGGTGAATCCACGAACACGCCCACTGGAGTAATACTTTCATCAAGCATGAGCGAGAGCTCCCGCGCGGTCTCGCGGGTGACGTATCGTTTGCTCTTCTCTGCGAACACAAACCCCGCAAAATCGGGCTTTATACGGTTCAGACAGATGATGTTTTCGGGCTTGGTCATGCCGCACAGCTTTATCTTAGTCATGCTTTCCCTTTCAGCTCGGCGAGCTTTGCGGACTTGTCAGCTGCACGCATGAGCGTCTCGCCGATGAGCACGGCGTCCGCGCCTATCCTGCGCAGCTCAGCAATGTCCTCCGCGGACTTCACTCCGCTCTCCGATACGAACAGCACGCCCTCCGGTATCAGCGACCTCATGCGGCTGCTGTTGCCTGTATCGACCGTAAAATCGGCAAGGTTGCGGTTGTTCACGCCTATTATGCGCGCCCCGCACTCAGCCGCCATGCCGACCTCGCGCTCGTCGTGAGCCTCGACCAGTGCGGACAGCCCGAGCTCGTCGCACACGCCGATGTACTCGCGTATCTGAGCGCTGTCAAGTATCGAGCAGATGAGCAGCACAGCCTTCGCGCCGAGCAGCTTCGCCTCGTATATCATGTAGTCGTCCACGGTGAAATCCTTGCGTATGCAGGGGATAGACACCGCCTGTGCTATCTCGCGGAGGTATTCGTCGCTGCCGAGGAACCACTTGGGCTCGGTCAGGACGGAAATGCAGTCCGCGCCGGCTTTTTCGTAGTCCTTCGCGATGTCGAGATAGGGGAAGTCCTCCGCTATCACGCCCTTGGACGGCGATGCTTTCTTGCACTCGCAGATGAACGCGATGTCGTCCCCTGCGAGGGCTTTCTCGAACTCGAACCCGCCCTTGGGGAGCTCCAGTGCGAGACGCTTCACGTCGCTGTACGGGAGCTTTATTTTTGCCGCCGCTACGCGCTCACGCGCATGGTCAGCGAGCTTGTCAAGTATCGTCATTTGCTGCACCTCAGCTGTTGGAAAGCTCGATGACCTTGTTCATGACCTCGGTAGCCTTGCCGGAGTCGATGAGCTCAGCCGCGAGCTTTATGCCGTCAGCTATGGACTCAGCCTTGCCGCCGATGTAGATAGCAGCGCCGGCGTTCATGAGGACAGCATTGCGCTTGTGCCCCTTTATCTCGCCGCTGAGGATACCCTTGGTGATCTCAGCGTTCTCTGCGGGAGTGCCGCCGAGGAGGTCGTCCTTGGTGCAGCGCTCGAAGCCGAACTGCTCGGGAGTGATCTCGTAGTTCTTCATCCAGCCGTCCTTGTACTCGCAGACAGTAGTCGGAGCGCTGAGGGAGATCTCGTCGAGCTTGTCGGTGCCGAATACTACCATTCCGCGCTGCGAGCCGAGCTTCATCAGTACCTCAGCAACCGGCTCGAGGAGGAGACGGTCGTACACGCCGAGGAGGTGGAACTTCGGGTAAGCGGGGTTGGTGAGAGGCCCGAGGATATTGAATACCGTGCGGATACCGAGCTCCTTGCGGATAGGTCCGACGTACTTCATGGAGGTGTGGTACTTCTGCGCGAAGAAGAAGCAGAAGCCAGCCTTGGCGATGAGCTCGCGGCATTTCTCGGGCTCGAGGGAGATGTTCATGCCGAGCGCTTCGAGGCAGTCAGCGGTGCCGCTGAGTGAGGAAGCTGCGCGGTTGCCGTGCTTTGCAACGGGAATGCCGGCTGCTGCGATTATGAACGCAGATGTAGTCGAGATGTTGAAGCTATGGGCGTTGTCGCCGCCTGTGCCGACTATCTCGAAGAGGTCGAGGTCGGACTCGAACTTCGTGGCAGCGTCGCGCATTGCAGCAGCGCAGCCGGTTATCTCGTCGATAGTCTCAGCCTTTGTGCTCTTGGTGGAGAGCGCCGCGAGGAACGCAGCGTTCTGGGTGGGCGTGGTGTTTCCGGACATTATCTCGCTGATGACGGTATATGCCTCATCGTAGGTGAGATCCTGCTTGTCAACGATCTTTACTATAGCTTCTTTTATCATTGTGATTACCTCCGTTATTTAGTCTCGATGAAGTTTCTGAGCATTGTCCTTCCGTCAGGAGTCATTATCGACTCCGGGTGGAACTGCACTCCGTATATGGGATATTCCTTATGCTGAACAGCCATGACCTCGCCATCCTTGGTGATGGCAGTTACCTCAAGGCAGTCGGGGAGGGTGGCGGGGTCAGCCGCGAGAGAATGGTATCTTGCCACGGGAGCTTCCGCACCTATGCCGCGGAACAGCGGGCAGTCACCGATGAACGATACAACGGACTGCTTTCCGTGCATGAGCTGCTTTGCGTAGGTGACTGTCGCACCGTAAGCTGCGCATATCGCCTGATGACCGAGGCACACGCCGAGCGTGGGGATCTTCCGGCAGACTGTCTTTGCTGCCTCGATTATTATGCCCGCGTCCTCGGGACGTCCCGGACCGGGCGAGAGGATAATGCGGTCAGGAGCGAGCTGCTCTATCTCCGCAACGGTCATCTCGTCATTGCGAATGACCTTGATATCGGGCTCTATCTCGCCGATGAGCTGATAGAGATTGTATGAAAAGCTGTCGTAGTTGTCGATGAGAAGTATCATGAGTCTGCCTCCTCTGCCATTTTAAGAGCGTTGATGACCGCTGCCGCCTTGTTAAGGCACTCCTGGTGCTCCTTCTCGGGGATGGAGTCTGCAACTATCCCCGCGCCGCTGCGGACGAACACCTTGCCGTTTTTCTTGTAGGCGATGCGTATCGCGATGCAGGTGTCGAGGTTGCCGGTGAAGTCGATGTAGCCGATCGCGCCGCCGTAGATGCCGCGCTTGTTGTTCTCGAGCTCCGCGATGAGCTGGCAGGCGCGTATCTTGGGCGCACCGGAGAGAGTTCCTGCCGGGAGCACCGCGCTCACTGCATCGAGACCGTCCTTGTCGTCGCGTATCTCGCCGCGCACGGTCGAGCCGATGTGCATGACGTGCGAGTATCGCTCGATACTGTGGAGCTTCTCGACCTCAACCGTGCCGAACTTGCTTATCCTGCCGAGGTCGTTGCGTCCGAGGTCAACGAGCATATTGTGCTCAGCGAGCTCCTTTTCGTCTGCAAGGAGGTCAGCCTCGAGAGCCTTGTCCTCCTCGTCGGTCTTGCCGCGGGGACGCGTTCCCGCAAGGGGGAAGGTGTGGAGCACGCCGTCTTCGAGCTTGACGAGAGTCTCCGGCGAAGCGCCCGCTATCTCGACGTCAGTCCCCGAAAAATAGAACATATACGGCGAGGGATTAATGGTCCTCAGCACGCGGTAGGTATTGAGGAGACTTCCCTCAAAGCCCGCGCTGAGACGGTTCGAGAGGACTATCTGGAATATGTCGCCCTCGCGGATATGCTGCTTTGCCTTCTCGACCATCTCGCAGTACTGCTCCTTGCCGAACAGGGGAGTGACCTCGCTGGTGAGGTGACCGGCAGGCTCCTTGCGGCGTTCGCCGCTGCGGAGGAGGTCAGCGAGCTGCTGGAGCTCGAGCTTGGCCTTGTTGTAGCCGGTCTCGGGGTCGTCGAGGGGCATATTCGCGATGAGTATGAGCTTCTGACGGAAATTGTCGAATGCGATGACCTTGTCGAACAGCATGAGGTCAACGTCCTTGAAGCAGTCCGTGTCCTCGGTGGGGATACGGAGGGTAGGCTCCGAGTAGGAGAGAAAGTCATAGGAGAAGTAGCCCACGAGACCGCCCGTGAACGGCGGGAGGTAGTCGAATTTAGGGCTCCTGTGCTTGGAGAGTATCTGACGGATCTGCTCGCTGGGGTCATTGGTCTTGAAGCGGAGATCGCCGATCTCGATGTCCTCGCCGGCGCAGACTATCTGGGTCTTGGGGTCGAAGCCGAGGAAGGTGTAGCGTCCCCACTTCTCCTTTTCGGCGACGGATTCGAGCATATAGCAGTGGTTGGAGACCGATTTGAGCGTCATTATCGCCTCTATCGGCGTGCATATGTCGGAAAGTATCTCACAGCTCACGGGGAGGATGTCGTACTGTCCGGTCTTGGCGACGTCACAAACGGTCTGGAAGTCGGGCATGAATTTCATAAAAAAGCACCTCTTTCTGCTGTCGGGATAATAAAAAAGCCCCGACAGAATCATCATTCTGTCAAGGACGAATAAACTAATCCGCGGTACCACCTTGATTCCCGGAACTCCGGGCGCTTTGCAGGATACTAGCATATCCCTGACGGATAACGCTCGTCACAGCGTTGCAGAATACTCCGATGATATGTCAGGAAAGACCCGGCGTACAAAACGTACCGTCCAACTGCTCTCCCTGCATACCCAACGTTTGACTGCACCCTCGGCGGTCCATTTGATGACTTGTTTTTCACCCGCTCTCAGCACCGCGGGCTCTCTGTGGAAGCATCATCACCTTTATCTCCGCTTCAACGGTTTACGGAGTTATTTTAGCACATCGGGGATGATTTGTCAAGTGTTTGGAGAGAAATTTCTTCGTTATATTTTTATCAGATGACGCACCATGCAGCCGGCATATCCAGCCGGACTATCTTTTCTTCATTGAAGGTATTGACAAACCCCTGCATTTGATGTAAAATATTAATATGTGTAATCATGCACAGATTATTTTCGGCAAGAAAAAATGTAAAGGCGGTAAACAAATGGGTTTATTCAAGAACGTTTTCGGTCCGTTGGCGTACAGCAACAGAGAGCTCAAGCGCATCGACCCTATTAAAAATAAAGTACTTGCACTCGACGAGGAATATCAGGCGATGTCAGACGCCGACCTCAAGGCTAAGACTCAGGAATTCAAGGACAGGCTCGAGGAGGGCGAGACCCTCGACGATATCATGCCCGAGGCGCTTGCCACAGTCCGTGAGGCTGCATGGCGCGTCCTCGAGAAGAAGCCCTATCCCGTACAGATCATCGGTGCGATAGTTCTCCACCAGGGACGTATCGCCGAGATGAAGACCGGTGAAGGAAAGACCCTCGTTGCGTGCGTGGCTTCCTACCTCAATGCGCTCTCCGGCAAGGGCGTTCACGTCGTAACTGTAAACGACTACCTTGCAAAGACCCAGGCTGAGGAAATGGGCAAGGTGCTCCGCTGGCTCGGACTTACAGTCGGCTGTATCCTCCACGGTCTCAACAACACCCAGCGCCGCGAGGCTTATGCCTGCGACGTAACATACGGCACCAACAACGAGCTCGGCTTCGACTACCTCCGCGACAACATGGTAACCCACAAGGAGGAGCGCGTTCAGCGTGAGCCTAACTTCGCTATCGTGGACGAGGTGGACTCTATCCTCATCGACGAGGCGCGTACCCCGCTCATCATCTCCGGACGCGGCGACAAGTCCACGGAGCTCTATTCTATCGTTGACCGTTTCGCAAAGACACTCACCTCCACCACTGTCGTTGAAATGGACGACAAGGCGGATCAGGACGCTCTCAACGAAACTGCTGACTACATAATCGACGAAAAGGCTAAGACTGCGACTATCACCCAGCGCGGCGTTAAGAAGGCGGAGAACGCATTCAATGTCGAGAACCTCATGGATCCCGAGAATATGACACTTCTCCACCACATCAATCAGGCACTCAAGGCTAACGGCGTAATGAAGGCTGATATCGACTACGTTGTCAAGGACGGCGAGGTCATCATCGTTGACGAGTTCACGGGACGTCTCATGCTCGGACGCCGCTTCAATGACGGTCTGCACCAGGCTATCGAGGCTAAGGAGGGCGTAAAGATCGCCCGCGAGTCCAAGACCCTCGCTACTATCACCTTCCAGAACTTCTTCCGTCTCTACACCAAGCTCTCCGGCATGACCGGTACCGCTATGACCGAAGAGGACGAGTTCAAGGAGATCTACAAGCTCGACGTTATCTCTATCCCGACAAACAAGCCCGTCATCCGTATCGACCACAACGATCAGGTATACAGCTCCGAGAAGGGTAAGTACGCAGCTATCATCGAGCAGATCATCAGGTGCCACGAGAAAGGTCAGCCTATCCTCGTCGGTACGGTATCTATCGAGAAATCCGAGCTGCTCTCCGCAATGCTCAAGCGCAAGGGCATCAAGCACGAGGTCCTCAACGCCAAGCAGCACGCTAAGGAAGCGGAGATCGTTGCACAGGCAGGTAAGTACGGCGCCGTTACTATCGCCACCAACATGGCTGGACGCGGTACCGATATCATGCTCGGCGGTAACGCTGAGTTCCTCGCAAGGGCAGAGCTGAGAAAGCGCGAGATGCCCGAGGAGCTCATCACTGCTGCTATCGGCTTCGCGGACACCGACGACCAGCAGGTGCTCGAGGCAAGAAAGCTCTACCGCGAGCTCTACGACAAGTACAACGCTGAGGTAAAGGAGAAGGCAGTCGCTGTCAAGGAGGCAGGCGGACTCTATATCCTCGGTACAGAGCGCCATGAGTCGAGACGTATCGACAACCAGCTCCGCGGACGTTCCGGACGTCAGGGCGACGAGGGCGAGAGCTGCTTCTTCCTCTCCGTAGAGGACGACCTCATGCGTATCTTCGC
>JAEELF010000032.1 GCA_016288815.1 Ruminococcus sp.
ACCTGATCGTTGCCCTTGCCGGTGCAGCCGTGGCAGATAGCGTCAGCGCCCTCAGCGAGAGCGATCTCAGCGATTCTCTTTGCGATGATCGGACGTGCGAACGATGTACCGAGCATATATCTGTTCTCATAGATAGCGCCAGCCTGGACTGTGGGGTAAACGTAGTCCTGGATGAACTCCTCCTTGAGGTCAGCGACGATGAGCTTGGAAGCGCCTGTCTTGATAGCCTTCTCCTCGAGACCGTCGAGCTCAGTGCCCTGACCAACGTCGCCGGAAACAGCGATTATCTCGGGGTTATTGTAGTTCTCCTTGAGCCACGGGATAATGATAGAAGTGTCGAGACCGCCGGAGTATGCGAGTACTACCTTTTTGATATCTTTAGCCATAAATATTACCTCCTGCGCCGGAGCGCCTGTATTCGTGATACTTCTATTATACGCCCTTTATCCCGAATGTCAAGAGGATTTGAATAAATATTCATTTTGCGCATTAATATTCATAATCAGCTGAATAATATGCAGTTAAACGTGAATATTATAACTTTTTCTTCCTTATACGCGCTCCTGCCCGAAAAATGACTCGGATCTGTAAAAAGCCTTGCATTTCTCGTCGCAATGTGGTATAATGAAGTATCATCATATTTTTTCTCAATGGAGGTATTCTCATCATGAGCGATATCAACAATCCCAACGGAAGCAAAATAACTATCCTCGGCGCCGGAAACGTCGGCGCTACGGTCGCATACACATTCACAGTCGCAGGCACCTGCTCCGACATCGTCCTCGTTGACATCAACGACGACAAGGCAGAGGGCGAGGCAATGGATATCCGTCAGGGTATCTCCTTCGCACACAATGTCGACATCAAGAGCGGCACCTACGAGGACGCCGCAGGCTCCGACATCATCGTCGTCACCCTCGGACTTGCCCGCAAGCCCGGTCAGACACGTCTCGACCTCGCACAGGCAAACGTCAACATCATCAAGGAGGTAATGCCGAACATCGCGAAGATAGCCCCCGATGCTATCTACGTCGTTGTCAGCAACCCCGTTGACATCCTTACATACGCTATACTCCAGTGCACTGACCTCTCGCCGAATCAGGTCATAGGCTCGGGCACTATCCTCGATACCTCGCGTCTCCGCTCGACTCTCGCCGAGCACGTCGGACTCAGCCCGCAGAGCTGCCACGCATACGTTTTCGGCGAGCACGGCGACTCCTCGATGATACCGTGGTCTCTCACGAACATCGGCGGAATGGTCATGTCCGACTACTTCAAGTTCATCTCCGGCGACGATGACGAGCCCGGCAAGTTCGACAACGCTGATATCGTCGAGCAGGTGCGCAAGGCGGGCGCTGAGGTCATCAAGCGCAAGGGCGCGACCTTCTACGCTATCGCCCTCTCCGTAAACAAGATCTGCGACACTATCCTCCGCGATTCGCACAGCATACTCACTGTCTCCACGCTCACAAAGGGCAGATACGGCATCGACGATGTCTGTCTCAGCCTGCCCTGCGTAGTCGGCGGACACGGTATCGAGCGTGAGATAACTCCTCCGCTCACTCCCGACGAGCTCAAGCAGCTCCACGGCAGTGCTGATGCTCTCCGCGAGGTCATCAACAGCATACAGTTCTGATCTCAGACAATCAATGGGGACGTCTTCCGGGGCGTCCTCTCTTTTCTGACCGGTCCCCGCAGAGGGGACTGATCGCTGATACCTGATAGCAAAGGAAGTATCGAACATGAGCCTTAATGATATCCCTTCCGGTGAGAGAGCCCACATCGGCTTCTTCGGGAAAAGAAACGCCGGAAAATCGAGTCTTGTTAACGCAGTGACCGGTCAGGAGCTGTCCGTGGTGTCGGACGTCCGCGGAACGACCACCGACCCCGTCACAAAGGCGATGGAGCTGCTCCCGCTCGGACCTGTCGTCATCATCGACACCCCCGGCTTCGACGACGAGGGCACGCTCGGCGAGATGCGCGTTAGGCGCACAAAGCAGATACTCAACCGCGTGGACATCGCGGTGCTCGTCGTGGACGGCACGGAGGGAATGTCCGCAGTGGATAATGAGCTCGCGGGGCTGTTCAGAGAGAAGGAGATACCCTTCGTCACGGTGTACAATAAGTCCGATGTTTCGGAGAAAACCGACCTCGCGGAGAACGAGATATGCGTGTCTGCGCTGCGCGGGGAGAACATATACGAGCTGAAGGAAATGCTCGCACACCTCGTAAAGCAGTGTGTGAACGAGCGCCGGATAATAGGGGATATGCTCAGTCCGGGGGACGTTGTCGTGCTGGTCACGCCGATAGACGAGTCCGCGCCCAAGGGACGCATGATACTTCCGCAGGTGCAGGCGCTCCGCGACATTCTCGACGCGGACGGCATACCCGTTTTCACCAAGGAGGACAGGCTCGCGGAGACGCTTGAGAAGCTCACGTCACCGCCGCGCATGGTCGTTACGGACAGTCAGGTCTTCGGCATGGTGAGCAGGATTGTCCCGGAGGATGTGCCGCTGACGTCATTCTCGATACTCATGGCGCGGTACAAGGGCTTTCTGGAGACCTCCGTGCGCGGTGCAGAGGCGATACGCACGCTGAAGGACGGCGACACGGTCCTCATCTCGGAGGGCTGCACGCACCACCGCCAGTGCGGGGACATCGGCAGCGTGAAGCTTCCGGCACTGCTGAAAAAATTCACGGGAAAAGAGTTGAAAATAGAGCTTTCGTCGGGGCGGAGCTTTCCGGATGAGCTGAGCAGGTACGCACTCGTTATCCACTGCGGAGGCTGTATGCTGGGTGAGCGTGAGCTGACGTTCCGGAGGAAATCCGCGGAGGATCAGGGGGTACCGTTCACGAATTACGGCATAGCGATAGCGATGATGAACGGCATACTCGAGCGCAGTATCAGGAACGTGGAGTTTTGAAATAATAATTGGATTCCAAAGGGGCGGCAGCGTGACGCTGCACCCGGACACGTTGTCACTCGCAAGCTCGTTCACTCTTATCAACGACCTTACCCGTATATCGCATACGGAACTTTTCAGCAATGGGATTCCAAAGGGTCGACTGACCCTTTGGCGGAGTC
>JAEELF010000001.1 GCA_016288815.1 Ruminococcus sp.
CTTCTTTGCGAGAGCCTCGTTGTTAGTGAGGATAAGACCGCCTCTCGGTCCGCGGAGGGTCTTGTGGGTAGTAGTTGTAGTGATATCCGCATACGGAACAGGGGACTCGTGGCAGCCTGCCGCAACAAGACCTGCGATGTGAGCCATATCCACCATGAGCATAGCGCCCACGGAATCAGCTATCTGACGGAGCCTCTTGAAGTCGATAGCTCTGGGGTAAGCGCTTGCGCCGGCAACGATGAGCTTGGGCTTGTGCTCGTTTGCGAGAGCCTGAACGGTATCGTAGTTGATAGTCTCGGTCGTATCGTCGAGACCGTAGGAAACGAAGTTGAAGTACTTACCGGAAAGGTTTACCGGCGAGCCGTGTGTGAGGTGTCCGCCGTCCGCAAGGCTCATGCCGAGAACGGTATCGCCGGGCTGGAGAACTGCGAAGTAAGCTGCAGTGTTAGCCTGAGCGCCGGAATGGGGCTGAACGTTCGCGAACTTAGCGCCGAAGAGCTCGCAGGCGCGGTCGATAGCGATCTGCTCAACGACGTCAACGCACTGGCAGCCGCCGTAGTAGCGCTTGCCCGGGTAGCCCTCAGCATACTTGTTTGTGAGAACGCTTCCCATAGCAGCCATAACAGCAGGGGAAACGATGTTTTCGCTCGCGATGAGCTCGAGGTTGCGCTGCTGACGAGCGAGCTCCTGAGCCATAGCCTCGCCGACAGCCTTGTCGTAGCCGGTCACGAAGCCGATAGAATCCATAAGATCGTTATACATTTGAAAGCACTCCTTTAAGTTTTAACGTAAATAGTTACTATAACATTATACAGCATTTCCCGACAGATTTCAATAGGAAATCAAAATTTTTATCAGCTCAGTATCGTTGCCCACGTCGTATCGGGGTTATCGGAGAGCTCAGCCTGATACTTTAGTACCAGTGAAGCGTCAGCGCCGTCAACAAGACCGTCGTTATTGACGTCCCAGTAGGGCATTTCCGCAGCAGGGATCTTTTCAGCGGATTCATCGGTAGCGTTAGCGTTATATACGAGTATAGCCGAAGCGTCAACGCCGTCCACGAGCCCGTTGCCGTCAACGTCGCCGATGCCGCGCTCATACTTGATAGTGTACTTGAGGATAGGCTTGGTGTCGCCGATCGGGAGGACAGTTATCGCAGCGGTATCGCTGTTCTTGAAAGCCTCATCGAGCGTAGCCGGACTTGCAGTGCAGCTCGACGTGATCTCGACGGTGGATTCGGTGACTATGTAATTGCCGTCGGCGTCCTTCTCGGGGGTCTGAGTGGTGAGCGTGATGAACACGTTCAGCCCCGAAATATCAACGCTTCCGGACTTTCTGTTGTAAACGGTAGTTTTGGGCTCGCCGGTGTGGGAGATGACAGCAGTCTGCGAGAGAGCGTGTATGGTGACGTCAGCAGTAGCTGTCTCCGGCTGGATATCCCACTGATAGAACTCGCGCTCTGTATCCACGCTGAGGTGCTTGTGGAGCACGCTCGTATCCACGAGGGAGTAGTCAATGGCCGCGCCTTCCTCGACGTTCATCACAGCAATCTCCTCGCCCTCGAATCCGAGGAATGTCACCTTGTAAACGACAGGCTGCGGCTCAGTTGAGGGCTCAGTGGAAGGCTCTGTCGAGTGGTCTGTGGAAGGTTCAGTGGTATCAGCCGCACCCGTTGTGGTTGTGGGGTCAGTCGAAGCGGCAGTGGACGAGGTGTCCCCGGCTCCCGCGGCGGGAGCAGTGCCGTCCGACTCCGCATAAACGAGCATAGGCACAGTGGAAGCCGTGAGCAGTGCTGAAGCTACGGCAGCCAGTATCTTACTTTTTTTCATGTTTTTCCTCCATTTTCTTCTGTTCTCTTGGTTTTCTCCTGAAGCACATACGGCACCCCTTCGAGAGCTTTGAATAGGTCTCGAGGTAGGTCTCATACGGCATACGGAGCGTCATGAAGTCAGCAGAGATGAACCTCTCCGAGTCCTCCTCGAACAGCAGGATAGCGAACAGCACTATCTCGCCGTCGTCGAGCTCTGGGACTATCTCGCAGGCACGCCTTTCGTACTCCCTGTAGAACCTGTCTATCGTCGGGAGCGTCTGAAAGCCCATATACTTTGAGTCAATATACATATCAACGTCAGCCATGGCGAACCTCCGTCAGTCCTTGTCGTCTTTGCTGTGCTCATCGGAAGAAGAGCCCCTGCCGCGCGACTTCATCTTATATGTCACAAACGCCGATATAACGGCGGCCGAGATGAACAGAACTATCATCAGGACAATGGTCAGCGTCTTTGCCGGAGCTGCCAGAGCAGCGCAGATATCACCGTAAAACAGCATCAGCTCAACTCCTTTCCGAATGATTATACCATACTTTACGGAAAAATGCAACCTCCGCAGCGCAATAATAATGAAAGTCCGGTGAAACGTCTTGACAAGGGCGGTCTGTTATGGTATAATTTTAAATGATTTACTGGAATTTTACGGGCAAATTGCGCCCTTCGGAGGCATTGGCATGAGAAAAATCAACGTAAGGACAAGCTCCCCTTATGAAGTGCTCATCGAGCGCGGACTCATAAGCAGGTGCGGGGAGCATATCGCGCAGGTGACTAAGTCCCGCAAGGCAGCGGTCATCACCGACGATATCGTCGGCGGACTGTACGCAGATACGGTCACAGCTTCGCTCAGGAGCGCCGGATTTGAGGTCAGCGTCTTTACGTTCCCGAACGGAGAGCAGTCGAAGAACCTCTCTGTGCTCGGCAGCATTTTTGATTTTCTCTGCGAGAGCGGCCTCACCCGCAGCGACATCATCGTAGCGCTTGGCGGCGGCGTAGTCGGCGACATTACCGGCTTTGCAGCGGCTTCATATCTCCGCGGCGTGGACTTTGTTCAGATCCCCACGACCCTCCTTGCACAGGTCGATTCCTCAGTCGGCGGCAAGACGGCTATCGACATAACCGGCGGCAAGAACCTCGTTGGCGCATTCAAGCAGCCCGCGCTCGTCATCTGCGACAGCGACATTCTCCGCACTCTCCCGCAGGAGACCCTTTCCGACGGCATGGCGGAGGTCATAAAGTACGGCATGATACGCGACGAAAAGCTCTTTGAGCTCCTCGAAAAGCATGATATATCAGACATCGACTCCGTAATGGACGAGATAGTCTATACCTGCATAGACATAAAGCGCGACGTCGTCGAGCACGATGAATTCGACCGCGGCGAGCGCATGATACTCAACTTCGGACACACGCTCGGTCACGCCCTCGAGGGCTGGCACCACTACACCGACTACACCCACGGAATGGGCGTAGCTGCGGGAATGTGCCTTATCACCGACCGTCTCGCGCCGCACCTCTCGGAGCGCCTGAAGCGCTGCGTGGAGGCGTATAAGCTCCCCACGGGCACCGCTATCCCGATGAGCGAGCTGCTGCCGTTCTGCTCAAAGGACAAGAAGCGCGAATATTCGAGCATAAGCTACATCGTCTGCCCGACAGTAGGCAGAGCGGAGATAAGAAAGGCTGCGGTCGCGGAATTCGACCGTATCATGGAGGGATAAGAATGGATATGTGTGTCAGACCGTCGGTGCTGCGCGGGAGCGTTAGCATACCGGCGTCGAAGAGCTGTGCCCACAGAGCCCTCATCTGCGCGTCCCTTGCCAACGGCGAATCCGCCCTTACCGGCGTCACCATGTCGAAGGACATCGATGCCACGATAGGCGCGATGACCGCGCTCGGCGCCTCGTTCGAGGTCAGCGGCGACATCATCTACGTCAGGGGCATATCACAGGTCCAGGGGACTGCCGTCATAGACTGCAATGAGAGCGGCTCCACGCTCAGATTCGTTATGCCGGTCGCAGCAGCGCTCGGCGCCGAGACTGAATTCCTCGGCAGAGGACGTCTCCCGGATCGCCCGATCGACATCTACAAGCGCGAGCTGACCCGCAGGGGAGTGCGCTTCCTCACTGAGACCATGCCCTATAAGCTGGGCGGAATGCTGTGCGGCGGCACCTTTGAGATAGAGGGCGACGTCTCCTCGCAGTTCGTCACGGGACTGCTCTTTGCGCTCCCGCTGCTTGAGGAGGATTCCGATATCGTCCTGACCTCACACCTCGAATCGCGCCCGTATGTTGATATAACCCTCGATATGCTGCGAAAGTACGGCATTTCCGTTGAGGAGACCCCGACCGGCTTCCACATTCCCGGCGGACAGATATACATACCTCATGACGAGCAGATTGAGGGCGACTATTCGCAGGCAGCATTTTTTTGCGTCGCGAACGCGCTCGGCTCCGACGTCGAAATAGGGAATCTCGCCCCGGAAAGCGTTCAGGGCGACAAACGCATACTTGAAATAATCTCCGGAATGTGCTATAATGGGAGTGTGAGGAGCTTCCGCGCGGACTGCTCCGATATCCCCGACCTCGTCCCGATACTTGCCGTGCTCGGCACCTTCGGCAGCGACCGTTCCGTGATATACAATGCCAAAAGGCTCAGGATAAAGGAAAGTGACCGCCTCGCGACCACAGCCGCCATGCTGAACGCTCTCGGCGGAAAGGTCACCACGACCGACGACGGTCTCATCATCGACCCCGTGACCTCGCTCCACGGCGGTGTCATTGACAGCGCCGGCGACCACCGTATCGCTATGGCAGCCGCGATAGCCGCTCTGCGCGCAGACGACGAGGTGGTGATAAAGGGCGCGGACGCGGTGAGCAAGTCCTATCCCGGATTTTTCAAAGACTACACACATCTTGGAGGTAAAGCAAATGTCATCGATCTGGAATAACCGGATATCTATATCAATGTTCGGCGAGGCGCACGGTCCGGCGATCGGCGTTACGATCGACGACCTTCCTCCCGGTGAATTCATAGACGCCGAGGAGATTGCACACTTCATGGCGCGCAGGACTCCCAAGAACGACGGCACAACGCCGTTTCGCACCGAGAACACCATGCCCCACATCATGTCCGGCATCTATAACGACCGCACAACGGGCTCCCCGCTCTGTGCCTTCATACAGAACTCTGAAGTCATGGCAGCCGAGCCTGAGTATCCCGAGCTCGACAATCTCGTGCGTCCCGGACACGCTGATTATACAGGCGCTGTCCGCTACAGAGGCTTCAACGACATTCGCGGCAGCGGACATTTCTCCGAGCGCCTGACAGCGCCCCTCTGCTTCGCGGGGGCTATCGCAGCCCAGATACTCGAGCGCCGCGGCATCTACACCGGTTCCCACATCGCCCAGATACACAACATCAAGGACAACCCCTTCGACCCCGTCCATATCACCCGCGACGGCGTGCTGAGTGTCCGCATGAAGAGCTTCCCTGTCATCAACGACCGCAAGGGCTGGGCGATGACAGAGGATATACGCAGGGCGGCCGAGGGCGGAGAGTCGCTCGGCGGCGTCATCGAATGCGCCTCCGTGAACGTCCCCGCCGGCATCGGCTCACCGATCTTCAACGGACTCCAGAACAACATCGCGCAGCTCGTCTTCGGTATCCCCGGAGTAAGCGGACTTGAATTCGGCGCAGGCTTCTCCGCAGCGAAAATGGTCGGCAGCCAGAACAACGACGATTTCTACGTTGACGACCACGGACACGTCCTCACGAAGACCAACAACCACGGCGGCATACTCGGCGGTATATCGTCCGGAATGCCGATAACTCTCCGTGTGGGCATACGTCCCTCCCCGAAGATAGCCCAGCCGCAGGAGACCGTCGATCTCTCAGGCATGACCAACGAGACCATCAACTCCGCGATATGCGACCCCTGCACAGTTCCCCGCGCAGTACCGTGCGTCGAGGCTGCTGTGAACATCGCACTGCTCTCGCATATGCTCGATTACCCGAACTTCTGCTGAGGTGACAAGAATGCAGGAAGAAAACATCAGGAAAATAGCCACGAGCGCCGATACCGAGATAAAGGACGTCCCCACGCTGAATATCCTCATCTGCTATCTGCTCTACAAGATAGACCGTCCTGTAGAGCCCGAGCAGCTCTACGACATCGCGATCGGCACGGGCGTGATAAATTTCTTCTACTACCAGGACGCTATCTCCTACCTCATCTCGAATGGCTTGATATCGCTTTCCACGGGCAAGAACGGCGCTGAATGCTACGTCCTCGAGCCCAAGGGCAGGGAGTGCGCGAAGCAGCTCAAGAGCTACGCACCGAAGTCCTACCGCGACAAACTTGTGCTCGCTGCGCTGAGGTACTTCACCCGCCTGAAATACGAGCAGGACGTCAAGATAGAGTATGAGCCCGCCGGAAAGGGCTATTACACCCACGTCCGCTGCCTGGACGTCAGCTCCGACCTCATGGATCTGCGCCTCTACGCGCCTGACATGACGCAGGCAAAGCTGATAGGGGAGCGCATAATGCTGAATCCCGCCGGCTTCTACGGCAAGGTCGTTGAGCTCGCTCTCAACAACGAGGAGCTGCCCTACGATCTCTCCGACAACTGAACACGACCACTCATGGACTGCTTCGCCCGCGGAGCGGTCCTTTGTCATTTCTGCCCGACCCTGCGCATAGACTTATATGACGGAGGTGAGGGATATTTTCATCAAGAGCAAAATGGTACGCGATACGCTGCTGCTGACCGCTATGCAGCTCACGCTCGACACAGCCGCGCTGCTGCTTAACGTCTTCATCACGCGCCGACTCGGAGCCTCCGCGATTGGGATACTCACCCTCACCGGCTCGTTTCTCGGCTTTGCGGGGATACTCTCCAACGGCAACGCATTCCTCTGCACGAGCCGCCTCATCTCGGAGGAGCTCGGCAAGCCGCGACCCGCCCCTGACCGCGTGCTGCTCTACGCATTGACCTTCTGCGGACTGCTCAGCACTGCCGTTTCGGCGTTCATACTGCTTTTTGCCGAGCCGATAAGCGAGCGATTCTTCAGCGGCGCACAGATGACCCGCGCGATACGTCTTATGCCTGTGGCTCTGTGCGCGGGAGCGTGTTCAGCCTGCTTCAAGGGCTACTTCAATGCCTGCCGCAAGGCAGCAGTTGCTGCAGCAGGGGACATCGCCGAATTTGCAGTCCGTGCCGGAGTCATAACGACCCTCACCCTTACCGCAGACCACACCGGAGAGGCGCGCGTCTGCGGGATAATGATAGCGGGTATCATCGCGGGGAACGTCTTCTCCCTCGCGTACTGCATATGTGCGTTCCTGCGGGTAAGAGTCAGCAGGTGCGGAAGGTGCTCGATAAAGTTCCGGGACTATGCGATGTTTGCATTCCCGATAATGGGCGGGAGCGTGCTTACGGCCGCCCTCAGTAGTACCAACGACGCACTCATACCGGTCTGCCTGCGCCAGTACGGGGACTCTGTGAGCGCCGCACTGAGTATGTTCGGGATATTTGAAGCGATAGTGATACCGACGCTGTTTTTCCCGTCGGTGGTGCTGTGTTCGATGTCGGGTATCATCGTCAGCGAGACCGCCCGTGCCTCAGCCGCCGGCGACCTTGAACGCATACGCAGCCTGACCTTGCGCCTCATGCAGCTGACGCTCATGTTCTCGATATTCGCGGCGGCAGTGATAATGCGCTTCGGGCACGAGATAGGGGAGCTCCTCGGCGGGGGAGAGCTCGCAGGACGCATGATAACGCTCATCGCGCCGGTCGTGCCGTTCATCTACATGGAGATAATCCTCGAAGCGGAGATAAAAGGCATGGGACATCAGGCGTTCTCGTCGCTGAATTACCTTGCCGAGTACGCCGTCCGCATAGCGATCGTGCTGATATTCGTACCGCGGATAGGCTTTTACGGCATAGCCGCCTCGTACTACGCGAGCAACATCGTCGGCAACTGCTCCCGCCTTGTGAAGATACTCCGCGTGACCCGCGCGAGGTTCAGCATAGTGCGATATATCGCAGCACCGCTCCTTTACGTAGTGATGACCATGTTCGCCGCGGAGCTGCTGACCCGCCTCCTGCGCGCCGACGGAGATTCCCTCCCGGAGATTATATTCTTCACGCTTATCTGGGGAGCGGCTTATGCGGCGTTCTGCACACTTTCCGGCAAATGTTCACCTTCTGTGACGAAAAAAGGGACTGACATTGTTGGAAATGTACAATTATCCACTTTAAAACTGTTATAAAATGTAGAAAATATTGTTAAACTATTGCAATTTGTACAAAATTATTTTATAATTATAATTGCAGTTTTAATATCTGCGCATATTCATTAAAGAGGAGAATCCAAATGAAAGACTATGATGTAAACAAGATAAGAAACATTGCACTCGCCGGCCATAACGGCTCCGGTAAGACTTCTCTTGCTGAAGCTATCCTCTATAAGACAGGAGCTTCCGACCGTCTCGGCAAGACTGCCGACGGCACAACTGTCTGCGACTACGACTCTGAGGAGATAAAGAGAGGCATATCCATCGGTACGTCTCTTGCTTCATTTGAATATGACGGACTCAAGATCAACCTCCTCGATACCCCCGGACTGTTTGATTTTGCGGCAGAGATGATAGAGGGTATCCGCGCGGCTGACACCGTGATGATAACAGTTTCCGCGAAATCCGGCGTAAAGGTCGGCGCCCGCAAGGCATACGACGAAGCCGTGAAGCAGGGCAAGTCCAAGATGTTCGTTGTCACAAAGATCGACGACAAGGACGCTAACTTCTTCAATGTCCTCACTGAGCTCAAGACCGTCTTCGGACCTACCGTATGCCCGGTAGTAGTCCCTGTAATCAGCGGCGGACAGATAGTTTCATTTGTAAATCTCATCGAGATGAAAGCTTATAAATATGACGGCAAGGGCAACCCGGTCGAGACCGAGATGCCCACCGCTGAGATATCCGAGAAGTTCGAGTACCGTATCGACGGACTTGTTGCCGCAGTCTCCGAGGCTGTAGCCGAGACCTCCGACGAGCTCATGGAGAAGTTCTTCGAGGGTGAGCCCTTCACTCAGAAGGAGCTCATCGACGGTATCCACGACGGTATGAACCGCGGTATCATCACCCCTGTGGTATGCACCTCCGCATCTGATCTTTCGGGAATAGATATGCTCCTGAAGGAAATAGAGCTCCTGCTCCCGGCTCCCGACGAGGTCTACCCTGCAGAGGCTTACAATCCCGCAAAGAATGTCATGGAGATAAAGTGCGACGCTTCCGAGCCGCTCGCAGCATATGTCTTCAAGACTATTGCAGACCCATTTGTAGGCAAGATGTCCATGATAAGGGTAATGTCCGGCAAGCTCGTTTCCAACGCCGACGCAGTCAACTCCGCGACCGGCAACGTTGAAAAGATAGGCAAGCTCTACAGTCTCCTCGGTAAGAAGCAGACCGAGGTCGCGAGTGCTTCCGCAGGCGATATCGTGGTAGCCTCCAAGATCTCCGCTAACACCGGCGACACGCTCTCCGAAGCTTCGAGGATAATCGAGTTCGCCCCCATGGAATTCCCGCACCCCTGCTATTCGATGACCGTCAAGGCGAAGGCACAGGGCGACGAGGCTAAGATATCTACCAGCATCCAGCGTCTCATTGAAGAAGACCCGACCCTCACATACGTTCAGGACGACAGCACCAAGGAGCAGATCCTCTCCGGACTCGGCGAGCAGCACCTCGAGGTTGCTGCGGCTAAGCTGAAGGGCAAGTTCGGCGTTGACATCAACCTCACAGTGCCGAAGATCGCATACAAGGAGACCATACGCAAGAAGGTAAAGGTCGAGGGCAAGCACAAGAAGCAGTCCGGCGGCCACGGACAGTACGGCCATGTATGGATCGAATTCGAGCCCTGCGTAAGCGACGAGCTCGTATTTGAGGAGCGCGTATTCGGCGGAGCAGTTCCGAAGAACTACTTCCCGGCAGTTCAGAAGGGACTCGAGGAATCCGTAAAGAAGGGCGTCCTTGCAGGCTGCCCCGTAGTCGGACTCAAGGCTATCCTCGTTGACGGCTCCTACCATCCTGTTGATTCCTCGGAAATGGCATTCAAGACCGCTGCTTCCATTGCATACAAGGAGGGCCTCCGTCAGGCTGACCCCGTAATGCTCGAGCCTATCGGCGAGCTGAAGGTAACTGCTCCCGATGATAAGACCGGCGACATCATGGGCGAGCTCAACAAGCGCCGCGGCAGAGTACTCGGAATGGAGCCTGTTTCGCACGGCGTAACGCTGATACAGGCGGAAGTCCCGATGCGCGAGATGCATGACTTCGCGATGTATCTCCGCCAGACCACAAGAGGTCTCGGCAGCTTCACGTTCGACTTCATGCGCTACGAGCAGCTCCCGGCGAACCTGCTCACAGAGGTCATCTCGGCAGTAAACTCAGAGGAATAATAAAGAATACCAGACCGGGGGAGCGATCCTCCGGTCTGATTTTTCCCTGTTTTAAGCCGGAAAAGCCCGCTGAAAAAATATTTCTGATTTTTTTGAAAAAACGCTTGACAACTAATGAAGTTTGTGATATAATAATTAAGTCGTCGGAACTGACTCGGCGGCAGATGAAAAAAGTGGGGGTTTAGCTCAGCTGGGAGAGCATCTGCCTTACAAGCAGAGGGTCATAGGTTCGAGCCCTATAGTCCCCACCAATTTTTTGGCCCGGTAGTTCAGTTGGTTAGAACGCTAGCCTGTCACGCTAGAGGTCGTGAGTTCGAGCCTCATCCGGGTCGCCAGCGCGGGCGGACGCAGGTAAGCGTCCGCAGCCAGCTATACCGAACAATGCGGATTTAGCTCATCTGGTAGAGCGCCACCTTGCCAAGGTGGAGGTAGCGAGTTCGAGCCTCGTAATCCGCTCCATATGAGGCGCTATAGCCAAGTGGTAAGGCGTGGGACTGCACCTCCCTGATCCCCAGTTCAAATCTGGGTGGCGCCTCCAGAAAAAAGCATCTGCTTAGCAGGTGCTTTTCTGTTGTCCGAATGTTTTAACACTGAACACGGACATATTTCCTTATATTTCCATAATTATTTATCAAAAAGTCTTGAAAAAGCCGTTGCAATCATATATAATATAAAGGATAGTGTTTTATAAACGAACGCAGCGACGTGCTGCGGAGAAGGAGCAGAACATGAAAAAACTCAACGGGATAAGGCTGGATCACCGTAAGAACACGGAAAACAGCGCAACAGTCGATTTTCCGCTGCCGGCGAAGGTCAGGATACCTATGTCCATGCACATGGGCGCACCCTGCCAGCCTATCGTAAAGGTAGGCGACGAGGTCAAAGTCGGACAGAAGATAGGGGATTCCGATGCCGCATTCAGCGCCCCCGTACACTCGGGCGTGTCCGGCAAGGTCACAGCGATAACCGACTACCGTTCCGCAATGGGCGCAGTCTGCAAGGCTGTCGAGATCGAGACCGACGGTTTCCAGACCGTTTCCGAGGAGGTCGTGCCACCGGTCGTTACCGACAAGGAGAGCTTCCTTAAAGCAGTCCGTGAGAGCGGCGCGTGCGGACTCGGCGGAGCCGGCTTCCCGACGCACATCAAGCTCAACCCCAAGACACCGATAGATACGCTCATCGTCAACGCAGCAGAGTGTGAGCCCTACATAACCGCCGACTACCGCGAGATGATCGAGTGCCCGGACGACATAATCGGCGGCATAAACCTCGTGAAGAATATGCTCGGCATAAAGAACTGCAAGCTCGCTATCGAGGCAAACAAGCCCGAGGCGATAAAGAACTTCACCGAAATGGCCGCGAATGACGACACGATAGACATTCTCACGCTTCCCTCGAAGTACCCGCAGGGCGCCGAGAAGGTCATCATCTATAACTCCACCGGACGCATCGTCAAGGAGGGTGAGCTCCCGTCAGATGAGGGCGTCATCGTCATCAACGTCTCGACCGTGGCTTTCCTGTACCGCTACGTCCAGACCGGTATGCCGCTCGTTACGCGCCGCCTTACAGTTGACGGAAACGCCGTAGCAGAGCCGAAAAACGTCCGTGTCATCATCGGAACGTCCTTCCGTGAGCTGCTCGAATTCTGCAAGACCGACATCGATGCGATACGCAAGCTCATCGGCGGCGGACCCATGATGGGAATGTCCATTCCGGACATTGATATGCCGATCGTCAAGACCTCGAATGCGGTCCTCGCAGTGAAGAAATACGACCAGCGCAAGACCTCGTCCTGCATACGCTGCGGACGCTGCGTGCGTGTCTGTCCGCTCGGACTCATGCCCGCCGACATCGACCGCGCATACCGCATAAAGGACATCGAGGAGCTCAAGAAACTGAAGGTAATGCTCTGCATGAACTGCGGAAGCTGTACATATGTCTGCCCGGCGAACAGAAAGCTCGCCGAAACGAATCAGCTCGCGAAAGCGCTGATACCGCGAAAGTAAGGAGGCGGAAAAATGAATAGATTAGTTGTTTCTCCGTCGCCGCACGACGAAAACTACCTCAAGACCTCAATGATAATGCTCAATGTCATCATCGCGCTCATGCCTGCCCTCTGCGCCGGAGTTTACTTCTTCGGCTGGAGAGCTCTCGCACTGACCGCTGTATGCGTACTGAGCTGCGTCGTATTCGAGTTCCTGTGCAGAAAGATAATGAAGCGCGAGAACACGATAGGGGACCTTTCCGCAGTCGTTACCGGCGTTATCCTCGCGATGAACCTCCCCGTGACACTCCCGCTGTGGATAGCTGCTATCGGCTCTTTTGTCGCTATAGTGATAGTAAAACAGCTCTTTGGCGGTATCGGACAGAACTTCGCGAACCCCGCGATAACCGCTCGAATCGTCCTCATGGTTAGCTTCCCGTCAGCGATGACGAACTGGGTGCTCCCTGCAAAGTTCGGCGTTGACGCAGTATCCGGCGCGACACCGCTCCGCCTTGTCGGAATGACCGCAGACGAGCTTGCAAAGGCTGGGCAGACCGTCCCCGGCTACAAGGAGCTCCTTCTCGGAAACACAGCCGGCTGTCTCGGTGAGACCTGCGCCCTCGCGCTCCTCATCGGCGGACTGTACCTTGCTGCACGCCGCATAATTTCTCTTGCAGCGCCGGTGTCCTTCATCGGCAGCCTTGCGCTCCTCTCGCTTATCCACGGCGACGACCCGCTCTACCAGATACTTGCAGGCGGCGTCTTCCTCGGAGCATTCTTCATGGCGACCGACTATGCCACCACCCCCATCAGCACAAAGGGCAAGGTCATCTTCGGTCTTGGCTGCGGCATAATTACCTTCGTTATCCGCGCATTCGGTTCGTACCCGGAGGGCGTGTCGTTCTCGATACTGCTGATGAACGTCCTCACGCCTTACATCGAGCAGATGACCCGCACCAAGGTATTCGGAGCAAAGGAGGCTGTCAAGGAATGAAAGACAAGATAAAGCCCACCCTCGTGCTCACGGTTATATGCATTATTTCGGCGCTGCTGCTCGTTTTCGCATACGAGCTCACCAAGGACAGAGTTGCCAAGCAGAAGGAGCAGAAGTTCAGCAAGAGCGTTGAAGCGCTCTTCGGCAAGAGCGACATCACCATCCT
This sequence comes from Ruminococcus sp., assembly GCA_016288815.1. GTDB lineage: Bacteria > Bacillota > Clostridia > Oscillospirales > Ruminococcaceae > Ruminococcus. Next base: position 13,428 of record JAEELF010000001.1, read on the forward strand.
CGACACTAACTTCGGCAGCGACGAGATAGAAGCGATAGCAGTCACATCAGACGGCAAGACCGCAGTTCAGGTCTGCACGGACGGCTATTCCAAGGACGGCATCAACGTCCTCATCGGTATCGACGAGAACGGGGCTCTCTCCGGCATTGAGTTCGTGTCCCTCGGCGAGACGCCGGGTCTCGGCTCGAAGGTGCGCGATGTAGCTTCCTTCCGCGAGCAGTTCATCGGGCTCACAGCTCCCACGGAGCAGCTTGACGCTATCAGCGGCGCGACGTTCTCCTCGAAGGGAATGCGCCGCGCAGTAGACACCGCTATGTCGGTCTATAATGAGAACAAGGAGGCGATACTGAGTGGCAGAGAATAAGAGATCGCTCGGCAGCGAGATAAGCAAGGGCATTATCAAGGAAAATCCGACCCTCGTCATGCTGCTCGGAATGTGCCCGACCCTCGCGGTCACCACGCAGGCTTTCAACGGCATAGGCATGGGACTTGCGACTACCTTCGTGCTCCTCGGCTCTAATATCGTTATCTCCGCGCTGAGAAAGGTCATTCCCGACAAGGTTAGGATCCCCGCATTCATCGTAGTTATCGCCAGCTTCGTAACGCTCATCGGCTTCCTGCTCGAGGGATTTGTCCCGAGCCTTTACGACAGTCTCGGCATATACCTCACCCTTATCACCGTAAACTGCATAATCTTCGGACGCGCAGAGATGTTCGCGAGCAAGAACGGCGTTCTCGCCTCGGCGTGTGACGCGATAGGCATGGGTATAGGCTTCACGCTCGCGCTGTTCCTCATGGGCTCGGTGCGTGAGATCATCGGCTCCGGACAGTGGCTCGGCACGAGCCTGCCCGTCCTCAGCAAGAACCCCATGCTCATCTTCATCATGCCCGCGGGCGGATTCTTCACCCTCGGCGTAATAATCGCAGCAGTTAACAAGCTCGCTAAGCGCAAGCCCCCGCTCGAGATATCCTGCGGAGACGGATGCGGCGAATGTCCCATGGCGGACAAATGCGCAGGAAAGGCGGGTGAGTGAGCATGAAAAGCATACTTGTGATAGTTCTCTCAGCAATGCTCACCGACAACTTCGCTCTCTCGAAGTTCATGGGAATATGCCCGTTCCTCGGCGTATCGAAGAAGCTCGACAGCGCGACCGGTATGGGCGTAGCAGTAACGTTCGTCATGATCTGCGCGACCCTCGTCACATACCCCATTCACTACGGCATACTCGTCCCGAACAGCCTTGAATACCTTGACACAGTCGTGTTCATACTCGTTATCGCGCTTTTCGTTCAGCTCGTCGAGAACTTCCTGAAGAAGTGCATACCGGCGCTGTATAAGTCCCTTGGAGTCTACCTCCCCCTTATCACGACCAACTGCGCTGTGCTCGGCGTGACTGTTCTCAACATCGACAACGCATACAATTTCGGCGAGTCGATCATCAACGCGCTCTGCGGCGGACTTGGCTTCATGCTTGCGCTCGTTATCTTCTCGGGCGTCCGCAGGAAGCTCGAATACGCCGATATCCCTGAGACCTTCAAGGGCGTTCCCGCGACCCTTATCGCCGCCTCGATAGTTTCCGTGAGCTTCATGGGCTTCTCGGGACTGTTCAACTAAGGAGGTGCGGACATGACGACTTATCTTGTACCTGTACTTATCCTTGCCGGCTGCGGCATACTCGCAGGCGTGCTGCTGACAGTCGCCGCGAAGGTGTTTTACGTCAAGGTCGATGAGAGGATAGAGAAGATATCCGCTTCTCTTCCGCAGGCGAACTGCGGTGCGTGCGGATATGCCGGCTGTGCGGACTACGCCTCCGCGATAATCAACAGCGGCGCCCCGACCAATCTCTGCCGTCCCGGCGGAGCGGACGCTGCCGGAAAAATAGCCGAAATACTCGGCGTTGCTGCCTCTGAGGTAGTCCCTATGGTTGCTGTAGTCCGCTGCAACGGCGACTGCAATGCGACAACTCCCGCATTTGACTTCGACGGCGTGCAGTCCTGCAAGGCTGTCAAGCGTTTCTACGGCGGAAACGGCTCATGCAAGTACGGCTGTATCGGTCTCGGAGACTGTCTCGCAGCCTGTGACCGTGATGCTATCAAGCTTGAAAACGGCGTAGCCAAGGTGATACCGCTCCTTTGCGGAGCGTGCGGACAGTGCGTGGCAGTCTGCCCGAATCAGCTCATCGAGATACGCCCGCTCAACAAGCACGTCGAGGTACTGTGCTCCTCCGCCGCGAACGGCAAGGAGACCAAGCTCAGCTGCAAGAACGGCTGTATCGGCTGCAAGATCTGTGAGAAGAAGTGCCCCGAGGGCGCTATCACCGTCACCGACTTCCACGCCGCCGTCGACCACGACAAATGCACGAACTGCGGCACCTGTATCGAGGCTTGTCCCGTCAAGGTGATACACCGCGTATAAAAAGAAATCTCCCCCGGAGCGGATCCGGGGGAGTTCCTTTTATCTGCAGCAGCCGAAGAGCCTGCAGAGCATTGCAAAAAGATCACACATAACTAAGTACCTCCAAATATTTTTCCCTTTCGGGATAATTCTATTATAGCAGAGGTATATAGTAAAATCAATGAATAATTGCTGGAAGAAATTCTGACAATTTCTTCATCAGTTCAGTATACTGAATCCCACCGACAGATACGCCGCGAACAGTGCCCACACGAGATAGGGGACATTGAGCCACGCTGCAATGGGTCTGACCTTCCTGAACGAGAGTATCATCGCCAGAACCAGAATGAACAGCAGTATCGCCACGAACATCGCCGCGCCGATGAGCCTGAACCGGAAGAATATCAGCGTCCACGAAAAGTTGACTGCGAGCTGCGTGACATACAGCCCGAGCGCCGTGCTGCGTTCTGTTGAGCTGTCATACGAAGCGTAGATGATGTACGCCGAAATGCCCATGAGCGCATATAGTATCGCCCATACCACGGGGAATACCGCGTGCGGCGGAGCAAGCGGAGGCTTCACGAGCTCGGAATAGAAGTCCCTGAAGCTCCCGGAAAGAAGTGCCGCAGCAGCCCCGACGAGCTCCGCGGCGACTATTGAAATGATAACGTCCGTTAAACTGAATTTTTTCATAGCTGCACCTCAGTAAAAATACTTATGGTACATATTATGAGCAGAAACAGCCCGAATATTACTTCAGCGGCGTGACATTACCGAAAACAGCGTAGAATTTGACGGGAATGTTCTTATCAATGTGGCATTTGCCGAAAAACCATTTTTTGTATTCGCAGGTCTTTATCATATCCTCGAAGAATGCGTGTACCTCGAGCCGCTCGAAGACATCTACCCCGAGGCAGTCCTTGAGAGACGCCGGCGGCTCATGCGTCACGACGTAATCGACCTTATTGCCGCAGCTGTCGAGGTTGCGGATAGCCTCGATTATCTCAGCGTGGGTGGGCTGCTCACGCTCCCACCATCGCTCGCCGTCGCGCCGGAAGTCATAATCCTGACTGTGACCGCCGCCGAAGGTGAAAATCCTTTTGTCCTCTATCTGGTAGACCTGCCCGCGCATGAGGTGGACGAGGTTTTTGCCTATTCTATGAATCTTTCCGCCCTTCCACTGCTCGACTGGGTAGCTCTCGAGGATATCGAAATTCTCGTGGCAGCCGTCGAGGAAGGCGATAGTGTAGCTCTTGGACTCGAGCTTTTTCAGCACAGCCTCCTCGCGCTTTGAGCCGTCCCAGATGAAGCCGAAGTCCCCGCAGACTATCAGGGTGTCGCCGCGCCTGAGCTTTTTTATTTCAGGAGCGTGGAATCTCCCGATATCACCGTGTGTATCGCCGGTCACATATATCATGCTGATCGCCTCCGTTGTATCTATATCACTATTGTAACATATCTTCGCAAAAAGGTAAAGAGCGCGGGGAAGTTTTTTTCGGTTGACAAATCCCGGCGGATAATGTATAATGAAAATATATGTATCGTTTTTTAACTGATACTTTGCTATATTGGAGGAAATACATATGTGTGGAATAGTTGGATTTACAGGAACTGCGCAGGCAGCTCCCGTGCTCCTCGACGGACTTTCCAAGCTCGAGTACAGAGGCTATGACTCTGCTGGTATCGCAGTCCGTGACGGAGAAAAGGATACAGAGATAGTCAAAGCCAAGGGCAAGCTCAAGGTGCTCAAGGAGATGACCAACGACGGCGCCGCCGTAAAGGGCAGCTGCGGTATCGGACACACCCGCTGGGCGACCCACGGTGAGCCCTCGACCCTCAATGCACACCCTCATTCGAGCGACGACGAGAACGTCATCGCAGTCCACAACGGTATCATCGAGAACTACCAGGAGCTCAGCGCGAAGCTCACCAAGAGCGGTTACACCTTCAATTCCCAGACAGATACCGAGGTCGCAGTTAAGCTCATCGACTACTACTACAAGAAATACGGTCTGGGACCCGTTGACTCTATCGCAAGAGCGATGATCCGTATCCGCGGCTCGTATGCGCTCTGTGTTATGTTCAAGGACTACCCCGGCGAGATCTATACAGCCCGCAAGGATAGCCCCATGATAATCGGCATCTCCAACGGCGAGACCTTCGTTGCGTCTGACGTTCCCGCGATACTTAAATACACCCGCAATGTCTACTACATCGGCAACATGGAGATAGCGAAGCTCGAAAAGGGCGCAGTTACCTTCTACAACATCGACCGCGAGGAGATAACGAAGGAGCTCACCGAGATAAAGTGGGACGCAGAAGCAGCCGAAAAGGGCGGCTATGAGCACTTCATGCTCAAGGAGATACATGAGCAGCCCAAGGCGGTCCGCGACACTATCAACTCCGTTGTCCGCGACGGCGTCATCGACTTCACCGGCATAGGTCTCACAGACGAGGAAATGCAGAAGATAAGCCAGATATACATCGTTGCGTGCGGCTCGGCATACCACGTCGGAATGGCAGTACAGTACGTCATCGAGGACCTCGCGGGAGTGCCTGTCCGTGTGGAGCTCGCCTCAGAGTTTAGATACAGGAAAATGCCCTTTGTCAAGGACAGCCTTGTCATCATAATCAGCCAGTCCGGCGAGACCGCAGACTCTCTCGCAGCCCTGCGTGAAGCCAAGGAAAAGGGCATAAAGACGCTCGGTATCGTGAATGTGGTCGGCTCTTCCATAGCCCGCGAGGCGGACAACGTGTTCTATACGCTTGCGGGACCCGAGATATCCGTTGCGACCACCAAGGCGTACAGCACCCAGCTCATCGCAGGATACCTGCTCGCCATGCAGCTCGCAAAGGCACGCGGAACTCTCGCAGACGAGATATACTCCTCCCTCATCAATGAGCTCTACACCATCCCTGAGAAGATCGAGAAGATACTTGATGACAAGGAGCGTATCCAGTGGTTCGCGCACAAGCTTGCAGCCGCAAAGGACGCATTCTTCATCGGACGCGGTATCGACTACGCCATCTCGCTCGAGGGCAGCCTCAAGATGAAGGAGATAAGCTATATCCACTCCGAGGCATACGCAGCCGGCGAACTCAAGCACGGACCTATCAGCCTCATCGAGGACGGCATACTGGTCATCAGTGTGCTCACGCAGAAGGATCTCTACGAAAAGACCGTCAGCAACATGGTCGAGGTCAAGAGCCGCGGAGCGTCCCTCTTCGGACTGACGACCTACGGCAACTACAGCATGGAGGACACCGCTGACTTCACCGTCTATATCCCGCAGACCGACCCGCACTTTGCAGGCAGCCTTGCAGTAGTCCCGCTCCAGCTCCTCGGATACTATGTTTCCGTCGCGAAGGGCTACGACGTAGACAAGCCGCGCAATCTTGCAAAGAGCGTTACAGTTGAATAAAAGCCGAAAGACCTCCGGGAAACCAGAGGTCTTTCTTTATTATGTCCTTTGCAGGCGTGGAATCAAGGTAAGCGAAAAGACAGTCGAGCAGCTCCTGATAGCAGTGCTCAGCAAGGTGCATACCGTCCCCCGCGGAATTATCTTCCCGCAGCGCGAGTGTCTCCTCGTCCGCGACCACAGAATATGCGTCGAAGTACCACACATGGTCGTCGTTGAGACTGTTGACTGCCTCCTCAAGCGCAGAATTGAACTTCCTTATCTCCTCGTTGCTGGTGAAATCGTTGGAATCAAAAATGGGGGTCGTAGCAGCGGCGATGAAGACCGTATTCGGCGAGATCTTGCGTATGCGCAGTATCACGCGCAGATAGTTCTCCGCGTACTCTTCGGCAGTGTACATATTCACATCATTCATGCCGACCGAGAAATACAGCAGCGCCGGCTTTATGTACGCGACAGCCCCGTAGGTATCGACTTCACCGCAGCCGTAATCGTAGGTAAAGTAATCGAGATTCCAGATAGAGACCGCCGACTGTGCGATGTTATGGCCGCTGTCGATGAGCCCGTAGTGACGGAACCCCGATGCAATTGAATCTCCCGCGACCGCAAGATCACTCATGTACATCTTTTCGTTCGGGGATTTTTCCGCACCGATAAACTCAGCGGAGCTCCTGCGCGGTTCAGGCTCGTGTGGCTCCTCCGGAACGACCTCGAGCGGCGGCAGAGCAGGCTCCTCGGACGCAGCCCTGATGACAGGCTCCGGCACGGCTTCTACGGGAGCAGCAGTCCTCATCGGAGGCACCTGATGCAGCGTGACCGACATCAGCATAGCACAGGCGGCAGCGATAACGAGCAGCAGACTCACCCGCTGCACCAATTTGTGTTTCATGTTTCACTTCCCGACTTCAGTGTCACCTTATTTTACCACATCTTTCCGGGCTTGTAAAGGCTCTGGCTTGACAAAATAGGGAATTAGTGCTAAAATACAATAAAATACACAGCATAGGAGATACTGCGATGAATAACGTCAGAATAACCGAACTCTACGATCTTTCCCATACGGCTGCAAGCGACTACCTCAGCCGTTTCACATACCCGTGGGAGGCGCTGAAGGGCATAAGCGACATGATAATCGCCCTCGGCAAGACCCTTGACCCTGACGAATACTACAACCCCAGCGAGAATGTATGGGTACACAAGACCGCCAAGGTCTTCCCGTCCGCATACCTCGGCGCACCGTGTATCATCGGCGCAGGAACTGAGGTCCGCCACTGTGCCTTCATCAGAGGTAGCGCTCTTGTCGGCGAGAACTGTGTTGTCGGCAACTCGGTCGAGCTGAAAAACGTCATCATCTTTGATAATGTTCAGACCCCGCACTACAACTACGTCGGCGACAGTATCCTCGGTTACAAGTCCCACATGGGAGCAGGCTCTATCACTTCCAATGTCAAGTCTGACAAGACCAATGTCGTTATCAAGTCAGGCGCGGAGACAATCGAGACCGGCATCAAGAAGATAGGCGCAATGCTCGGCGACTACGTCGAGGTAGGCTGCAACAGCGTGCTCAATCCGGGCACGGTCATCGGCAGGAACTGCAATGTATACCCCACAAGCTGCGTCAGGGGAGTCATCCCGGAGGGCAGTATCTGGAAGAACGACGGAACAGTTGTAAAAAAACACTGATATGATACAGAGCTCGAACCACCCATTAATTGGGTGGTTTTGATTTTGTGTGCTTATTTTTATTGATGTATGATCTGCAGGCGGACACATGAGTCCGCTCCTGCAACCTGAAACCTAACCCCTGACACCTGAAACCTAAATAATGCTTGCAAATATCCGGAAAATATGGTATCATATAAAGGAATGCTATTTTTGGAAAGGAGAAGCCGCATCTGCGGCGGGAACAAATGGCAAAAAAGAACGATTACGGCAACGAAAGCATTACAATGCTGAAGGGCGCCGACAAGGTAAGGAAGCGCCCGGCAGTAATATTCGGCTCGGACGGCCTCGACGGCTGTGAGCACTCGATATTCGAGGTCATCTCGAACTCTATCGACGAGGCTCGTGAGGGCTACGGAAATAAGATAATCATCACCCACTACCGCAACCACGACATCGAGGTCGAGGACTTCGGACGCGGCTGTCCCGTGGATTTCAACAACAACGAGCAGCGCTATAACTGGGAGCTCGTCTACTGCGAGCTGTACGCCGGCGGAAAGTACGACGACGCTGCCGATACCTACGAATACTCCCTCGGACTGAACGGTCTGGGACTCTGTGCAACGCAGTTTTCGTCCGAGTTCATGGACGTTCAGGTAGTCCGCGACGGCTTCAAGTACGACCTTCACTTCGAGAAGGGCGATAACGTCGGCGGATTGAAAAAGGAGCCCTGCAAGCGCAAGCAGACCGGTACAAAGACCCGCTGGCGCCCAGACCTTGAGGTCTTCACCGACATCGACGTGTCTGACGATTATTTCTGCGATATCCTGAAGCGTCAGGCTGTCGTGAACCCGAATATCCTTTTTGTGTTCCGCTCTGAGAATGAAGCAGGCGGCTTCAACGAGCAGGAGTTCATCTACGAGAACGGCATAACGGACTACGTCACCGAGATAGCCGGCTCCAACGCCATGACCTCTATCCAGCACTGGACCGCCGAGAAGCGCGGCAAGGACCGTGAGGACAAGCCCGAATACAAGGTCAAGCTCGACGTCGCCCTGACCTTCTCGAACAAGGTCAAGCAGATAGAATACTACCACAACTCGAGCTTCCTCGAGCACGGCGGCTCGCCGGAGGACGCAGTAAAACGCGCGTTCGTGGCGCAGATTGACACCTACCTCAAGCAGAACAACGCCTACCAGAAGAACGAGGGCAAGATAAATTACAACGACGTCGAGGAATGTCTCGTGCTCGTGTCGTCGTCCTTCTCGACGCAGACTTCCTATGAGAACCAGACCAAAAAGGCGATAACGAACAAATTCATACGCGAGGCGATGACTGAGTTCCTGAAGCACCAGCTCGAGGTCTACTTCATAGAGAACCCCGACGAAGCCCAGAAAATAGCGGAGCAGGTGCTCATCAACAAGCGCAGCCGCGAGAACGCAGAGCGAGTCCGTCTAAACGTCAAGAAGAAGCTGACAGGCACTATCGACCTCGCGAATATGGTCGAGAAGTTCGTGGACTGCCGCACAAAGGACGTCACACGCCGCGAGATATACATCGTGGAGGGCGATTCAGCGCTCGGTTCGGTAAAGCTCGCCCGCGACGCTGAATTCCAGGCAGTCATACCGGTCCGCGGAAAGATACTCAACTGCCTCAAAGCGGACTACGCCAAGATATTCAAGAGCGAGATAATCACCGACCTCATCAAGGTGCTGGGCTGCGGCGTGGAGGTAACGTCCAAGGCGAACAAGGAGCTCTCTACCTTCAACATCGAGAATTTCCGCTGGAACAAGATAGTCATCTGCACCGATGCGGACGTAGACGGCTTCCAGATACGCACGCTCATACTCACCATGCTCTACCGCCTGACGCCGACTCTCATCAGCGAGGGCTACGTCTATATCGCGGAGTCGCCGCTGTTTGAGATAAACACCAAGGAGAAGACCTACTTCGCCTATACGGAGCAGGAAAAGCAGCGCATACTCAATGAGATAGGCGACAAAAAGCACACCATACAGCGCTCGAAGGGCCTCGGCGAGAACGAGCCCGACATGATGAGCCTAACCACCATGAACCCCGACACCCGCCGCCTTATCAAGGTCACGGTTGATGACATCGCCGAGTCCGCGGAGATATTTGAAATGCTCCTCGGCGACGACCTGCAGGGACGCAAGGACTACATCTCCGAGTACGGCGCCGACTACCTTGATCTTGCTGACATAAGCTGACGGAGGGCAGGAATGAAAAAGATCAGGATAACACAGTGCCGCTTCTGCGGCGGCACAGAATTCATCACAGCATATCATTCAGGCTACGCGAGAGTGCAGAGCGCGGAGAGCTTCATGAAGACCGCTAACCTGTACCACACTATCTGCCGCGACTGCGGGAGCGTGCTCAGGAGCTTTGTCAAGGAGCCCGAAAAGCTGCTGAAAAAGAGTGAAAGAAGACAAGAGGGAGAATCGTAAATGCCAAGGAAAAAGGAACCCGAAAAGAAAAAGCCGGCGTTCAGGCACGAGGCTTACATCGAGGGCTCGGGAAGCGTCGTTAACGAGCAGATAGCCGACGTCCTCAAGAACAACTATATGCCCTACGCGATGAGTGTCATCGTGTCGCGTGCGCTGCCGGAGATAGACGGCTTCAAGCCCTCGCACCGCAAGCTGCTGTACATGATGTACAGAAGGGGACTGCTCTCCCTGGACAAGGAGCGCTCGAAGTCCGCTAACGTAGTCGGCGAGACCATGAAGCTCAACCCGCACGGCGATCAGGCGATATACGAGACCCTCGTCCGCATGACCCGCGGCAACGAGGCGCTGCTGCACCCCTACATCGACTCCAAGGGCAACTTCGGCAAGCAGTATTCGAGCAAGATGCACTTCGCCGCGCCGCGATACACCGAGGTAAAGCTCGAGAAGATATGCGGTGAGCTCTTCCGCGACATCGACAAGGAAACGGTCGATTTCGTCCCGAACTATGACAACACCATGCAGGAGCCCACGCTCCTTCCCGCGACCTTCCCTACGGTGCTCGTGAACTCGAACACAGGTATCGCGGTATCCATGGCGAGCAACGTCTGCCCGTTCAATCTCGAGGAGGTCTGCGAGACGACTATCGCCCTGATGAAGAACCCTCAGCACGACATACTCAGCACGCTGAAGGGACCCGATTTCCCCGGCGGCGGGCTTATGCTCTACGACGAAGCCGAGCTGAACAAGGTCTACGAGACTGGCCGCGGTAGCATAAGGGTGCGGGCGAAGTACAGCTACGATAAGGCTGCTAACTGCCTTGAGATAACGCAGATACCCTACACCACGACCGTCGAAGCGATAATCGACAAGATAATCGAGCTCGTAAAGGCGGGCAAGATACGCGAGATATCGTATATCCGCGACGAGACCGACATCGACGGTCTGAAGATAGCGATAGACCTCAAGCGCGGCATAGACCCCGACAAGCTCATGCAGAAGCTCTACAAGCTCACGCCCCTGCAGGACAGCTACCCCTGCAACTTCAATATCCTCATCGCCGGAACACCGAAAGTCATGGGCGTGCGCGAGATACTCATTGAGTGGACAGCCTTCCGCGAGGAGTGCATACAGCGCCGCACCTACTTCGACCTCCAGAAGAAGAAGGAGAAGCTCCACCTCCTCGAGGCTCTCTCGAAGATACTCCTTGACATCGACAAGGCAATAAAGATAATCCGCGAGACAGAGAACGAAGCGGACGTTGTCCCGAACCTCATGATAGGCTTCGGTATCGACGAGGTACAGGCGGAATACGTCGCTGAGATAAAGCTGCGCAACATCAACAAGCAGTACATTCTCCGCCGTATCGAGGAAGTAGACCAGCTGAAAAAGGACATCGCCGAAATGGAGGAGATACTCCGCGACAAGAAGAAGATACGCAAGATCATCGTCAATGAGCTCCGCGACGTTGTAAATAACTACGCCCAGCCCCGCCGCACGCTGTTCTACTACCAGTCCGACGTAGACGACGAGGAGGAGGTAGACGATACCCCCGATTATCCGGTAAATCTGTTCGTTTCGTCCAGCGGCTACTTCAAGAAGATCACCCCGCAGTCTCTCCGCATGAGCGGCGAGCAGAAGCTCAAGGAGGGCGACTTCATCAGCCAGAGCTTTGAGGCGACGAACAAGACCGAGCTCGTGTTCTTCTCAGACAAGGCTCAGGCATACAAATCGAAGGCGAGCGCGTTCGACGACACCAAGGCGAGCGTCATGGGCGACTATATCCCCGCGAAGCTCAGCTTCGACGACGGCGAGAACCTGAAAACTCTCGTTCCCACTACCGACTACAGCGGCTACATCGTGTTCTTCTTTGAGAACGGCAAGGCTGCAAAGGTTCCGATGAAGTCCTATGAGACCAAGACCAACCGCAAGAAGCTCGCAAACGCCTACTCCGACAAGAGCCCGCTCGTTGCGGCGCTGTACGTCGGCGAGGACGCAGACATCCTCCTGCGTACGTCGAGCGGTCACGCACTGGTGTTCAATACCGGCATGATACTGCCGAAGGCTACCCGCGATTCGCAGGGCGTACAGGTCATAAATCTCCGCAAGAACGCTTTACTTGCTTCCGCAGAAATCATCGTTCCCGAGGAGAGCGCCGACCTCGAAAAGTACCGCGCTAAGTCAGTTCCCGCGGCAGGCAAGCCCGCGAAGGAGCTCGGCGACACCAACCAGCTGACATTATAAAACACAAAAGACCCACTCGCTGTGGGTCTTTTTCTTTATCTGTATTCAACTTTGAGATCAGTGAACTCCGCGGTGCAGCCATCCAGCTGTGCGAAAAGCCCTGTCATCACGCCCGTGAAGCCACCCGCGACCTCGGATGAAAGATATCTCGTCTGCGCGGAGCCGAGCTGAGTCTGAGCATCCCCGTCACTGACTGAAAAACTGTAGCTGCAATTACTCATTTTAGCGGACAGCCTCGCCCTGCCGGAGCTGAGCTGAACGACGCACTGCTCGTGCCTGATGTCGCCGATATTCAGCTTCAGCACGCATTCAGCTCCCTCATCGGAGCGCCGTATCATGAGGTCATAGTGGTGGTTCTCGTCCATGAAGAACGTCAGCCCCGCCTCACCCTTGTCGATAGAAACGTCAACGCTGACCTCGCCCGTGAAATCACGCTGCCGCAGAGCAATGAACGTCGGTGAAGTGATATCGCCGAGAGTCTTGTCACCAGCATGAAGGACAAATTTTTCCTCTGAAAGCTCATACCTGCTGTAGTCCGGGTGCCTCAGATAGCACCAGTCCACTCCGGGCACAGTGTCAGCGAACGTATAGACCTTCTTTTCCTCCTGCGAAAAGTCACCGCTTATCTCATACCGGAGCTCAGTAGTGCCGTTGTTCCCACAGGTGAACCACCCGTCCCCACTGAAATCCACAGGCGTCATGAACACCTCGCGCCCGAGGTGGTGGTACTGCATCCAGCGGTCGATCTGCCGGAATCCGAGGTGTATTACGAACCACTCCCCGGAAGCACTCTGCACGAGGTCGCCGTGACCCACTCCCTGTATCATGAATCCGCCGAGGTTGCGGTTGGTTAGGACAGGATTCTGAGGGTAATTCACGAACGGTCCCCACAGGGAATCGCCCTTGCCGTAGACTATCATGTGCCCGTACTCGGTACCTCCCTCAGCCGCCATAATGTAGTACGAGCCGTCGATCTTGTAAAGGTGCGGAGATTCGAGAAAGCGCCCGCCGGCACCGTGCCATATCGCCTTGCTCGGGGAGAGCTTTTTGCCGGTTTTTATGTCTATCTCGCACTGCAGGATAGCGAGAGCACCATCCTTGTCAACGCCGTTGCTCATGAAATACGCATGACCGTCCTCGAAGTACAGTGAGGGGTCTATGCCGCCCTGATCGACGTATATCGGCTCGGACCACTCCCCATATATGTCATCGGTCGTGATGTAGAAATTCTTTTCGACGGACGTGTTCGTCGTCACCATGTAGAACGTGCCTTCGTTGTAACGGATAGTTGCCGCATACACTCCAGCCGAGCTGCCCGCGCCTTCGAGCATGACCTGACTCTTTCGTGTAAGACAGTGACCTATCTGCTTCCAGTTCACGAGGTCGGAGCTTTCAAAGAGGGGAACTCCGGGGAAGTACTGGAACGAACTGCACACCATGTAGTATCTGCCGTCCGCACAGCAGACGCTCGGATCGGGGTAGAAGCCCTTCACCACAGGGTTAGTGTAAATCATATTTTACCTCCAGATGCGTGTAATGCCGCCACGCATATTTTTACACAGAAATTATAGTATAACTTTCCTGTTTTGTCAATGGATTATCCGGACAACCATCCGAAGAAATAAGACAAAAAAACCGGGAGCTTAAACTCCCGGGCAAGTATTACCTTAGAAGCGAGAAATACGCGATGACCAGCGCACCAAGTATGATACGGTACCAGCCGAACACCTTGAAATCGTGCTTCTTGATGTAGTCCATGAGGAACTTGATGACGAATATCGAAACGGCGAACGCGACTATCATTCCGGTCGCGAGAATGCCTATCTGCATGGACGAGAATCCGCCGTCGTACTTGACGAGCTTCAGCAGACTTGCCCCGAACATTACGGGTATCGCGAGGTAGAATGTGAACTCAGCGGCAACGGTACGCGAGATACCGATGAGCAGCGCACCCACTATAGTAGCACCGGAGCGCGATGTTCCGGGGAATATCGCGGCGATTAGCTGGAACATACCGATTATCAGCGCCGCCTTGTAGGTCAGTTCATCAATCGTATTGACCTTGGGCTTTCTGTCTTTGTTCCAGTTCTCGACGATGATGAACGCGATACCGAATACGATGAGCGCTATCGCTACAGTCCACGGATTGTAGAAATGCTCATCTACCCAGTCGTCGAGCAGGAAACCGATGACCGCAGCAGGTATGCACGCCACGAGCACCTTGAACCACATCTGGAAGATGTCGGTCTTTATGTACGCGCCGAAGCCTTCGTTTTTGAGCGGGTGGGGATTGTTCTTTTTACCGAAGGGCCAGAGCTTGCTCCAGAAGATAACGACAACAGCCATTATCGCGCCGAGCTGAATGACAACATCGAACATCTCCTTGAAGTCCTCGGACTCTTTCAGCTTGAGGAACTCGTCAACGAGGATGAGGTGTCCGGTGCTGCTTATCGGCAGCCATTCGGTGATGCCCTCTACGATGCCGAGGACGACGGCTTTAAGTATTTCTATCATGTCTATGTATCCTTTCCTGACAGTGTCACTTATATATAATACCACATCGCACGGGATATGTCAAATCTCGTCCTCATCGCGCCTGATGAGCCTGAATTTCCGTTTGGACATCGTGAGCAGGCCCTCACTTTTCAGCTTAGTCATCTCCCTTTGCAGAGCGCTCCTGTTGACGCAGAGATAGTCCGACAGAGCGGTCGTGGAGAATGGTATCTGCGGAACCTGACCGTTCGGGGTCTTGTCCTCGAATATTTTGAGGCAGCTCAGCAGCTTGTCTCCGATAGACCGCTGACTCAGTACCTCTATCCGCTCGCTCAGGGAAATAGCCTTCTCGGACATAAGCATGAGCAGGTTTTCGACTACCCGCGAATGGCACTGACAGGCGTTCTCGCATCTCTTGGTGATCTCGGACTGGTGCATGAACATTATCTCGCAGTCGGACTCTGCAACGATCTCGATACTGTTCCGCTGCGCACCGGAGAAGGTGAAATATTCCCCGAAAATGCTCTGTTCACCAAGAGCCTCGATTATCGTCCTCACGCCGTTGATGTCGTACCTGACCATAACAGCGTTCCCGGACAGCATTATGCCTATCTTGTCGCTCGGCTCGCAGAAATCAGCGATGATACTCCCCGCCGTGAATTTCCTTATCTCCGGCTTGAAGCACGACATCATACGCCTGCACTCCTCACGGCTGACGCCTCTGAAGAGGACGTTTTCCTCCGGCAGCATAAAAATCACTCCCTTGTTGCAATTGCAACAGACTTTTCCATATGACTATGATACAATAATTACAGACGAAAGTCAATAGATAAATAACAGGAGGTAATAGAAATGAAGATAAACGTTATAGGCGAGAGCCTTTCACAGCAGGAGATAGATGCATATATCGCCTACGGACGCAGAAAATACAAGGGCAGGGAGATCGAGGAGATGACTGTAAAGACCGACGGTGACTACGCCGACCTTCAGTTCCGCTTCGCAGATGTCCCGTTCGACCGTATCCGCAGGATAACCGGCTATCTCGTCGGCACCCTCGACCGCTTCAACAATGGCAAGCGCGCAGAGGAGCACGACCGCGTAAAGCACTCGGTATGAACAATTAGCTCGGGAAAGACTGGCGAAAGCACAATTTCGCCGGTCTTTTTTATTTTACAGATAAAAATGCACGATACCACTTGAAATTTTTGTTGGATTTTGATATAATACTAATATATCACCTACGAAATGAGGTAAAACTATGAACAGAATTCTCGACTGGAACAAATATCTCGAAATTGCTGCAAAGACTGTCTCCGAGGGTATCGTCATGCTGAAGAACCGTGACCGCGCCCTACCTCTCAGAAAAGACGACGTTGTGTCTGTGTTCGGGCGTATACAGCTCGATTACTATAAGAGCGGAACTGGCTCGGGCGGTATGGTGAATGTATCCAAGGTGACTGGCATAGTTGACGGGCTCCTCAAGGCCGGAGTGAAGCTCAACGAGGAGCTACTTGGCATATACAGGAAGTGGACGGAGGAGAACCCATTCGACCTCGGAGGAGGCTGGGGCGGCGAGCCGTGGTCTCAGGCAGAAATGCCCCTCGACGGCGAAACAGTAAGCAGGGCTGCAAAGTCGAGCACCTGCGCGGTAGTTATCATCGGCAGGACAGCCGGCGAGGAAAACGAGAACAAGGAGGAGCCCGGCTCCTACCTCCTGACCGACGCCGAAAAGGATATGATGAAAAAGGTCACATCAGCGTTTGACCGCGTCATCGTGCTGCTGAACGTCGGAAACCTCATAGACCTCGGCTTCATCGAGAGCTGCGACCCAGCCGCGATACTTTATATCTGGCAGGGAGGAATGACTGGTGGAACAGGCACAGCTGACGTCCTCACGGGCAGGATCAGCCCCTCGGGAAAGCTCCCGGACACCGTCGCTTACAGCATTGCGGACTATCCCTCCGCGCCGTATTTCGGCGACAGAGAGCGCAATTTCTACTGCGAGGACATCTACGTCGGCTACCGCTGGTTCGAGACCTTCGCCCGCGACAAGGTCCGCTACCCCTTCGGCTTCGGGCTTTCCTACACGACCTTTGACGTCCGGATACTTTCTGCGCATGAGAAATCCGGTACGCTGACCGTTAGGGTCATCGTCGAGAACACTGGCAGCATGAGCGGCAAGGAGGTCGTCCAGCTATACTGCGAAGCTCCGCAGGGCAGGCTCGGCAAGCCGCTTCGCGCGCTCTGTGCTTTCGCCAAAACAAGGGAGATCGCGCCCGGCGAGTCTCAGGATACCGAGTTCACAGTGAAGCTTTCCGACCTCGCTTCCTACGACGATTCCGGTGCGACCGGACATCGTTTCTGCTATGTCCTCGAGGAAGGAGAATACAACTTCTACGCCGGTACAGACGTCCGCTCCGCAAGACCAATCTACACGGTCACAGTACCCGAAACGACGGTCGTCCGCCGCTGTGTTCAGGCAATGGCACCGGTATTGCCGTTTAGGCGCCTTAGACCTGTTCCCGCAGGCAACAGCTATGTCCCCGTTGAGGAGGACGTCCCGCTGAATGAGGTCGATGAAGCAGCCCGCCGCATTGGAATGCTTCCGCCCGATATCCCGCAGACCGGCGACCTCGGCATAAAGCTCGCGGACGTCCTTTCGGGTAAGAACGCGATGAACGACTTCATCGCGCAGCTCTCCGACTACGACCTGACCTGCATCGTCCGCGGCGAGGGAATGGGCAGCCCGAAGGTCACACCCGGAACGGCTTCTGCTTTCGGCGGAGTGACTGACAGCCTTGTTTCATTCGGAATCCCTGCGGGCTGCTGCGACGACGGTCCCTCCGGAATGCGCCTTGATACCGGCACAAAGGCGTTCAGCCTGCCTAACGGCACACTCATCGCCTCCACCTTCAACATCGAGCTCGTGACCGAGCTTTACGAGTACATGGGGCTCGAAATGACGGCAAACAAGGTCGAATGTCTGCTCGGTCCCGGCATGAATATACACAGGCACCCGCTCAACGGTCGCAATTTCGAGTATTTCTCTGAGGATCCATACCTCACGGGAACTATCGCCGCAGCAGAGCTGAGAGGTCTTCACAGCGCTGGTGTTACGGGAACTGTCAAGCATTTCAGCGCCAATAATCAGGAGACCTGCCGCCACACGCTCGACGCCGCAGTCTCTGAGCGTGCGCTCCGCGAGATCTACCTGAAGGGCTACGAGATAGCCGTCAGGGAGGGCGGTGCAGACTCAGTGATGACCACCTACGGCTCTGTCAACGGCTTATGGACCGCCGGATACTTCGACCAGAATACGGTCATTCTGCGAGATGAATGGGGGTTTGACGGCTTTGTCATGACGGACTGGTGGGCGGACATAAACACCCGCACGACACCTCCCGGCAGGACTGACCTTGCGGCAATGGTGCGCGCTCAGACGGACGTTTACATGGTGTGCGCTGACAGCGGTAACAATGACGACAACTTAGCCGCCTCGCTCGCTGACGGTACACTCACCCGCGGCGAATTGCAGCGCAGCGCAGCGAATATCTGTCGCTTCCTCATGCACACTAACGCCATGAAGCGTCTGCTTGGCTCAGCCGACACAATCGAGGTGATAAACCGCCCCGACGAAGGCTCCGGTTCTGACGAGCCTGTCGAGTACCATGAGGTAAAGAAATCGTTTACCCTCGACCTCACCCGGGTAAAGGCGGAAAAAGGCGGAAGCTACAGCTTCGGGCTCATCATCTCCGAGCAGAACTGGTTCCGGATCACGATCACGGCTTCCTCGAAGCAGAGCGAGCTCGCGCAGCTGCCGGTCACGATATACGTCACGGGCATACCGTTCGGTACATTGACCTTCAGCGGGACCGGCGGACAGACAGTCTCCCGCAGCGTCGATATCCCGATGTATTCGCGGTTCTGTGCTGTGAGACTTTACTTTGCCCAGAGCGGGCTCGACCTTGAGAGTATAACATTCGAGAACATCGGCAGAGCAGCCGATGCAGCAGAACTGAGTTGACGGAGGCAGCAATGAACATACAGATATTCGGCACCAAGAAGTGCTTCGATACGAAAAAAGCAGAGCGCTGGTTCAAGGAGCGCCGCATAAAGTACCAGATGATCGATATGAAGGAAAAGGGCATGAGCAGGGGAGAGCTGACCAGTGTAGCGCAGGCGGTCGGCGGAATGGACAGGCTCATAAACGAAAACGCAAAGGACAAGGACACCCTTGCGCTGCTGCGGTATCTCTCCGACAGTGACCGCGAGGAAAAGCTCCTTGAGAATCCGCAGCTCATAGTTACCCCGGTCGTCCGCAACGGAAAGAAGGCTACCATAGGATTCGCCCCCGAGGTCTGGGAGACGTGGGAATGAACTTTGATTGGTTAAATAATAAAAATATATTGTTTTTATTAAAAAATATCCTAAAAGGTAGTGCAATTTCCGGAAATATATGGTATAATTACAATGTGTTAGTTGAAAACTGACAGAAATTTAGCGGAAATCCCCCTTTCCGTCCTAAATATCATTCTAAGGGTCAATACCCGAAAGGAGTCTTAATTATGGGTCTTATCCAGGCAGCTCTCGTAGGAGCAAGCTCAACACTCGCCGATACATGGCTGGAATTCTTCACTTGTGAGTCTATCCCCACCGACGTTCTCGTCGTAAGAGGAAAGAAGCAGCTCGGCAAGCATTCCTCCAACACCAAGGGCAACGAGAACGTTATCTCTGACGGAAGCGGTATCGTTGTTCACGAAGGTCAGGCAATGATCATGGTAGATCAGGGCGTTGTTACCGAGATAGCTACTACCCCCGGTGTCTACAAGTACGAGTCCGGCACGTCCCCGAGCCTTTTCTCGAGCTCGTTTGGCGCAGGACTGAAGAACACATTCAAGGAAATGTGGGATCGTATCAAGCACGGCGGCGACGCAGCAAAGGATCAGAGAATCTACTACTTCAACATGAAGGAGCTGCTCGATAATAAGTTCGGCACGCAGAACCCCGTTCCTTTCAGGGTTACATATCAGGATCTCGGCAGGAGCTTCACTGTAGGCGTTCGCTGCAACGGTATCTACTCCTATAAGATCGCGGATCCTGTACTCTTCTATGCTAACGTATGCGGTAATGTTACCGATAAGTATATGCGCTCTGAGCTCGACAATCAGCTCAAGAGCGAGTTCCTCGATTCTCTCCAGCCTGCTTTCACCACGATCTCGGGCTCGGGTATCAGATACGATGAGCTCCCCGGCAGACAGCGTGAGGTCAAGTCCGCTATCGAGACCGAGCTCAACCCCGAGTGGAAGGAGAAGAGAGGTCTCGTTATCGAGAAGGTAGCTATCAACTCCGCTACTATCTCCGAAGCTGATACAAAGCGTATCCAGGAATTTGAAGACAGAGCCTGGAATCGTGACCCCGGCAATGCTGCTGCATCTCTCGTTGAGGCTCAGGCAACTGCAATGCAGAACGCTGCAAACAACCCCAACGGAGCTGCAATGGGCTTCTTCGGCATGGGCATGGCTCAGCAGGCTGGCGGCATGAACGCTCAGCAGCTGTTCGGTATGGCTCAGCAGAATCAGGCTGCACAGCAGCAGGCTGCTCCTGCGGCTGCCGGCGGAGCTGGTTCATGGAAGTGTGATTGTGGTACATCCAATACAGGCAAGTTCTGCGCTAACTGCGGAAAGCCCATGCCTGCACCGGCAGGTGAGTGGAAGTGCGAATGCGGCACGTCCAACACAGGCAAGTTCTGCGCTAACTGTGGAAAAGCTAAGCCCACTGTTTCCGCTGACGGCTGGACCTGCGAGTGCGGCGCCGTAAATAAGGGCAAGTTCTGCGCTGAGTGCGGCAAGCCGAAGCCGGCTGGAGCACCTCTCTACCGCTGCGACAAGTGCGGCTGGGAGCCTGCAGATCCGTTCAATCCGCCTAAGTTCTGTGCTGAGTGCGGAGACCCCTTCGACGATTCAGACATCGTTAAGTAATAATTACCGGACCGAGCCGCCGAGGTGCGCCTGAAGCGGCTCGTTTCGTTATTTATGAGGTGGTATTATGTCAGATCTGTTGGAATATAAATGCCCGTGCTGCTCGGGAAAGCTCGAGTTCAACAGCACGGTGCAGAAGATGAAATGTCCCTTCTGTGAATCTGAATTCGATGTCGATACAGTCCAGAATTACAATAACGAGATCAGCAACGCTTCCGGAGACAATATGAGCTGGGACACTCAGGCGGGAAGCGAGTGGGTATCGGGCGAAACGAACGGCATGAACATCTACAAGTGTCAGTCCTGCGGCGGCGAGATCGTCGCGGATCAGACCACAGCAGCTTCAGCCTGTCCCTACTGCGACAATCCGGTCGTGATGACAGGCAGCTTCTCCGGCGACCTCCGCCCGGATAAGGTCATTCCGTTCAAGCTGGACAAAAACGCAGCCAAGGCAGCGCTCAGCAGGCACCTCGAGGGCAAGCGCCTCCTTCCGAAGGTCTTCTGCGAGCAGAACCACATCGACGAGATAAAGGGCGTTTACGTCCCTGTGTGGCTTTTTGACGCAGAGGCTGATGCTCGTATCATTTACAAAGCCGAAAAGCGCAAGACGTGGAGCGATAACAACTTCAACTACGTCGAGAAGAGCTTCTATTCGGTAATACGTTCGGGCGGACTAGGCTTCGAGCTCGTCCCTGTTGACGGTTCCTCCAAAATGCCCGACGACCTCATGGAATCCATCGAGCCGTTCGATTTCAAGGACGCCGTGGACTTCAAGACTGCTTATCTTTCCGGATATCTCGCAGACCGCTACGACGTTTCCGCAGACGAGAGCATTGAGCGTGCGAACCAGCGTATCAAGAAGAGCACTGAGGAAGCCTTTGCTTCGACGGTGACCGGATATGCCTCCTTCACCACGGAGAACAGCAGCGTTCATCTCAACAACGGCAAAGCAAAGTATGCGCTATATCCCGTGTGGATACTTAACACAACATGGAACGGCAATAAATACACATTCGCAATGAACGGTCAGACGGGCAAGTTCGTGGGTGACCTTCCCGTTGACAAAGCAGCGGCAAGGAACTGGTTCCTGGGCATAACTGCGGGAGTCACCGCAGCACTGTTCGGACTCTCGCTCCTGATCAATCTGCTGTAAGGAGGTACGGACATGATACTGAAAAAGTTAGCAGCGGCAGCTGCCGCATTCGTGCTCATTTCCGCTCCCGCAGCGATAGGACGTGTCACCAGCGCTCCTGCGGCTCCGATGACTGCCTGTGCAGAGTATGAGGAGACCGACGGCGAGATCATTGCACTTTCGGCTAAGGCTTCTGATGAAAATGAGGAAGAAGCCGACGAAGACGCGCCCACGAAGAGCAAGTCTGAGAAAGCAGACTTCAACCCCGTCCCGAGCCTGATAATAAGCCTGATAATAGGGCTTATCGTCGCGTTTGTCGCTGTAGCCTCTATGAAGTCAAAGCTCAAGACAGTCCGCAGCAAGACCGGCGCTTCCGACTACAAAAAGAAGGACAGCTTCAAGCTCGACGAGAAAACGGATACCTTCCTTTACAAGAAGCTCGAAAAGACTGCCAAAGCGCAGCCAAACCGCAGATAAACACCATTATCCGCCCCTGCACACATCGGGGCGGATTTTTTTGCTTGTGATGTTGCATTTTTTGCAAGTATATGGTATAATAAGCTTTAGATTATTTGCGGGAACTCCCGCTCACCCATAAAGGAGATACCATGAAAAGAATACTTGCGGCTGCTGCTGCCGTTCTTATGATGCTTCCGCTCGCAGTGATACCGAGCGCCTCAGCGATCAATTTCCAGATGGATAATCCTATCCACAGCGAGTTCGGCATACTCATCAACCTTGACACCGATACCGTCATCAATGAGAAAAACGCCGATACTGTGTGGAATCCCGGTCCGCTCGTCAATATAATGACTGCCGTGGTAGTTCTCGAGAACACCACCGACCGCAACGAGAAGCTCACCCTCGACCCCGAGGTCTACAGCTCATATTTCGCCGACGGATACCCGTACTACATGGATATCCCTGAGGTCGATTACCCCTACGTTCCCACCACTGAGAACATTGCCGACGGCGATACTCTCACGGTCAACGATCTTCTCTACTGCATGATGCTTACCTCATCGGTCAAGGCATCGCAGACTCTCGCATACCATGTCGGCGGCGAGAGCGTGAGCAATTTCGTTGACATGATGAACGCAAAGGCAGCCGAGCTCGGCATGACGAACACCAATTTCACCAACCCCACGGGAATGTTCGATTCCGAGCAGTACACCACTGCCCGCGATCTCGCGACGCTCACGCAGTACGCGGTCGATAACGTACCTTACTTCGAGACTATCGCCACAACGTACTCCTACCACCCGTCTGTCCCGAACGACCAGAACCATGAGAATTACGCGAGCTGGTACTGGACGCATTCAAATATCATGATGAACTCCGAGAGCGAGTACTTCTACCCCGGAGCAAAGGGCATAAAGACGGCTAACCTCGAGCAGATAGGTAGAAACATCGTAGTTATGGCGAGCAAGGACTCCAAGAACTACCTTGCAGTGCTGCTGAATGCGCGCTTCGACGACGGAGAGGGCAACATGACCTTCTACCATATCGACGACGCCACCGCGATGTTTGACTGGGCGTTCAAGCACTTCTCCTACAAGACTATCCTCGCAGAGAGCACGGAGGTCGGCTCACTCCCGGTAACACTTGCCGACGGCAATGATTTTGTCATCGCAAGACCCAAGGAGGAATTCAAGCTCTTCTGGTACGACGGCGTAGATGAATCTCTTATCCGCAAGGAACCCGAGAACATTGTCTGGTACAAGGACTCGCTTCAGGCGCCGGTCAAAAAGGGAGAGCCGCTTGGTGTCCTCACTCTTGAATACAACGGCGAAAAGCTCGGTGAGGTCGAGGTCGTAGCTGTCTCGGACGTAAAGCGCTCGACGGTGAAGTACAACCTCTACGCAGTGAAGATGTTCCCAAAGTCGAAATGGCTGAAGAAATCGCTGCTGATAGCCTGCATACCGTGCGCGCTGTATATACTCATATGCATTTATTCGTTCATAGTCTTCAGGAGCAAGGCGAAGCCGATAAAGCCTGTGTATGCAGTCCCGAAGGTAGAAAAGAAAAAGCGCAAGAAAAAACAGTAAAACGAAAAGCCACCCGTCAAGGGTGGCTTTTTTCTATACGAAGATGAACTCGCTGCTCGCGTAGCCGATGATGTTGTTGTAGCTCACTACGTACCAGTCGCCTGTCTCGCCGTTTATCATGACATTGGTACCGTCCGGAATAGACCCGATAACAGTCCCGCTGAGCGAGGGATAGCTGCGTATCCTCAGATTTGAGCCATCAGTAACAACAGTTCCCCAGCGTATAGCAGAGGGCTCCACGAGCGGTATGCCAAAATAGTCGCAGAGGGACTGCACGATGTTCTGCGCGATAGTTTCAAGGTTGTTTTTCAGCCACGCCTCATCAGCGTAGTTGTCGTGATAACCGAGCTCACATAGCACAGCTACCGCCTTTGTACGCAGTACCTCTCCGAGCGTGGAAGTCGGGACAGCTCGCACCTTGTCCGGCAGGGGATAGATACTTTTCAAGTTATTGGCGATAGTATTCGCGAGCAGCTCGCTGTCGTAGCTTGACGGCGCATAGTATATGTCGATGCCGCGAAGTCGTCCGGTAAGGGACTCAGGTGCGGCATTTGAATGCAGCGCAAGGTGGACATCGTAGCTGCCCGCATTTGAATCCTTGATCGCACCGTTGACGTTTCTTGTGGGATCGTTGCGGACCCAGCTTATACCGCTCGCACGCAGATACGGCTCGATACGGTCAGCGAGCAGGTTCATATACAGCTCCTCGTTCCCGCTGGAGGCATAGGGATTCCACTCCTGGGTAGAGGGGCTCAAAAATATCTTTGGCATAGGACACTTCCTTTCTTGGGATCGAGAAAACATTCTCACAGTATCCTATGCCGAAAAAGCGTTATTTGTTACTTAAGAGCCCGTCGAAGACTATCCTGTCGAGCTGTTCCGCCTGCCAGGTAGTACCCCCGCCGGCTATCTGCGTAAAGAACAGGACGACTATACCGCTGTCCGGCTCGGCGCAGAAGTACGTCCCCGTCCAGCCGTCCCAGCCGAACTCACCGTTCGCAGTCTTTATCTGCGCGATCTTCTCATCGGTCATGATGCGCATGAGGCAGGCATAATTGTACCCGTCGAGCCTGTCCCAGAGCCCCTCTGCCTGTTTGCCGCTTAGCTTGGGAGCGGTCATATACCGGAACGCCTCTCCGCTCATTATCCTTACTCCGTCAAACTCACCGCCATTGCAGAGCATTCGCGCGAACTTGGAGTAATCCTCAATAGTGGAGACAAGTCCCGCACCGCCTGATTCAAACGCCGGGGGAGCGGTGTAATCTGTCAGCCCGAGGTAATTATTCCTGTCGCGGACAAAACCACCGTCCTCCCAGCGGTAAAGCGCCGCAAACCTGTCCCGCTTTTCCGCCGGGACATAAAACCCTGTGTCGTGCATTCCGAGCGGGTCGAATATGTATTTTTTCAGGAACTCACTGAGCTTCATTCCCGAGACACGCTCAACGATACCCCCGAGGATATCAGCAGAGATACCGTAATCCCACTTCTCGCCGGGTTCCCACATCAGAGGTATCTGAGCCGCGCGTTTTGTGAATTCCTCGGTGGTGAACTCGTTTGTTCTGGAATCGCGGTCGTGTTCAACTTCATCGAAAAGCCTTGCCGCAGCACGTACTGGCTCGCACCAGTTGTGTGCGTAGGGGATACCAGAGGTCATCGTCAGCAGGTGTGAGATGAGCAGGGGACGTGTGCAGTCTGCGAGGGTATCCTCGCCGTCAGGGTGGTATTCAGCAACGTACCGGAGGTTCTTGTACTCAGGAAAGAACTGTGAGACCTCGTCCTCCGGGGAGAGCTTCCCCATGTCCATGAGTATCATGACTGCCGCGGCAGTGACAGGCTTGGTAAGCGAAAACAGCCGGCAGATCGTGTCGCGCCTCATCGTCAAGCCATTTTCGCGGTCGGCGAGCCCTGAAAAGCACGAGCAGAGCTCTTTCCCCTCCTTGAAAACAAGGCAGCCCGCGCCTACGAGCGCCCCGCTGTCCACGCTTCCGCCCAGAAGCTCTGAGATATTATTCTCCATAGGGTCATTCTCCTTAATTTAAATAAAAAATAAAATTATAGCGCCGGTATTGATTTTCATTATTTAAAGTGTTATACTTTAAATAATGAAAGATTGAAAGGAACCATGCATATGAACATTCTCGTTGTCGGACTCGGACTCATCGGCGGCTCGCTGTGCAAGGCGCTGAAAAAATACACCTACCACACGGTCTATGGCTCGAACCGCAGCCCGGAGGTCGAGGAAGCCGCAATGCGCGACATCGCTATCGACTACCGCTTTGAGGGCGATTTCAGCGATATCGACCTCGTCGTCATCTCACTGTACCCTGAGGGAACTGAGAAATACTTCACCGAAAACGCTCCCAAGATGAAGAAGGGCACGCTCGTCACCGACGTCTGTGGAATCAAGGGAGTTTTTGCTGCAAGAATGCGTAAAATAGCCGAGGACAACGGTCTGCGCTACGTCGGCATACACCCCATGGCTGGCAAGGAATTCGGCGGCTACCAGAACAGCACCCCCGACCTCTTCCAGCGTGCGAATTTCGTCGTCACCGCTTTTCAGAACGACCGCGAGGAAGACGTCAGGACCCTTGAATCGCTCTCTAAGGAGGTCGGCGCAGGAAAGGTCGTTATCACCTCGCCCGAGAATCACGACAAGATGATCGCTTACACCTCGCAGCTCGCGCATATCGTTTCCAGCGCCTATGTCAAGAGCCCCGAGATAAAGCTTGAATGCGGCTTCAGCGGCGGCAGCTTCCAAGATATGACCCGCGTCGCCACGATGAACGAAAAGATGTGGACAGACCTCTTCCTCCAGAACAGGGACAATCTCCTGTTCGAGCTCGACACTCTCATTCAGAATCTTCTCGAATACCGCAACGCGCTCGATGCCGGCAGCGAGGAGGAGCTCCTCCGTCTTATCGCGGACGGCAGAAAGATGAAGGAGGACAATCTCCGCCACAGAGTCGGTCAGCCCAACTGATATTTCTTCTCGAAATCCGGCTTCGGAGCGTCTATCCGAAGCTCATTCAGGTAGTGCAGGGGAGAATCCTCCGGCAGCTCAAATGCGAGCGAATACGCGCAGAGCGCCTGCCGGAACACTCCGAACCGCTTGTTTGCCGCGACGTCGCCGTACTTTCCGTCCCCGAGGACAGGCAGCCCGACGTGCGAAAGGTGCGCTCTTATCTGGTGAGTACGCCCGGTATATAGTCTTACTTCCAGCAGCGAAAGCCCGCCTTTCGACGCAAGCACGCGGTATCCGGTCTTTATGGGCTTGAAGTCTTCAGCCGGTTCATCGAGTATCCTCACGGTGTTCCTTGACTCGTCCTTTTTGTGATATGCCGTCAGCACCGCAGAGTTCTGCTTCGGAACGCCTACCGCGATACAATGATATATCTTATGCATATCGCCGTTTCTTATCGCCGAGTTCAGCTCGCGCAGGGAAGCGGCGTTTTTCGAAGCGGTGACGAGCCCGCAGGTGTTGCGGTCGAGTCTGCTGCACAGAGCTGGCGCGAACGAGCTCTCCTCGTCGGGGACGTACTCGTGCTTTTTATAGAGGTACAGCTTTATACGGTTTATCAGTGTATCGGCTGAGGCCTCACCGTTGGAGTGTGAATCCAGCCCTACAGGCTTGTTCACCACGATGATATCCTCATTCTCGAAGACTATCTCCAGCTCCTCCCCGGCGCCGAGGAAGCTCATATCGTGCTTTTTCTCCGCAGCGACTTCGTCCTTGACGTAGACCGTCACGATATCACCGACTTCAAGCCGCGTGGAGATATCGCAGCGCTTGCCGTTGATCTTGATATCCTTCTTGCGTATGAGCCTGTACATCATACTTTTCGGCAGCTCAGGCATGGCTTTTGAGATGAATTTATCCAGTCTCTGACCCTGATCGTTCTCATTTATCTCGAATTTTTTCATCTTAACGCTCCGTTCGGTATTGGCGATGTATGTAAATTATACAAATTGGAATCATCATTTTCACGAAAATTAACAAAACAAGTGTTTTTTATCGACTTTTTTCGTAATAATGGTTGAAATCCGGAAAAAGCTGTGTTATAATTTACAAAAAGGTTACATATTGTACAGACCTGGGGGACAGGTCTCTTATTATCTTAGAAGATAAGGAGTGTTGTGCCATGAAGCATTTTTCGAGATTTCTCTCGGCAGTAATTTCATGCGCTATAGCCGGATCGGGGATAATTCCGGCGTCAGTTACAGCTGCAAGTGCTGCGGTCGCTGACGATACTTCCTCACCTATAGTATATGATACCACAGAAACAGAAGAAAGTAAAGCACCTGAAGCTGAAGTACCCGCAGCGGAGACTCCAGCTGTAACAACTGTTGCCGTACAGGCTAAGTCTCCCGAGGTGACGACCACAGAGGTGCCTTATAACGTTTTTGACATCTATAACGCTCATCAGGGCTTTATAGCTCAGACAACCACCGAGCCAGCGGCACCTCCTGTCATCAGCCTTGACCGTGAATCCTTCGGCATCGACGTTTCACAGTGGCAGGCTGACATCGACTGGAAGGCTGTCAAGGACAGCGGTGTGGAGTTCGCGATAATCAGAGCCGGCTACGGAAAGATGTCGTATCAGGAGGATCCTAAGTTCGATACGAATATGCAGCAGGCTCAGGCTCAGGGCATCGCCTGCGGTACATACTGGTACAGCTATGCGACTACAGTCGAGGACGCCTACACAGAAGCAATGACCTGCTACGAGGTCATCAAGGACTACGACTTCACATATCCTGTGTACTTTGATATCGAGGACTCCTGCCAGAGCCGTCTTACCACAGCTGAGGTATCGGCAATAATCGAGACCTTCTGTTCGACTCTTCAGGACAAGGGCTACTATGTCGGTATATACAGCTATGCTAACTTCCTCACGACCCGTGTTTTCGAGAACGTTCTTGACAAATACGACGTTTGGGTAGCGCATTTCAACGTTGATAAGCCGGCGTACAGCCGCGACTACAAGATGTGGCAGTACACGAGTACAGGTCACGTCAACGGCATAAACGGCAATATCGACCTCGACCACTGCTACTATAACTATCCGTACATCATATCTCCCGATACATATGTAGAGCCCCAGACCACTGCACCGCAGGGCGGCACTACCGTTACCACTACAACGACCACAACAGCCGCTGTTTCTACGACTCAGTACATCAAGCACGGCGTGGACGTTTCCGAGTGGAACGGCAATATCGACTGGAGCGGCGTAAAGGGAGTTGACTTTGCAGTTATCCGCGCAGGCTATGGAAGATACGCTTTCCAGAAGGACAAGTGCTTCGAGCAGAACATTGCCGGCGTAAAGGCTGCGGGTATCCCATGCGGAGTATACTGGTACAGCTACGCAGATTCTCCCGAGGACGCAGTCCTTGAAGCTGAGACGTGCTATTCGATAATCAAGGATTATCAGTTCGAGTATCCGGTGTTCTACAACATCGAGGACCCGATGTACGCAAACTACACCCGCGAGCAGATCACGGCGATAACTGACGCATTCTGCTCAACAATGCAAAGTAAGGGTTATTACGTTTCGATACAGACCTACGCGAACTTCCTGAAGAACAGTCTTGACGATTCTGTGAAGAACAAGTTTGACGTATGGGTAGCGCATTTCGGTGTCAGCTCGCCTGCATACACAGGAAACTACGGAATGTGGAAGTACACGAACAGCGCGTCTGTTTACGGTATCAGCGGAAACGTCAATGCAAGCTACAGCTACCTTGACTACCCGACAATAATGAAAGAAAAACACCTGAACGGCTTTTGATCCAATCGACGGGGCTGCTGCACTAAAATGCGGCAGTCCCTATTTTGGGTTATGGAAATGATGATACGAGGTAACGATAATGGTTGAATTCATCACAGGACCTGCCGGAAGCGGGAAGACAACACTGCTGCTCGAACGGATCAGCGCAGGCGAACCGGCAAAGCAGATAGTACTTGTTCCTGAGCAGTACTCCTACGAATTTGATAAAACGCTGTACAGCCGTATAGGTGCAGCGAGGTTCAATGAAATGCTCTCACTCAGCTTCACGAGCCTTGCAAGGCACCTTTTCCAGCTCTACGGTGACCCCGACCGCCGCAGCGAGTACGCAGATGAGCTTGCGCGCATGATAATGATATATCAGGCGATAAACGCAGTACGCAGGTCTCCGGAGCAGCTCAAATATTTTCGCCGACAGAGCGACCAGAGCGGATTTGCCGAGGAGGTGCTGAAGCTCATCAGCGACATGAAGCGTTCAGGCATCGAGCCACATGACCTCACTGACAAGTCAGTTTTCTTCGAGCGCCGCCTCATGGACAAGACCAACGACATCGCCGCGATATATGACGAATACGAGCGCCTGATGACAGAATACGGCTTCAAGGATCACCTCGACAACATCAGGGAAGCCGCGAAGGTCGCTGATATTCAGCGTTATTTCCGGGGAAAGGATATTTACCTCGACTCCTTCGAGAGCTTCACCGGCGACCAGATTGGAATGCTCAGCCTGATGATAGCAGAGGCTGATAACGTCTATATCACGCTCTGTACGGACAATGTCGCAGCGGGGGAGTTCACCCTGTTTGAGACCGTGAACGGAACGTACCGCAAGCTCGTCCAGATATGCCGCGACTGCGGTGCGCCGACCAAGATAACAGAGTGCCGGGAGAGCTATCGCTTCAGACACCCTGAGCTTGCGTATCTCAGCTCGCATATCCTGCGCAACACTCGCCCGGACGCCTCCAGCGCGCCCGCGCCTGAGAATATCCGCATACATGAAGCCCGCGATATGTACAGCGAGACCGAGTTCATATGCGCGACCATAAAGCGCCTCATCTACGAGGACAAGTCGCTGAGATTCCGCGATATAGCGGTCATCTCCAACAGTATCGACCAGTACAGTGACGTCCTGAGAGCCGCATTTTCGCGCTATGACATACCATTTTTTCTCAGTGTGAAGCGCGCTGTGACGCACACCTCGATAATGGTGTTCTTCACCTCTCTTCTTGACATTATCACAGCGCGCAAGCTCCGCACGGAGCAGATCTTCCGGATGCTAAAATGCGGCGTCACCGACATCTCCGTCACGGACATCTCCCTCCTCGAGAATTATTGCTATAAATGGGGGATAGACGGCGATATGTGGCGCAGCAGCTTCACTGCGCCCGACACCGACCTCGAAAAGCTCGAGAAGCTCCGCACGGACTACATCGTCCCGTTTCTCGACCTCAAAAAGAAGCTCGCTCGCAGCCAGAGAGCTTCACAGGTCTGCGAGCAGCTATACACCTACCTCAGAACGTGCAGCGCCGAGAAAAATGTCTGCCGGATCATGACTGACCTTATTCGCAGCGACCGCGATCACGACGCTGCGGAGCTCAAAAGGCTCTGGGGCTGCCTGATAGACATTCTCGACAGTATAGCCGATACGCTCGGCGATCGCGAGATATCGCTTTCCGAGATATCACGCATGATAAAGTCGATGATAGGCAGGATAGAGTACTCCGTTCCGCCGCAGACACTCGATTCAGTCATAGCTGCGCCCGCTCTAACAGCGAGACTGAACGCACCGAAGGTCGTATTCGTAATAGGTGTTACAGACGGCGATTTCCCGGCGCGGGTAACCATTCATGGTCTGTTCTCGGAATCCGACAAGCAGAAGCTCTGCGACAAGGGAATAGAGCTGTCCCGCCCATTGTCAGATCTCATCGCAGCTCAGCGTCTTGTGGTCTACAAGTCACTTTCAGCGGCTTCCGAAAAGCTGTTTCTGACCTACCCGCTGTCAGACTTGTCCGGTGAGGCGAAGTATCCTTCGCAGATAGTGAGCGCAGTCAGGAGGATGTTCGGCAGTCCCGATATCTTCACGACCGACGACTCTCTGCCCCCTGACTATTACTCCGTGACCTTCCATTCCGCATTCTACCACTATATGCAGGACAGCACTCGTCGCGACAGCATCATGGCGACTCTCAGGAAGTTGCTCATGAGCGAGCCTGAGTACAGCCGTCGGCTTGCCTATGTCTACACCCGCTCCGACAACTCCCGCAGCTACAGGATAGACACCGAAGTAATGGAAAAGCTCAGGAGCTTCACGCCTCTCCAGCTTACGTCAACGGGTCTGGAGGAGTACGACACCTGCCACTTCAAGTTCTTCTGCGATAAATGCATGAATCTGCGCAAATGCGAGAAGATAGACCTCGATCCGCGCCTTGCGGGAGAGCTCACGCACGAGTGCTTCTACGGGATACTATCTTCGCGGTCGAAGAACGAGTTCATCAATATGTCCTACGACGACCTCCGCAGCGAGATACAGTTGCGTGCGGAAAAATACAAGGAGACGAAGTTAGCCGGAGATTTCGGCAAATCTCCGCGCTTTGACCTTATTTTCAACAAGCTCACGGAACGCCTTTCGGGAGTTTTCCTCCACGCACAGCAGGAGCTCATGGCAACGAGCTTCACGCCCCGAGCCTTCGAGCTCAACACCCGCGAGAGCCACCCAGTATCACTCAGCTTTGGAAACGGACGCTCACTGTCCTTCGGCGGTGTCATCGACAGAGTCGATACCTGCCGCATAAACGGCACAGACCACGTCCGTATCATCGACTACAAGAGCCGAAAAAAGCAGATAGACGCCTTCAATCTTGCGACGGGAACGAACCTGCAAATGCTCCTGTACCTGTTCTCTGTGACCGAGCCCGGCGGCTTGTTCGAGGGCCATGTCCCAGCTGGAGTATTGTATTCACCGGTGCAGATATCGAGCGTCAAGGCTGACGATTCACGAACCGATACCCTCAACAGCAAGCTGATCGACGCGAGTCTGAAAACAGACGGTCTCATCATCGACGACCCAGACGTGCTCGAGGCTATGGAGTGCGGTGTTTCGGGGAATTATATCCCCGCAAAGCTGACTTCGGCCGGCTCGCTCAGTAAGGGCTCGAGCTGCATTTCCTCAGAAGCTATGTCCCTTCTGAAGGATTACACCTATGGCAAGCTCACGGAAATGGCGGACTCCCTACTGAGCGGAAACGCCGAGGCAGTTCCGCTTTACAGCAAAGACGGACTTCCATGCGATCTTTGTGATTACATCAATATATGCGATAATTCGCGGAAGGAACGCTTCCGCACGGCAGACGCCGAGGCTCTTGCAGAGGCGGAGCGTCTGCTTGGGATAACGTCAGAAAAGGAGGACAGCAATGGCTTGGACTGAACAACAGCAGACCGCGATAGAAGCCCGCGGGACGTCGCTTATAGTGTCTGCGGCGGCAGGGAGCGGAAAGACTGCTGTCCTCACAGAGCGTCTTGTGCAGCTCATCGCTGACCCGACATCTGGCGTCCGCGCTGACAGAATGGTCGTCGTGACGTTCACGAACGATGCTGCCTCCGAGCTGAAAAGCAGACTTGATTCAAAGCTCCGCTCTATGCTTAATGACCGACCGGACGACGCCCACCTCCTGAAACAGCAGACCCTTCTCCAGAACGCGAAGATATGCACTATCAACGCATTCTGCTTCGACCTCCTCCGCGACAACATCGCTGACGAGGGCATAACGTCCGGCTTCAGCGTTCTCGACGACACCGACGATCTCGTGCTGAGAGCGCAGGCAATGGATGAACTGATAAGCTGGTACACCGAAAACGACTACGAGACTATCTCCTACCTCTACGACAAATTCTGCGTGAAAAACGAGTCGTCGTTCATCGAGGTGATTACGTCTGTGGATTCTTTCCTTTCCTCGGTCACTATGAGCGATGTATGGCTCGACAGAGCCGTTGCTGAGTACAAAAAACCTCTCCGCAGCACCGCTTATTTTAAACGTTTCATAGCGGGAGCGTCCGCACGTCTCAGGCGTGCGGCGGACATCGCAAACGACTGCGTCTCCATGATCGGGAAGATATTCCCCGACACAGAAAACGTCCCGCAGGCAGTCAAATCCCTCGCACTCGCAGAGGAAGATCTCGCGACCGTAAATGCACTGATCGTCATGCTCGGAAACGGCGAGCTCCCCACAGGCGAGTTCCTGAAATTCCCGAGCAACGTTACCGTCAGGGACAACGTTACCCACAATAAACCCCTGCGCGAGATCTATAAAAAGAAGCGTGCCCTCTTCATCGACGAGGTGAAGAGCGTTGTCGCGAGCGCCACGACTCTTGAAGCAGAACACGCAGAATCGGCGAAGGTCACGGAAGCAGTCGCGGGAGCTGTCCGCAGGTATCAGCAGCTTGTCTGGGAGCGCAAATGCGAGAAAAACGCAATCAGCTTCGACGACGGCGAACGTCTCGTGCTCGGTATGCTCGCGTCAGTTGACACCGAGGGGAATATAGTCCGCACCGAGACTGCGGAACGCATCTCAGCGTCATATGACATCATCATGATAGACGAGTATCAGGACTCCAACAACAAGGAAGACCTCATTTTCAAGCTGCTCTCAAAGGACTATAAGACCGCGCTGGACGGCACCCCGATGTACGGCTCAAACGCATTTCTCGTCGGTGACGTCAAGCAGTCGATATACAGATTCAGGCTCGCCAACCCGAAAAACTTTATCAGAACAGTGCAGGACTCCGTGCCTTATGCCTCTGACAGCCCGAGCGTCAACAGGTCTGTTTTTCTCAACAAGAACTTCCGCAGCTCGCCGGAAGTCATCGACTTTATAAACTTCCTCTTCGGACAGATAATGAGCCCGGAATGCGGCGATATCGACTACAACGAAGACGAAATGCTGTATTTCGGCGCAGAGGAATACACTCCCGACGATTCACAGCCGCGGAAGACTCACATCACACTCATAAACGACGACGAGGAAGCTCCCGACGAAAGCGTTCCGAAGGCGCTCCGGACGTCGGTCAACAAGGAGGCTGTATTCACCGCGAGACGTATCGCAGATATGTTGAAAAACGGCACTGAGGTCACCTGCAAGGACGGAACGAAGCGCAGGTGCCGCCCCTCGGATTTCGGCATTCTTGTCCGCACGAACGCGTATATAAACGTCTACGCGGCGGAGCTCCAGAAGCTCGGTGTCCCGGTAAAGGGCAGCGAAGAGAGCGGATACCTCAAAGCACGCGAAATAGCCGTTCTGACTGATCTCTTGCGCGTTATCGACAATCCGCTCCTCGACATTCCCATGGCTGCGGTCATGACCTCCCCGATGTATATGTTCAGCATACAGGAGCTCGCATATATCCGCTCGCTCGGAAATGACCGCCCGATATTCACAGTCCTGCGCGAAATATGCTCCGGCGAGACAGAGTGCAGCGATATGTTTTTAGTGCAGCGCTGCGAGGACTTCCTTGCGTCGATAGACCGCTTCAGGCTCGACTCGGTTACGATGACGATAGGCGAGCTCATCAGCTCGATATACGACATGACCGACTTCATCTCGGTCATGCAGCTGTGCAGCGACGGCGACAAAAAACGCGCAAACCTTCGTGCGCTCATACAGTATGCACGCAGCTACGAAGCCTCGACCGCATTTGAGGGCGGGGGAGGACTTGGCGGGTTCCTGCGCCACATCGACCGTGTCGCTGAGAAAAAGGGAGACTACTCACAAGGCAGGGTATCCGCCGCCTCTGGCGACCACGTCACGATACAGACCCTGCACGGCTCAAAGGGACTTGAATACCCCTTTGTCTTCATCTGCGAGACCTCACACAAATTCAAATTCGACTCCAAGACAGTCATGTGCTCTCCGGACAACATGATCGGATACGTCCTGTACTCTCCGGAGTACGTCAGAAAGTACCGCACCTTCCAGCAGCGGATGCTGTGCAGTGACTCAAAGCGCGACACTCTCAGTGAAGAAATGCGTCTGCTCTACGTCGGACTGACCCGCGCTAAGCAGCAGCTCTTCATCAACCTGAAATGCGGCGAAAAAGCGCTGAAACGCCTCTCTGCGCACATTCAGAGCTGTATCCTGCGCAACGGTCTGACTACGGACATCATCAGGGACGCCGCCTCCTTCTCGGACTGGCTGTGGGCAGGTCTCATCAGGCATGAAGCGTTCGCGGAGATAGCTGAAAAGCTCAGAGTTTCGACGGAATTCGGCTCGCTCCCTGCACCTGAGCACCACGCCTCTCTCTTTACATACGAGATAGCGGAAAACGTTGTCGAAACAGACTTTGAAGAAGCTGACAAGCTTGAAGAGGCACTTCCGGACGATTCTCTCTATGCGGAGCTGACGGACATCGTCCACTCCGGCTATGACCGCACCCTGTCCGAGATGCCGTCGAAGCTGAGTGTCACACAGATATCAAAGAAGTTCAAACAGGAGGATGAGAGCTTCGATTTCGAGCTCAAACGCCCCCGCTTCATCTCCGACACGAAGAAGCTGACCGGAGCCGAGCGCGGAACTGCTATCCACACCTTCTTCCAGTACTGTGACTTCACCAGCGCCGTCACCGACGCCGACAGCGAGATATGCAGAATGGTTGATATGGGCTACATCACCCCGGCTCAGGCGGATTCCATAGACCGTGAGAACGTTGCCGCATTTTTCCGCAGCGACATTTATGCACGAATGTCGTCCGCTCAGAGGGTATGGCGCGAGAAGAAATTCATGGTCGCGGTGTCCGAACTCGGTCTGGGAGAGATGTTCAGGCTCTCCGACGGAATGATTAAGGGTATCGTCGATCTCATGTTTGAGGAGAACGGCAGCCTTGTTATCGTAGATTACAAGTCCGACAGGGGAGTCTCTGCGGAAAAGCTGCGTGAGCGCTACGAGATGCAGCTCAGGCTGTACAAAGCCGCGATAGAGCTCACCTCCGGACAGAACGTTTCTGCAGCGTACCTCTACTCATTCGAGCTGCAAAAAACGATCGAAATTGAGATATGAAAGCAGAGAAAGCCGGCTGACGGAGAATATCCGCCAGCCGGCTTTCGAGGTATAGTAAGGAGAAGTTGTGTTATCATGTCTCGTCAAGGTCGTCCGGATCGTTCACGCTCGGGGAGAATTCCTCATTTTCGGTGCCACCGTTCGCCTCCTGTAAAGTGAGCTCTATCTCGATATCCTTGCCGTCTCGGTTGACTATCAGCGTGATAGTGTCGCCGACGCTGTACTGGTTCTTGATCCTGTTGAGCTCCGCAGCAGTGGTAACGACATTACCCTCGATGTCAATGATGATGTCCTTGACCTTCAGCCCCGCCTTTTCAGCAGCGCTGCCTTCCTGAATGGAGTATATATACACACCCATGGGGATGTTGTTGTAGATAGAAACGGACTCAGTGATGTCGACTGAGGAAATGCCTATCTGTGGTCTGCCCTTGACGTACTTATAGTTTATGAGGTCGTTTATGATGACGCTCGCCTCGTTGATCGGGATAGCAAATCCCAGACCCTCAATGCTTGCTGAGTTGCTGTAGCTTCTGGACATCTTTGCAGAGTTTATTCCGATGACCTGCCCGCAGTCGTTGAGCAGCGGACCTCCCGAGTTGCCGTTGTTGATAGCAGCATCAGTCTGAATGAGCGTCATGCTCTTATCGTTAATTGTTATCTCACGGTTCAGCGCGGAAACTATACCGCAGGTAACTGTACCGAACAGCTCAAACCCGAGCGGATTACCGACCGCTATCACCATTTCTCCGACTCTCAGGTCGTCGCTGTTCCCGAAAGTCGCAGGCGTGAGTCCGGTCTGATTGACCTTCAGCACAGCGAGGTCAGTCTCGCGGTCATACGCAACGACGCTCGCGTCACACACGGATTCATCGTAGAAAAGCACAGAGACCTCAACAGCCTCCCCACATCTGTAATCGCTCTCGTCGTAGACAACGTGGGAGTTTGTGATGATATAGCCGTCCTCGGTCATGACGATACCCGTACCGGTAAAGCCGATCTTGGACACCTCAGTCTGCGTGCTGCCTCCCCATGTCATGTAGGTCTGCTTGTACTCAAAGGTAGCAGAGACACCGACGACCGAAGGTTCTATCTCGTCAACGATGTCCGGGAGGTACTTGGCGTCTGTCCGCGACGCAGTCTGAAGCCACGTCGGGTAATCTATATCGTAGCGCTCGTCCTCGGCTTCGGTCTCGGACGCTTCGTCCTCAGAGTTTGCCGATCTTTCTGAGGCGGTGAACTCAGTGACCTTAGGGTTCTTTCCGCTGAATATCTTGTACGCCTGAACAGAGACACCGCTCACTACCGCAAGACAAAGTATAAAAATGACAATCCCTAATCCTATGTGGCTCTTCTTTTTAACATTCTTATGTGAATTTTCGGAAACATATGCATATGAAGCGCGCTCCTGCTGTTCACTGTCAGGCACGCGGCTGTCGTCATCAAAGTTCTCAGGCACTCTTACCACCCTTTCTGTTATCCCTATATCTTATATTATAAACATTAATGTGATAGTATTATGATAAAGGGCAGAAAAAATGTCAAGTTCTCATATTTTTTCAGAAAAAAGCTGCCACACCTGGGCGTGGCAGCTTTTCGTTACTGTTTTTTTGCGTTAGCCTTTTCCATGAATCTCTCGCCGTAAACAAGGAACCTCTTGTGGAGTCCCTTCCCGATGAGACCGGATTCGTCCTCAGCCATGACACTGAACACCAGCTCGCGACCGTCCAGTGAAACGAGCTCTGCGACAGCCTTTACCTTCATACCCTCGGGAGTTGCAGAGACGTGCTTTACGTCGAGCTCAGTGCCGACTGTTGTCTCGTCACCTTCAAAATAGGGTGCGATACACTCGCAGGCAGCTTTTTCCATGAGCATTATCATGACAGGCGTAGCGAGCACATCGAGGCAGCCGCTCCCGACTGCGGAGGCAAGCTCATTCTTTGTTACGGTCAACTCAGCGCTGCCCTTGATGCCTTTTTCAAGCTGTTTCATAGTATCTCCTTAATCAGACGTGAGGACTTCCTCGGGTATCGGCGACGGCGAATAAACATCGCCTATAACGCGGTCGTATGTGAGCATATCGAGCTCCTCGTCACGCGGTACCTCGCTGTCGTACTCCTCGGAGTAAACCGGCAGCTTCTCCATGTAATCGTTCATGGTCTGGATGAAAGCGTCACGCGGCGCGTCGATGATATTGAGCAGAACGAACGGCATATAGAAGAATGATACCTGCTCATCGGGAACAGACGAGAAATCCGCGTCGTAGTTGCTCCAGATGAAGTAATGCTGCTCGTAGAGCGGCGAGCAGTTCTCACCGGTAATGCCGAGCTGTTCATAAACGCTCGTCTCAGCCTTGAGTGACGGGAAGTGGTCGCCGACAAAGAAGACGATAGTGTGCTCATCGATATTTTTGAGCTCGTTGAGGAAATCGTCCAGCCCCTCATTGGTGTGCTTGACCCATGTGAGGTAGTTGCCGAACTCGTCGTCAGGATCCTCACCCTGATCGTAGGGCTGGTGGTTCTGCATGGTAGTCGCGTGCGAGTAAACAGGCTGATCGTTCGTCCTGATGAGGTCGATGAGCTGATCGTATACCACGGAATCGTCCACATAAGTACCAAAGGTCTTTATCGGCACGGTGAATGTTGTCTCACCGGTATCCTTGTCGTAGAACATCATATCGTCGAAGCCGAAGTAACCGTAGATACGGCTCCTGCTGTAGAATGTCTGCGTGAACGGGTGAACATAAGCTGTGTGGTAGCCCCAGCTCTTGTAGTACTGAGCGAGCGCAGGCTGCTCACGGTCTGCAAGCTCACGCTGCGGCATATTTGGGGTATTCAGACCGCGTACCGGGAGACCGAACAGCAGCTCGAACTCCGCACGGACGGTCCAGCTCGCAAAGGTAGGAGTGATAGCTGTTCCGGCATAGCCTTCGGAGCGTGCCTTGTCGAAGTATTCATAAACATCGTCGCCGATCTCCAGCTCGTCGAATACGCGGAAATCCGCATAGGACTCGCTCATGATGACGATAACGTTGGGCTTGTCGCCGCCGTTGAAGTATTCGCCGGTGTCGATGTTGTTGTCGATGATGCTGTTGACGTGGTCGTCGTCGTAATCCTTGGGCTTTTTGAGACGGTTAGCAAAGCTCTCGGAGGACGTCTGCACGATGAAGGCAAGGAAGCTGTTGTTGTTGAATTTATTCCTTAGCTTGAAGGAATTTGTCGCGGGAGTCGTATCCACGCCGAAGACTTTGTACACAGGGTTGTAAAAAGCCGGGAGCATGACCATGAGCGCTCCGATGACGATACACGATATTATCGCCGCCACCCTCGGCTTCACATTTCTGAACTCGAACTTGGGGTTCAGGTAAAATATCAGCAGCACAACGGCTACGACCAGCGCACAGTAGATGATGAGCCGCGGAGTGATCTTGATATACGCGAACGACGAAAGGCTCTTTACGC
The DNA here is from genome assembly GCA_016288815.1 of Ruminococcus sp. GTDB lineage: Bacteria > Bacillota > Clostridia > Oscillospirales > Ruminococcaceae > Ruminococcus. The sequence continues at coordinate 53,551 of JAEELF010000001.1, forward strand.
TGCGGACAAGCTTCATGTCCGAGAGGATAAGGTGGTTTCCGTTCGTGCCGAATTTGAAGAGCTCCGTGATACTGAGAGCCATGTAAACGAAGCTATGTACCGCGGAGGCTATCCAGCCGCGCTTAAAGATAGAAATGAGGAAGAAGAATACGAGCTCCGCAACGAGTATGTCGAAGAGGATCACTCTCGGGTGCTCAGTGCAGAAACTGAGGAACCTTGATATCTTCTTGCCCTGATTTATCTCAGCCATAGCCATGATGAAAACCGGAAACATCAGCATTATCCAGCGGTTGAGAGCGCTGTGCTGTGTCGTGTTTTTCTCACGCTTGGCTTTCAGGCGCTTGTACCACGGCAGCTTCTGAACAGCCGGTTCAGGCGACGGAGCACCTCCGAAAAGATCGGAGCTTTTCTCGCCCTCGTCCGAAATATCTAGAATATCCATTTCTTTCCCTGCCGTATCATTCAGTAAATTTGTCTCTTCTGTCGGCATTTTACCCCTCCGTTAAGTCATTGTTTATATATAAACATTGTAATTGTGATAATATGTTACATTTAAATGATATCACAGTTCAGCCGAAAGTTCAAGTAATCGCGGGAACTTTCACACATTCACCTCAATTTTCAGCGTATTGGTAATAGTGCACGTTAACTGCTTGGCATTTTTGTGCAAATTGTCCCCGGTGTTATTTTAGCCAGCCTTTGTCGGCAGCGTCATCGATGACCTCGCGAATAAGCTCTGCAAGGTCGTCCGAAGCGTCAAAATAGGGCATATTCCGCGCCAATACCTGCTCCTTGCAGATACCGTGCTCCTGCCACGCCTGTCCATGCTTTGTGTAGTTGAGCAGCATAGGCTGGAGCCTGTCGAGCACCGTCGCAAAGCGTGACTCGGGAGTCTCACGTTCCTCGAATTGGCGCCAGAGAGCATAGTATTCATCCCGCTGATCCTCAGGGAGTATGCTGTAGATACGCTGAGCAGCCTTTTCCTCGCGCTCCGCCTTGGACTTGTTCGCCTCGGTGTCGTAGCAGTATGTATCCCCTGCGTCTATCTCGACCACATCATGCAGCAGCACCATTTTCATGACGTGCGCGATGTTGACCTCTTCGTTGGCGTGCTCCGCAAGGAGAAACGCCATGACAGCGAGGTGCCAGCTGTGCTCGGCGTCGTTTTCCTTCCTGTCCTCATTGAGGACGTAGGTCTGCCTGTACAGCGCCTTCATTTTGTCGAGCTCGATAATAAAATCTATCTGTTTTTTCAGCCTGTCATTCATATCAGCACCTCATATCACCATTCCGCCGTTCACGGCGAGGACCTGACCCGTTATGAATTCCGCCTGCCCGGACACAAGGAAAGCCACCGCGTCCGCAACGTGTTTCGGCTCACCGAAAATACCGAGCGGTATCTCATCGCGTATCGCTTCCAGCTCCTCAGCAGTGAAGCGGCTGTTCATCTCTGTCATTATAAAGCCCGGTGACACGCAGTTCACCCTTATCCCTGACGGTGCGACCTCTTTGGCAAGAGCCTTTGTGAAGCCGATGATCCCAGCCTTTGCAGCGGAGTAATCCACCTCGCATGACGCCCCGACCTGTCCCCACATTGAGGAGATATTGACGATATTTCCGCTTTTGCGGCTTATCATCGCCGGGAGCACCGCCCGAGAGCAGTTGAGCGTCCCCACAAGATCGACCGACATTATCCTGTCCGCCGCTGACTGTGAAATGGAGGTGAACAGGTCTATCTCCGAGACTCCCGCGTTGTTTACGAGCACGTCCGGGGCGCCGCTTTCCTTTGTTATAGCCTCCACAGCAGACCTTACCGCCTCGACGTTTGCAACGTCGAAACCGACAGCCTTCCCGCTGATCTCAGCTGCAAGAGCCTCAGCCTTTCCCGCAGAATGCGCATATCCGACCCATACAAAGTACCCGTCAGCAGCGAGTCTGCGGCAGACCGCGCTCCCTATCCCGCCGGCTCCTCCTGTGACAAGAGCTGTTTTGTTCATCTATAAGACCTCCTTTTCGTATCAAGCTCTTCCATTATACCACACCGCGGGACAAAAATCCAGTGGAAATACTTGAAATCTTTCCTGATCCATGTTACAATAATGTTATATTAAGAGGATCACGGAGGATCAGTCAATGGATCAGAAGAAGATAGACCGTATAAACGAGCTTGCCCGCAAATCAAAGTCGGAGGGACTTACCGATGCTGAAAAAGCAGAGCAGACCGAGCTCCGCAATGAGTACAGAGCTTCCGTCACCGGCAACCTCATGCAGCAGCTCGAGAACACCTACATCATGACGCCGGACGGCAGAAAAGTCAAGGTCGGAAAGGGCGGCAGAAAATGACGAACAACGATTTCTTCCAGATGGCTGTGAGAGCCGCAGAAAAGTCCTACTCACCGTATTCGCATTTCCGCGTGGGAGCAGCCCTGCTCACTGAGGACGGACAGGTGTTCACCGGCTGCAACATCGAGAACTCGTCGTATTCGCTCACGGTCTGTGCCGAGCGCACGGCAGTTTTCAAGGCGGTATCAAGCGGCTTCTGCGACTTCAAAGCGATAGCTATAGCCGGCAGCGCTGACGGCGACTTCTCCCGGCCGTGTTACCCTTGCGGAGCCTGCTTGCAGGTCCTCAGCGAGTTCTGCGGCGACGACTTTCTCATAGTCCTGTCCGACGGCGCACACACGCTTTCGGACTTCCTTCCCAAACGATTCAGCGAGGAGAACATCAAGTGAATTTACGAGAAAAGATAGAAAAACACCTGCTGTCTGTACAGAAGCCCTCCCGCTACATCGGCGGAGAGGTTGGCAGCGTGATAAAGGACAAGTCCAAGGTAGATGTCCGCTTCGCATTTTGCTTCCCGGACACCTACGACATCGGAATGTCGCACCTTGGCATAAAGATACTGTACTCGCTCAAGAATTCGCGTGAGAATTACTGGTGCGAGCGCTGCTTTGCGCCATCGGAGGACTTCGAGGCTATAATGCGCGAGAACGATATCCCGCTCTACGCGCTCGAGAGTCTCGACCCGATAAGCGAGTTCGACTTCATCGGCTTCACTATGCAGTACGAGCTCTCCTATACGAACGTGCTGAATATGCTCGACCTTGCCGGTATACCGATATTCGCGAAGGACCGCTCCGACGAGCTTAAAAACATCGTCGTTGCGGGAGGACCCTGCGTCTGTAACCCTGAGCCTCTTGCGGACTTCTTTGACATCTTCATACTCGGCGAGGGCGAGGAGGTCAACCTCGAGCTCATGGATCTCTTCTGGGAGATGAAGCAGCAGGGCGCGACGAAGCACGAATTCCTGCTCAGAGCCTCACATCTTGAGGGTATCTACGTCCCCAGCTTCTATGAATTCAGCTACAAGGATGACGGCACGATCGCCGCAGTTACGCCGCTCAACGGCGCTCCCGCGACCATAAGGAAGCGTATCATCAGGGACATCGACAAGGTCTTCTACCCGGAAAACTTTGTCGTCCCGTTCACCGAGATAGTCCACGACCGTATCTCCGTCGAGGTACTTCGCGGCTGTATCCGCGGGTGCCGGTTCTGTCAGGCGGGCTTCATCTACCGCCCGTTCCGAGAGAAGACCTCCGACACTATAGTCGAGGAGGCGAAGCTCCTTTGTGAGAACACCGGCTACGATGAGATCTCCCTCGCCTCGCTCAGTACCAGCGACCACTCTGACATCGACAATATGCTCACAAAGCTCCTTGACTACACAGAGAAAGCGCGTATAAACCTGTCGCTCCCGTCCCTGAGAGTGGACAATTTCTCCGAATCCCTGCTTGAAAAGATCAAGAAAGTTCGCAAGAGCGGACTCACCTTTGCCGCAGAGGGCGGTACACAGCGCCTCCGCGACGTCATAAACAAGAACGTCACCGAGGAGGAGATAATGAACACCTGCCGTATAGCCTTCGAGGGCGGATATTCGGCGGTCAAGCTTTATTTCATGATGGGACTCCCGACCGAAACTGACGAAGACATCGTGGGTATCGCAGAGCTTGCCCAGCGCGTTGTGGACCTCTACTACAGTATCGAGAACCGCCCCAAGGGCAGGGGAGTGCAGGTCTCGGTCAGCTGCGCGACATTCGTCCCGAAGCCGTTCACGCCGTTCCAGTTCGAGCCGCAGGATACTCAGGAAATGATCGAGCATAAGCAGAAGCTGCTGCTCGACTCCGTCAAGACCAAGAAGGTCAAGGTCAGCTACCACGACCCGAGCGTCAGCAAGCTCGAGGTCATACTCGCAAAGGGCGACCGCAGATTGTGCAAGGCAGTCTACACAGCATGGAAAAAGGGTTGCAAGTTCGACAGCTGGGGAGAGTACTTCCACTTTGACCGCTGGCTCGAAGCCTTCGAGGAGTGCGGCATCGATCCGGCATTCTACGCGAACAGGCGCTTTGGCTACGACGAGATACTTCCGTGGGATCACCTCGATTACTTCGTGTCCAAGGAGTTCTTTGTCCGCGAGAACAAGACTGCGCATAACGCAGTAACGACGCCGAACTGCCGTCTGCGCTGCTCCGGCTGCGGAGTAAATAAGTGTGTAGGGAGGGAGTGCTTTGATAAAAGTCAGGGCCGTATTTGAGAAAAAGGGGAGAGCAAAGTACATCTCCCACCTCGACCTCAACCGCTGTATGCTGAGGACATTCCGCCGCTCGGGACTGCCGATATGGTACACCGAGGGCTTCAATCCGCACCCTTACTACTCCTTTGCGCTCGCGCTTTCGCTCGGCTATGAGAGCAGCTGCGAGATACTCGACTTCAACCTAAATGAGGAGATACCGTACAGTGAGGTCATGGACAAGCTGAACGCCGTAATGCCGGAGGGCATGAGGATAACGTCTGTCACCGAGCCGAAGCTCAAGATAACCGCGATAGCCAAGGCAGAGTACACATTTTCGCTCGTGACAGATGTCACGGACAAGCTGTTTGAGGACATAAAGTCAATGCTCGGAGGAGAGGAGATACTCATCGAGAAAAAGACTAAAAAGGGCGTCAAGACAGTTGACATCAAGCCCGAAATGGAGGTCACAGGACTTGAATGCTCCGCCGACTCAGTGGATGTTTCAATGCGCCTGCCAGCCGGCACCCAGACCAACTACAACCCCTCGCTGTTCTTCGAGGCATTGAGAAACACCGGCACGGTACCCTTTGAGCCGCGTATTATCTGCCGCACGGCGATACTCTGCGAGGACAACTCCGTGTTCGCGTAAAAGGTGATAATATGGACATTTTCAGAAAGAACATAGACGGCGGAAAAGCCTTTGACTGGGGACGCACGTCGTCGGATTACGCTAAATACCGCGATATCTACCCGGACATTTTCTTCGCGAAGGTCGCCGAAAGGGGACTGTGCGTGAACGGTCAGAACGTCCTCGACCTCGGTACAGGAACAGGCGTCGTGCCGCGTAATATGTACAGATACGGGGCAAAGTGGACAGGCGCGGACATCTCGCCCAATCAGATAAGGCAGGCAGAGCTGCTCGCGGAAAACTCAGGCATGGACATCAGCTTCATCGCCTCGCCGGCTGAGAAGATAGACCTCCCAGATGGCACCTTCGATGTCGTTACTGCGTGCCAGTGCTTTTTCTACTTCGATTACGGGACCGTTATCCCGAATATCGCACGTCTGCTCAAAGACGGCGGACGGCTCGTGATACTTTTCATGGCATGGGTGCCCGCCGACGACCCTGTAGCGAGAGCCAGCGAGGAGCTCGTGCTAAAATACAACTCCGAATGGACCGGCGGCGGATATACCCGTGCCCCTGTGTTCATTCCCGAGATCGCACACGAATATTTCGACATCGAAGCGCAGGAGGACTACGATCTCATGGTGCCGTTCACGCGCGACAGCTGGAACGGACGCATGAAAGCCTGCCGCGGGGTGGGAGCCTCCATGCCTCCGCAGGACATAGCCGCGTGGGAGCACGAGCATAAGGAAATGCTCGGTAAACTCGTCCCCGACGAGTTTGAGATACTCCACCACGCAGCAATGGCTGTGCTCAGAAAGAGGTAAAAATATTAATTTTATATTTTTTGAAAAAACACTTGCATTTTCTCTTAAAGTATGGTATAATATCAAAGCATTTGAGTTCCGTCTGCCCATGCGGCAGATGAGCGTTAATGCCGAAAGACATTAAATCGGACAGTCCGCTGCCTGCTTTTCGGCTCTCAGGAGCCTTTGCGCTTTGCGCCTTGTATTATTATTCCCGCGGCCGCTGGATGCTGAACAGCCCCCGCAGGACAGGTAAGAATGTTCGGAAATTTTAGGAGGAAAATAAAATGGATGCACTCAAAATGATCAGCAACTCAAGCATGAAGGAAAATGTTCCGCAGTTCAATGTCGGCGACACCGTTAAGGTACACGTTCAGATCAAGGAAGGCGACAAGAGCCGTATCCAGGTCTTCGAGGGTACTGTTATCGCAAAGAAGCACGGCGGCATCAGCGAGACCTTCACCGTTAGACGTGTAGCTCACGGCTGCGGTATCGAGAGAGTTTTCCCGCTCCACTCTCCTGTCGTTGACAAGGTAGAGGTCATCAGAAGCGGTAAGGTTCGCAGAGCTAAGCTCTACTACCTCCGTGACAGAGTCGGCAAGGCTGCTAAGGTCAAGGAACAGCTCCGCTAAGAGAATGCATTACGAGTTCAGGCAGGTCTCCTGCCTGACTCGCAAAAACTCCTTGAAGGGACTTAAAGTCCCTTTTTTGCTAATCAGAACCAAATTTTAGTACAGAGCCGAGGTGTCAGCATGGAAGAAAATAAGGAATTATTGGAAGAAACAGAGGCAGATGATGCGCTGACTGAGAATGCTTCCGAAGTTCAGGAGGAAGCCCGGGAAGACGAGAACGGAGAAGAGGAAGAGACTGCCGAAACAGAGGCGGAAGGCGATGACAGCGCCCTCATAAAGGATATCCTCGAGATAGTCGAATCCACTCTCGTTACAGTTTTCGTCATCGTTCTGCTGTTCACATATATACTTCACCCGGTGAATATAGTCGGCGGCTCGATGGAGAACACACTCAAGACCAACGACCGTATCTTCATGTCCACAGTATACTTCGATGTGTCATACGGTGACATCATCATAATCGACAATAATATGTCCTACCTCTTCGATGACAGGGGACAGGTTTACGAACGCAATATCGACAACTCCCCGCTGAAGGAGTGTATAATCAAGCGCGTTATCGCCTGCGGAGGACAGACCCTCGACATCGTTGACGGCGTTGTCTATGTAGACGGCAAGGCGATCGACGAGCCCTACGCGAACGGCTTCACGGGGCAGGGCACTGCTTTCAACTTCCCGATAACGATCCCCGAGGGGTACTATTTCGTAATGGGCGACCACAGAAACGCCTCCACAGACAGCCGTTTCGACACAGTCGGATTAATAAAGAAGGATCAGATATACGGCAAGGCGATAATCAGATATTCGCCGTTCAGCAGTTTCAAACTCCTTTTCAACTCGTGGAAGAAGTCATCTGAATGAAAAATAGAGAACAAAGAATAACGGATACAACAAAAGAGATCTTCGCGCTTTTAGAAACAATTCTGGTATCGCTCTTCATTGCCTGCCTTGTCTTCACATATATATTCAGACTTGCAACGATAAAGGGCGAGTCCATGTGCAATACGCTCCAGCCCGGCGACAGGGTAGTGTTCACCACATGGTACGGCGAGCCCGAACAGGGAGATATCGTCATCATAAACGCAGACCAGTCTGTAACGTTCACGGATAGCGGAGAGATCGAAACAAAGCCCGGACTTGAAAAAACTATAGTAAAGCGTATTATAGCCGTTGAGGGTCAGACGATCGACATTGATTTTTACAGGGGATCTGTCAAGGTAGACGGAAAACTATTGAATGAAAAGTATATAAAAGAACTGACCCATAATGACGGCGGTGCGTTTACATTTAAATATCCGATTACCGTCCCGGAGGGGTATGTGTTCGTGATGGGCGACAACCGCAACAGATCAAAGGACAGCAGATACTCCGATATCGGTCTCGTCCCGGAGGACGATATCGTCGGCGAGGTCGTATTCAGGGTACTGCCGCTCAGCAGGTTCGGCTCGCTCGCAAAATGAACAGGAGGCATTCGTGGAAAACACCGATATGAAGCAGATCCAGTGGTTTCCGGGTCATATGGCGAAGACCCGCAAGCTCATCGCTTCAAATCTGAAGCTCGTTGACGCCGTGGTCGAGATAGTCGATTCGCGCACACCGCTGAGCAGCCGCAATCCCGAAATGGACAGGCTGACCTCTGGCAAGCCGCGAATGGTGCTCCTCAACAAGAGCGACCTCGCGGACGAAAAAGCTACACAGCGCTGGATAAACTATTTCAGTAGCATAGGTGTCACAGCGATCGCCGTGGACTGCAAGTCTGGCAAGGGACTCAAAAGCCTCATGCCCACGCTGAAGGCAAAGGTACTGCGCGAGCTCATGGAAAAGCGCGAACGAAGCGGAATGAGCGGTGCTGCGATAAGGCTCATGATAGTGGGTATACCGAACGTGGGCAAATCCTCGCTGATAAACCGACTTGCCGGCGGAAAGCGCGCGAAGGTCGAGGACAGACCCGGCGTTACCCGCACTAAGCAGTGGGTGAAGATAGACACCGGCGCGGAGCTGCTCGATATGCCGGGAGTTCTGTGGCCTAAGTTCGACGACCAGAGCGTCGCGATAAGGCTCGCGTTCACAGGTGCGATAAGCGACGATATCCTCGACATCGAAACGCTCGCTATGAAGCTGCTGAAATTCCTTTCAGAGAGCTACCCTCAGTCTCTCAGGGAAAGGTATAAGATAGAGTTCGACGATAGCGACGACGGTCTCTCGCTGCTTGAAAAGGTTGGCAGGAAGCGCGGAATGGTCGTTTCCGGCGGAGAGATAAACACTGAACGCGCGGCTATAACCGTTATAGATGAATTCAGAAGCGGCAAGCTCGGCAGGATAACACTTGAGCTACCGCCCGCAAAGGAAAAGCTATGCCAAGAATAACGCTCCACAAGGAGCTTTTCGACTATGACTCCCAGCTCCGCCGTGAATATCCCGTGATATGCGGCGTAGATGAAGCGGGCAGAGGTCCGCTCGCGGGAGATGTATACGCAGCGGCTGTTGTACTGAGCGACGGCACGCTGATAGACTACCTTAACGACAGCAAGAAGCTGTCCGAGAAGCGCCGCGAGGAGCTTTTTGACGTTATAATAGAGAGAGCGGACGCATACTCAATAGCCACGGCTTCCGTCGAGGAGATAGACTGCATGAATATCCTCAACGCTACAATGCTCGCCATGAGACGCGCTGTTGAGGAGCTTGATATCAATCCTGACCTTGCCCTTGTGGACGGCAACAGGCTCCCCGAGCTCCCGTGCGAGGCGAGGACAGTCATCAAGGGCGACGCGACATCGGCTTCGATAGCCGCAGCGTCAGTGCTTGCAAAGGTCGCGAGGGACAGATACATGAAAGTCCTTGCGGAGATGTACCCGCAGTACTGCTTCGACCAGCACAAGGGCTACGGTACGAACTTGCACTACGAAATGCTTGAAAAGCACGGTATCTCCGAGGTCCACAGGAAGTCCTTCCTGAAAAAGCTTTTATGATGACAAAAAGCGAGACAGGAAAACTCGGCGAGGAACAGGTCTGCACATACCTCACAGACCGCGGCTACACTATCCTCGCGAGGAATTACCGCATAAGGGGCGGGGAGATAGACATCATCGCCGAGAACGGCGATTTTATAGCCTTTGTTGAGGTCAAGACCCGCAAGCCCGACAGCCTTGTGACAGGCTTTGAAGCAGTCAACAAGCGCAAGCGCGGGCTCATAATCAAAACTGCCGCTGATTATTGCTGCAAGCACCCGACCATGCTCCAGCCAAGATTCGATGTCGCACAGGTCATCGCGTCCGGGGGCAGAGTGCTCAGCATTGATTATATACAAAACGCCTATGATACCACAGGCTACAATTACAATTTCTGAAGGGTGATACTATGTTCTACAACAGCACAAGAAACAGCGATGTCAAGGTAAAGAGCGCCGAGGCGATCACACAGGGCATATCTTCCGAGGGCGGACTTTTCGTTCCCGAGAGCATACCGGAGCTGTCTCTTGCTGACATAAAAGCTATCGGCGAGATGTCCTATGCGGACAGAGCAGCTTTCGTGTTCTCGAAGTTCCTTACAGACTTCACGGACGCCGAGATACACTACTGCACCGATAACGCCTACAGCACGAAGAATTTCGAGTCTGAGAGCATTACCGAAATAGCGCATCTCTTCGACGGCACATATATGCTCGAGCTCTGGCACGGACCTACCTGCGCCTTCAAGGATATGGCGCTCCAGATACTCCCGTACTTCCTCACGACCTCCGCGAAGAAGATCAACCTCGACAAGAAGATAGTCATTCTCGTTGCTACCTCCGGAGACACCGGAAAGGCTGCGCTCGAGGGCTTCAAGGACGTTGAGGGCACATCTATCCTCGTATTCTACCCGGAGGACGGCGTCAGCCCCATGCAGAAGCGTCAGATGAAGACACAGGAGGGCTCGAACGTCGGCGTATGCGCGCTCAAGGGCAACTTCGATGACTGCCAGAACGGCGTCAAGACAATCTTCACAGACGACGAAGTAAAGCAGACCCTCGAAAACAACGGCATGATGTTCTCCAGCGCGAACTCTATCAATTGGGGACGTCTTGTACCTCAGATCGTATACTACATATCCGCATATGCAGAGCTCGCAAAGGATGGCGAGATAGAGCTCGGCGACAAGGTCAATATCGTTGTCCCGACCGGCAACTTCGGAAATATTCTTGCCGCTTACTATGCAAAGCACATGGGTGTTCCGGTGAACAAGCTCATCTGCGCCTCCAACATCAACAACGTACTCACAGACTTCATCAACACCGGCGTTTACGACCGCAACAGAAAGTTCTTCGCGACCGTTTCCCCGTCTATGGATATCCTCATCTCGAGCAACCTCGAGCGTCTTCTCTACCTTATGACCGACAGAAACGACGCAGTTATCCGTGAGTGGTTCGGCAAGCTCGCTGCCGAGGGCAGATACGAGGTCTCCGACGACGTCAAGGCAAAGCTCAGCGACGAATTCTGCGCTGGCTTCTGCGACGACAAACAGACCAAGGAGATAATCCACGAGATATACGAGAAGTACTCCTACACCTGCGACACTCACACAGCCGTAGCTGTAAAGGTATACGAGGACTACAAGAAGTCCACAGGCGACACTACAAAGACGATCATCGCTTCTACAGCAAGCCCGTACAAGTTCAGCGCGGCAGTCCTTGAAGCAATCGAGGGTGGCAAGTCCGACATCGACGAGTACGCGATGATAGACCGTATCGCGGAGCTTTCTGACATTCCTGTTCCCGCAGCTCTCGCAGACCTTAAGAACAAGCCCGAGAGATTCAGCGACGTGATCGACAAGACAGAGCAGAAGAAGTACGTCCTTAGCAAGCTCGGAGTCTGACAGATGAGTTTATACGTCATCGCCGATCTGCACCTGTGCTTCTGCGACCCGAGCAAGACCATGAGTATCTTCCCGGGTTGGGAGAACTATCAGGAGCGTATCGAACAGCATTGGCGCGAGCTTATAAAGCCGGAGGACACAGTGGTCATACCCGGCGATATATCGTGGGGAATGTCACTCCAGCAGGCTGCGCCGGACTTCCGCTTCATCAATGAGCTGCCCGGGGAGAAGATAATCCTGAAAGGCAACCACGACTACTGGTGGACGACGATGAAAAAAATGGAGGATTTCCTCGCGCAGGAGCAGTTCGCCACGATAAAGATATTGCACAACAACCACTACCGCTATGAGAATTACGGTATCTGCGGGACGCGCGGCTGGGTCAACGGCACAGACACCAAGGACGTCCAGGACGAGAAGGTCCTGAAACGCGAGGTGCAGCGGCTTGAAATGTCGATACAGTCAGCCCTGAAGGAGGAGCTCGAGCCGATAGTGTTCATGCACTATCCGCCGATATTTGCTACCAACTTTAACTATGATATCCTCGACGTCCTGTACCGCTACAAGATAAAGCTCTGCTACTACGGCCATATCCACGGACGTTCTGCGCACGAGCTGTGCGTTATGAATACATACGACGACATAGATTTTCACCTTGTATCAGGTGATTATCTACAATTTGTCCCTGAAAAGATATTCTGACGTTGTGCAAAGCGCAGAAGTGTTGAAATTTAGTGGAAAAAAATTTCCAAATGTGGTATAATATACCAAGTATGTTATATATTAATGGAGGACACATAAATTATGTTAAAGTCATCAAACAAAACAGATGTAAACACCACTGAGCTGGTAATCTCTATAGATGCTGCGACCTTTGAGGAAGCAGTCGAGAAGGAGTATCAGCGTCAGAAGAAGAATATCCAGATAAAGGGCTTCAGAAAGGGCAAGGTAACAAGAAAGCTCGCTGAGAAGGAGTTCGGCGAGGGCGCATTCTACGAGGGCGCTATCAATGCACTTCTCGGACCTGAGCTCGATGCAGCTATCAGAGAGACTGAGCTCGAGATCGTTGACAGACCTAACGTTGAAGTTCTTTCTATTGATAAGGAGAACGGCGTAGAGCTCAAGGCAGTATGCGTAACAAAGCCCGTTATCGAGATTTCTGACTACAAGGGCCTGAAGGCTGTAAAGTCAGTTAATGCTATCACTGACGAGGATGTCGATAAGCAGGTAGAAATGATAAGAAAGAGAAACGCCCGCATAGTTTCTGTTGACGACAGAGCAGCTCAGATGGACGATGAAGTAATAATTGACTTTGAGGGCTTCTTCGGCGACGAGGCATTCGAGGGCGGCAAGGGCGAGGATCACCCGCTCAAGCTCGGCAGCGGTCAGTTCATCCCCGGTTTCGAGGATCAGATCGTTGGTCACAATATCGGCGATGAGTTCGACGTAAATGTAAAGTTCCCTGAGGACTACCAGATGAAGGACTACGCAGGCAAGGACGCTACCTTCAAGTGCAAGCTCAAGTCCATCAGCTACGAGGAGCTCCCTGAGATCAACGATGATCTCATCAAGGACGCGACCGATTTTGAAACAGTTGAGGAATACAGAAACGACATCAGAACAAAGCTTGAGGTGGCTGCTGTCAAGCAGGCTGACTCCAACTTCGAGAACGAACTCATGAACAAGCTCATCGAGAAGGTAGAATCTCCTATCCCCAATTGTATGTACGAGCAGCGTATCGACAACATCATGCGCTCCTTCGAGCAGCAGCTCCAGCAGCAGGGCATGGATCTTAAGCTCTACTGCCAGTACACAGGTATGGACGCTGAGTCCCTCAGAGAGACATACAGAGACAGAGCAGAGAGCGAAGTTAAGCTCCGCCTTGCTCTTGAGAAGATCGCAGAGCTCGAGAACATCGAGGTATCCGACGAGGACATCAACAATGGTCTCGGCGAGATCGCAGCTGCAAACAACATCGACATCGAGACAGTAAAGAGATTCATTCCTGCTGACGAGTACGCACTCGACCTCAGAGTCCAGAAGGCTCTCGAGCTTGTCAAGGAGAACGCTGTTGCAGAGGAAGCTCCCGCAGAGGAGAAGGCTGAATAAGCGTCATCCTGTCGAAAAAAGTAAGATAAAGTATTTGTTGTCCCACACTAACCTTGTGGGACAACAGTTTTTAAAGAAAGGGCGATGAAATATGAGCGTTTTAGTACCATATGTCGTTGAACAGACAAGCAGAGGCGAAAGATCCTACGATATCTATTCAAGGCTCCTCAATGACAGGATCATCATGCTGTCAGATCAGGTGAACGACGCTACGGCGAGTGTTGTCGTTGCACAGCTCCTTTACCTTGAGAGTCAGGACACTGAGAAGGATATCTCCCTCTATATCAACAGCCCCGGCGGCTCTATCACGTCCGGAATGGCTATATATGACACTATGCAGTACATCAAGTGCGACGTATCCACTATCTGTATCGGCATGGCTGCTTCTATGGGAGCATTTCTGCTCGCAGCAGGTGCAAAGGGCAAGCGTATCGCACTGCCAAACAGCGAGATCATGATACACCAGCCCCTTATATCAGGCGGACTTTCCGGACAGTGCACCGACATCAAGATACACTCCGACCACCTCCTGCGCATACGTCAGAAAATGGACGAAATGCTCGCTGAGAACACAGGTCAACCGCTTGACAAGGTCAAGATAGACACTGAGCGTGACAACTATATGTCCGCACAGGAGGCTCTTGAGTACGGTCTCATAGATAAGGTCATCGAAAAAAGGTAGGTTTTTTAAATGGCTGAAAATTTCAAATCGTGCAGCTTCTGCGGCAAGGGCGAAAACAGGGTACAGAGTATGTTTTCTGCCGGAACTGCGAATATTTGCGACGAGTGTGTATGCTACTGCTATGAGATGATCTACGGACCTGGCATTGCAAAAGCTCAGCGCAAGGCTGCCAAGGCAGACAAGGATCAGAAGCTATCCTCGATGAAGCTCCTGAAGCCTGTCGAGATAAAGGAATTCCTTGACGAATACGTTATCGGTCAGGACGACGCCAAGATATCTCTTTCCGTCGCTGTCTACAACCACTACAAGCGCATTCTCAGTCAGAACGAGCTTGAAAATGGCGATAAGCCCGGTTCCGATGACGGTGTTGAGCTCCAGAAGAGCAACGTTCTCCTGCTCGGTCCGACAGGCGTAGGCAAGACCTTTCTCGCCCAGACTCTTGCTAAGCTCCTGAATGTGCCCTTCGCTATCGCGGACGCTACAACTATCACAGAAGCCGGCTATGTCGGTGACGACGTCGAGAACGTCCTCCTCAGACTCATTCAGGCAGCGGATTTTGACATAAAGGCTGCTGAGCGCGGGATCATCTACATCGACGAGATAGACAAGATAGCCCGCAAGTCCGAGAACGTCTCTCTCACCCGTGATGTAAGCGGCGAGGGCGTCCAGCAGGCACTTCTGAAGATAATCGAGGGAACAGTCTCGAACGTTCCTCCTCAGGGCGGCAGAAAGCACCCGAATCAGGAAGTAATACAGATAAACACCAAGAATATCCTCTTCATCTGCGGCGGAGCCTTTGACGGACTCGAGCGCCAGATACAGAAGCGTATCGGCAAGGCACCCATAGGCTTCGGCGGCGAGATAAAGACCCACATCGAGGAAAAGGATAATATCTTCAAGAAGGTCATTCCGAAGGACCTCGTGAAGTTCGGCATGGTGCCCGAATTCGTGGGCAGACTTCCGGTCATCACAGTCCTTGAAGAACTCGACGAGGCTTCGCTCGTGAAGATTCTCACAGAGCCCAAGAACGCTCTTATCAAGCAGTACCGCAAGCTGTTCGAGTACGACGACATCGAACTCGAGATAGAGGACGACGCCCTCATAGAGATAGCGAAAAAGGCTATCTCCCAGAAAACAGGTGCCCGCGGACTGCGCTCCATACTTGAGGGCATACTGATGAAGACCATGTTCTCAGTCCCGTCCGACGGAAGCATCGGCAAGGTCACAGTTACTGCCGACTGCGTCATCAACGGCACACAGCCCAAGCTGACCAACAGGCGTAACAAGGTCGTAAAGATAGCAGAATAACGCAAAAACTGCTGCACTTTTTGTGTGCAGCAGTTTTTCTTTTTTCAAGTCATCAGCAGCCGCAGCCACAGCCGTTGTTGTTATTGCAGCCGCAGTCATCGTTGCCACAGCCGGAGAAAAGGATAACGAACAGAAGGATAAGAAGGATGATGCACCAGCAGTTATTTCCTCCGAAGCAAGAATTACACATAATCGAACACTCCTTAAAAATGATGTATTTAAAGCGATTTATCGTCGCTTCATAGTACATAGTATGCCATAGGCTGAAAAGTGTTACAATTCTTTTTGAACGTTTCATTTTTCGACTGTTATCGCATGGAAAGCGTGGCATAATATATATCCAGGAGGGCGTTACGATGATAATAAACACAGATAAGTTCACAAAACGCGCACTAAAGATAATCGAAGGTGCGATAAGTCTTGCTTCGGAGTTAGGTCACACCTACATCGGCAGTGAGCACCTGCTGCTCGCAATGTCGAACGACGGTCAGTCCGGAGCAGCAGAGATACTGATAGAAAACGGAGTATCATACGACGAGATAAAAGAGGAGATAGTCCGGCTCGTAGGGCAGGGGACGCCCTCAATACTGAATCAGCGGTATCTCACGGCAGCAACCAAGCGTATCCTTGAAGCCTCATACAGCATTGCGGTTACAGATAAAAAAAAACAGGCAGCCCCCGAGCATATCCTTGCAGCGATGATAAAGGAATCCTCGTGCAGCGCGTGTACGATAATCAAGAATATCGGCGGGAACCTCACGGGTATCTGCGGCGGCTTGCAGATCATAGGCTCGTCGGAGGTGCGCGCTGGCCTCTACGACTCTATAAAGCCTAAGATGTCACATCTCCCCAATCTCTTCCGCTACGGAAAGAACCTCACCGACATAGCGCTCGTGAAGAAGAATGACCCTCTCATAGGCAGGAACAAGGAGATAGAGCGTGTGCTGCAGGTCCTTTCACGCCGCAACAAGAACAATCCGTGTCTCATAGGGGAGGCAGGAGTGGGGAAGACCGCGATAGTGGAGGGCGTAGCGGAGCTTTTCGTGAGGAACCTCGTCCCTGACGCACTGAAGAACAAGTTCATCTTTTCGCTTGATTTTACGTCCCTGCTCTCAGGAGCGAAGTACCGCGGCGACTTTGAGGAGCGCGTGAAGGCGTGCCTTGAGGAAGCTGTCAGCGCGGGGAATATAATCCTATTCATCGACGAGATACACACTATAGTCGGTGCAGGAGCAGCCGAAGGCGCCATCGACGCTGCAAACATCATGAAGCCGCAGCTCGCACGCGGAGAGCTCCAGATAATCGGTGCGACCACGTTCGAGGAGTTCCGCAAGACCATAGAAAAGGATTCCGCGCTGGAGCGCCGTTTCCAGCCGATCCACGTCAACGAGCCCAGCGTCAGGAGTTGTGTTGACATCATGCGCGGACTGCGCTCGAACTACGAGAGCTACCACGGCGTCGAGATAAGCGATGAGATGATAGAACGTTCAGTCGAGCTCTCCACGAGGTATATCACCGACCGCTGCCTCCCGGACAAGGCGATAGACGTCCTCGACGAAGCCTGCGCCTGTGCGAAGCTGAGGTGCAATTCCGGTCTGAGCCGCAAGGACACGGAGTTCATCGACCTCACCAGCAGCAAGCTCAGACTAAGCGGTATCAGCAAGCTCGTCAGCAGTGGACCCGCAAGGCTCCTCGATGAGGATATAACGTCGGTCATATCCTTGAAGACCGGTATCCCGCTCGAACGTATCTCCTCCGAGAGAGCAGCGCAGCTCGAAGACCTCCACTCCCGCCTCAACGCACGGGTTGTAGGGCACGCGCACGCCGTCAGAACAGTCACAAACGCAATATGCAGGGCAACCTCCGGTTTGCGTGACGCAGGAAGACCTACAGCCTCGTTCCTCTTTGCCGGACCTACAGGAGTCGGCAAGACCGAGCTTGCCAAGGCACTTTCGGAGTGCCTTTTCGGCTCAGAGGACAGCATGATACGCATAGATATGTCCGAGTATATGGAGAAGCACAGTGTCTCCAAGCTGATAGGAGCGCCGCCCGGCTACACTGGCTACGACGACAGCGGCAATAATCTCTGTGAAAAGATACGCCGTCGCCCTTACTCACTGCTACTGTTCGACGAGATAGAAAAGGCGGACATCGAGGTGCTTAATATCCTTCTCCAGATACTCGATGACGGTATTCTCACCGATTCCTCAATGCGCCGGGTGAGCTTTCGCAACTGTATCATAATCATGACCTCGAATGTCGGCGCAGAGGAGCTCTGCAAGCGTTCCTCGCTCGGTTTTTCAGGGAGCAAGGGCAGGGAAGGGGAGAACCGCGTCCTCGAGCGGATACGTTCGTATTTCACCCCGGAATTCGTAAACAGGATAGACGAGATAGTGGTATTCAACAAGCTCGAAAAGGAGGATCTTATCCAGATAAGTCGGATAGCACTTGAAAACCTCTGCAAGCGGGCGCGAGGCATAGGGATCGAAGTTAGCTACTCACCGCAGGTCATAGAAGCCATTGCCGCTGCTAAGGAGACCGACAAATACGGCGCCCGACCCATAAAACGCCGCGTGACCGAGCTCATCGAGAATCAGCTCGCACAGATGATAGTAAGTGCGTCTATAAGCACAGGAGAAAAAGTCAGGCTGGACTTCGACAACGACAAGGTGCTGTTTTCAAAGGGCGCAGTAGTATGAAAAAAGCCGCATGGAGCGTTGAGCTCTGTGCGGCTTTGCAGTTTACGAGATAGTTTTGCCCTTGCCTTTTTTACGCTTTTCGATAGGCTTTTCCTTACCGCCCATATCTTCGAAGATCGGCGGTTCGTCTCCTTCCTCTGGCTGACCGGCAAGAAGCTCGGGGTTGATCTTCCCGATGCTCGTGTAATAGGGATTAATGACGTACTGCTGAATGACCGGATAGCTGTTGAAGCAGGTCATGAAGCATATGAACGCAGCCGGAAATACCGGCAGCAGAACGAAGAACACCGGTGTCGCGTAGATCAGAAGCACGAACATCAGCATGATGATGAGTATAGTAGACACAAATGTCAGGATATTGCGCTTCATCGCGACAAACGCAAGTGCGAACGAGTTCTTGATGAGATTTTTCAGCGAGAGGTTCGTAGCGATGAGCATGAGGAAGATGTAGTAGTTCATCATTATTACGACCAGTGCGAGGCTGAAGGTTATCACCAAAGGCGCATACAGCAGCTTAGTGTTGTACTGCGCGGACATCAGCGGGTAAACGTAGAAGGACGCATACGCAGACGCTGCAACGAGGCAGTCGATGAAACCGATGACCGCCGCTTTCTTGAAATTCGCTTTCACTCCGCGGAAAAAGTCTCTCGTCACAAACGTATGCTTCTCAATTATGAAAGCGCGCATGACCTTTGTAAGCCCAGCCATAGCAGGACCTATTATTATCATGAACGTCAACAGCATTATCAGAGAAACGCTCGTGCGGACCGTATCGTTATCGACATATGATATTCCCACGATGACAAACAACGGGATAAAGAATATGCAGAACAGCAGATTCAGCCACATCAGCTGCCAGAATTTACGTCCTAGAAGGTCGAAGAACAGAGCGAGTCCCTTCTTTTTAGGCGCGTGCTTTGATATGCCGGGACCGGCGCTCTCATAGTCCTTTGAAAATAAACCCAATTTTAACAATCCTCCATTAATGTTTTACCGCCGCAGCTTCATGAATACAGCGCACCACGCCGTGTCGGCACCGGTAACGATAAGCGAAAGCAGCAGCAGTACGGCGAACTTCACACAGTAGAGCCTGAAAGCTCTGCTGGCGTTTTCCGGAGCGTCCCCGGTCAGCCAGAATCTCAGCATACTCACAGACGTGCGCATGAGTTCTCTTACCGCGAGCACAGCTATCATACCCAGCGCAATGGCTTTAGGCAGTACGATAAGGAGCACAGGAACGGCAGCACCTGCTCCCGTTAGGGAGTACATAAAAGCCGCAGCAGCCCCGATGCCTGCTCCGCGATAAACGAGCAGTAGCACCCCGAGGGGCTGTCCGAACGTAAAAAGGCCGCTCAGAAAAGCCGCGCATAGAAACACCTCCGACGATACGAGCGTGCTCATGAAGTACCCCCGCAGATCTCCGCTGCCTGTCGGCGGCAGAAAGAACTGATACAGCCATGGTGAAGCCACCCTGCCGTCGACAGCCTGCCTGACCGAGCCTAATATGACCCCGGCGACGAGAGCGGATATAAGCAGCAGGAACTGTATCCTGCGGGACTTGTCCGGTGTGAATGTACTGATATTCTTCAATTTGCATCATCCTTTCTAAGAAAGGATATGCAGTTTCAATAATCAGTAGAACTTTATTTGGAGAGCTCGTAAGCTCTGTTGGTGCAGCTCTCACAGCACTTCTTTACAACTCCGGTGAGGTCACCCTCATAGAGACGGTCAAGACCAGCGAGCGTAGTACCGCCGGGAGAAGATACCATCTTGATGAGCTCGTCGATACTGTATCCTGAATCAGTCATCATCTTAGCAGAACCTATAAGACTCTGAGTGAAAAGCTCCATAGCGGAATCCTTGCTGATACCAACGGAATCGGCGTAGTCGATGAATCCCTTTGCGAAGAGATAGATGAACGCGGGACTGCTTCCGTTGATCGCGATGATCTCCTTCATCTTGTCCTTTGAGATAACAGCAGCCTTTCCGCAGAGACGGAAGATATTGAGCACCAGCGAGAACTCCTCGTCAGTGACAGCCTCATTGTGGGAGAGCGCAGAAGCGCCCTCGCCGAGCAGCAGGGGAGTGTTAGGCATAACGAGGATGACCTTAGCTCCTGCGATAGTCTTGCGTGCGATGAATTCATCAGTGATCCCGGCAGCAATAGAGATGAATACAGTCTCCTTCGTCGTGAAAGGTGCAGCAGTTTCGAGGACGCCCTCGATGACCTGCGGCTTGACTGCGAGGAAGACGTACTTGCAGCTCTCCATGATCTCCTTCTCGGAGGCACAGGCAGTGACTCCGAACTCGCTGAGAGCCCCGAGCTTAGCTGTATCGGGATCGAAAGCGAACAGCGAGATATCTCCCGCGAGAGAGCTTCCCGCGATACCCTTCATGATAGCCGAACCCATATTGCCGGCGCCTATAAAACCTATATTTACCTTGCTCATAAACAGCAACTCCCTTTTTGTAGTATAGATACATTATACTACATTTTGTACAAAAATGCAAGTGAAAAATCTGTGAAACTCACCAACAGCGGACTGAAAATTTGACACCTATAAGAAAAAGTGGTATAATTCAGCAGTAATAGCATGACTAACGATATTTAGGGGGTGAGAGAATGGACCAGAACGTATACAAGAGCTGCCGGCTGTGTCCGCGGAAATGCGGCATTGACCGCACCTCAGCAAAGGGACGCTGCGGAATGGGAGCAGCACCGGTCGTCGCGAAGGCTTTCCTCCATATGTGGGAGGAGCCATGTATCTCGTACAAAAACGGCGCGGGAACGGTCTTTTTCTCGGGCTGCAGCCTGCACTGCTGCTTCTGCCAGAACAATGTGATAAGCAATGACCTTTTCGGCAGAGAGCTCACTCCCGCCCGGCTCGCCGACGTCTTTCTGTCTCTCCAGGAAAGGGGAGCAGACAACATCGACCTCGTTACCCCCACGCACTTCGTCCCTGACATCATCAGCGCCCTTGACATGGTACGTCACAAGCTGACCATTCCCGTCGTATACAACAGCAGCGGCTATGAACTGCCTGAAACTATAGCCGCACTCGACGGCTACATCGACATTTATATGCCGGACATCAAGTATTTTTCTCACGAGCCCTCCGCAAAGTATTCCAATGCCCCGGACTACTTTGAATACGCCTCAGCTGCGGTAAAAGCCATGACCGAACAGGTCGGGGAGCTCAGATTCAACGCAGACGGCGGTCTGGCAAAGGGTACGATCATCCGTCACCTCGTAATGCCGGGTCTGCGCCACGACTCCATGAAAATACTCGACTGGATATCGGAGAATATCTCCCCGGAGCGCGCCCTCGTCAGCATTATGAATCAGTACACGCCCTTTGAGCATATTCCAGCCGATATGAGCGAGATAAAACGCCGCGTCACAAAAATGGAGTATAACAGTGTGGTGCGTCATGCTCAGGAGCTTGGGATCAAAGGCTTCACACAGGAAAGCTCCTCTGCCGGCACGGAATATGTTCCGGATTTCGACCTCTCAGGAATATGAAAAAGTCCCCAAGCGGGGACTTTTCTTTTATACTGTGAACAGCAGTTTTGAATAAGAGGGGAGCGGCCAGCTGTCTTCGCTGACATTCGTCTCGGTCTCGTCAACGATAGCACGTAGGGTCTGCATCTGCGCGAACACCTCATCGCGGTAGAAGCGAGCCATTTCAAGACCGGCGTTCTTATCCTGAGCAGTGATGACCTTCTCCTCCAGGACAGCGGTCTCTCTGTAGATAGCATCAGTGAGAGCAGATAGCTTCGCAGCGAGCTCTGTCTCAATACCTGACGAGATACCGAGCTCACGCTTGAGCGTACCGGTCTCGCAGACCTTCTTCGTATAATCAAGGCAGGCAGGAACGATCTTCTTCTTAACCATGTCGATCATGGTGAGCGCCTCGATATTGATGACCTTGCTGTAGTTCTCGAGCAGCACCTCAGTACGTGCCCTGAGCTCAGCTTCGGTATAGACCTTGAACTTCTCGAACAGCGCGACGCTCTTGGGTGTGATGTATTCAGGGAGCGCGTCGGGAGTGGACACAAGGTTGGGGAGATGTCTCACATTCACAGCCTCATCGAGCCACTCATCGGAATAGCCGTTGCCGTTATAGATAATGCTCTTGTGCTCACTGATTATCTTTGCAAGGAGCTTTTTGAGGTCGCCCGTGAAGTCCTGCGAGCCCTCGAGCGCATCAGCTATCTGGCAGAGTTCCTCAGCGACGATAGTATTGATGATAGTATTCGTGCAGGAGATAGAATCTGCGGAGCCGAGCATACGGAACTCGAACTTGTTTCCGGTGAATGCGAACGGGGAAGTCCTGTTGCGGTCTGTGGTGTCCTTCGGGAAATCAGGAAGAACGTCCACGCCTATCTCAAAGGTCTTATCGTCTGTGGAGCGGTATTTCTCGCCGACCTCGAGCGCGTCGATGACACCCTGGAGCTCAGTTCCGATGAACATTGAAACTATAGCGGGAGGAGCCTCATTCGCACCGAGACGGTGGTCGTTACCGGCGGAAGCAGCAGAAAGCCTCAGCAGCGGAGCGTATTCATGGACGCCCTTTATGATAGCGCATAGGAAGGTCAGAAACTGTAAGTTATCCTGCGGGCAGTCGCCCGGATCGAGGAGGTTCTGCCCGTCGTTGGAAGCCATAGACCAGTTGTTGTGCTTACCGGAGCCATTCACGCCGGCAAAGGGCTTCTCATGCAGCAGACAGTACAGACCGTGCTTTGTAGCGACCTTCTTCATTATCTCCATAGTCAACTGATTGTGATCAGCGGCAATGTTTGTATTTGTGAACACAGGAGCGAGCTCGTGCTGTGCGGGAGCGACCTCGTTGTGCTTGGTCTTGGCGTAAACTCCGAGCTTCCAGAGTTCCTCGTCAAGATCCTTCATGTAGTCGGATACGCGCTTGTTGATGTTTCCGTAGTAGTGATCCTCGAGCTCCTGACCCTTGGGTGGCTTTGCACCGAATAGCGTGCGTCCGGTTATGATGAGATCTTCACGAGCCTCGAACAGCTTTTTATCAATGAGGAAATACTCCTGCTCAGGACCTGCAGTCGTGATAACTCTTGTAGCGGTAGTATTGCCGAAAAGGCGGAGAATACGGAGTGCCTGCTGACTGAGAACGTCCATAGAACGCAGCAGGGGAGTCTTCTTATCGAGAGTATCACCGGTGTAAGAAGAAAACGCCGTGGGGATATAGAGCGAACCGTCCTTAACGAAAGCGTTGGACGTCGGATCCCACGCAGTATAGCCTCTTGCCTCGAATGTTGAGCGAAGTCCGCCCGACGGGAACGACGAAGCGTCAGCCTCACCCTTTATAAGCTCCTTGCCGGAGAATTCGAGAAGTATTCCGCCTCTTTCAGCGGGATTGAGGAAAGCGTCATGCTTCTCAGCAGTAACGCCGGTCATAGGCTGGAACCAGTGAGTATAATGGGTAGCTCCCTTTTCGATAGCCCATTCCTTCATGGCGTGCGCAACAGCACCGGAGATCTCTGGCGCAAGAGCGCAGCCGAGCTTCTTAGTTCTGCGTACAGCTCTGTAAACGTCCTTGGGAAGTCTTTCGCGCATTACCTTGTCGCTGAACACATTGCAGCCAAAGTACTCAGTGACGAGCTTTGCGGGATTCTGCTCTGACATAAAATGTCCTCCTTGATATAAAAATAGACATTCCGACTGTATTAAAAGAAAAAAACAATCGGAACGCCGTTGTTCCAATAATATTCAATTCACAATGACTATTTTACACCTTATTCACGCGCTTGTCAAGTCATTTGCACGATTTTATAGGATTAAACAGTATAACAGTTCGTGTTCAGTGGTATTTCGGTAAATAATAAGTAAACAGCTCAAAAAATAGAACTGTACAACGGTATGAAGTAGTCAATTACATTAAATCAACTTTTAGAGCTGTTCGCGCTTTACATATATATTATCACAAATCAAATGTCAAGTACTGCCGCCAGAGACTATAGCAGGAAACACAGATACCATAACCGCTTGATTTTTCCCAGGAAAAGATGTATAATTATTTCAATAGGAAACAGCAAATAAAGTTGCACCAAATGAAAGTTTGGTGCAACTTTGATAATTGTTCCACGAGGATATTATTTATGAAGAACTACAACAATAGTGATAATCCGGAATTTCTCAATAACTACCTGATACATATAAAGCTCGTCCAGATGCGTTCTGAGCGAACTATACAAGAGTACTATCTGGATATCAGGCTTTTTCTGAAATTTGTACAGGAGTCACGTGTCAACTCCGGCAAAGACATCGAAGATGTTGATATCTCGCGAATGACCGAATCCGATCTGAAAACTATCACTATTACAGACATTTATAATTTTATATTTTATGCGTCTGACGAGCGCCATAATGCTGACAAAGCCCGCTACAGGAAGGTCTCTTCGCTGAGGAGCTTTTTCAAGTATCTGACCAAGGTCACGCATACCCTTGAAGTTGACCCGATCAAGGACATTGACGTTGCCGTCCCGAAGAAAGCCCTCCCCAAGTTCCTGTCTCTTAACGAAAGTATGCGTCTGCTCGAAGCCTCGGACAGCAGCGACTCCAAGCGTGATTACTGTATAATAACTCTTTTTCTTAACTGCGGAATGCGTCTGAGCGAGCTTGTGGGAATCAACATTTCGGACATCGACTTCTACGAAAACCGCCTTAAAGTCCTTGGCAAGGGCAACAAGGAACGCATGGTCTACCTAAATTCTGCCTGTGTGGACGCGCTGCGCAAGTACCTTGCCATTAGACGGGATGACCCTAAGGCAGCGAACGAGCCAGCGCTTTTTATCAGCAATCAGAAAAAGCGTATCTCTAAGCGCCGTGTGCAGCAGATTGTCGAGAACACGCTCCAAGCCGCCGGACTAGACGGCAAAGGCATAACAACTCATAAGCTGCGTCATACAGCCGCGACGCTGATGTACCAGTACGGTGACGCCGACGTCTTAACGCTTAAGGAGCTTCTCGGTCACGCAAGTGTCTCCACGACTGAGATTTACACGCACCTGAGTGACGATAATGTCCGTTCCGCGGTTGAGAGCAATCCCCTTGCAAAGATCAAATCGGAGGACAAGTAGTCCCCTGCCCTGTTTGGTTAACACATTATAAAAAGGAATGCCTTCGCATTCCTTTTTCGCTTATTTGAGCTTATACCCGGCCTTTTCCACCGCTTTACGTAGTGCCTTTTCGTTAACCTCGCCCGTCATCACTACCTCAGCAGTTCCCTTTTCGTGGTCAGCACTTGCCGAAACCACGCCGTTTATCGCTTCAAGAGCAGACTTTACCGCCGCCTCACAATGATGACACATCATGCCCTCAACTTGCAGCGTTTTCGTGACCGTGCTCCCCGTATTGTCCGACGTTTTACACCTGTCTTTCTTGCTGTTGTAAATGTCAACAAGATTCAGCCTGAGCGCATTCGTGACGACGAAAAAGCTCGAAAGACTCATCGCAGCTGCCCCGAACATCGGGTCAAGCTGCCAGCCGAACAGCTTAATAAAGGCACCTGCGGCAAGCGGGATACCGATCGCGTTATAGAAAAATGCCCAGAACAGGTTCTGGTGGATATTCCGCAGCGTAGCCCTGCCGAGCCTTACCGCCGCAGGGACGTCACGGAGCCTGCTCTTCATGAGCACGACCTCCGCCGCGTCGACCGCAACATCAGCCCCTGCGCCGATAGCGATACCGATATCAGCTTCCGTCAGCGCCGGAGCGTCGTTGATGCCGTCGCCGACCATAGCAGTCCTCCCGCGTGAACGCAGCTCTCTGATCGTATTACCTTTTTCATCGGGAAGTACCCCCGCAATGACTTCGTCCACACCAGCCTGTTCTCCGATAGCATTAGCTGTACGCTCGTTGTCGCCGGTCAGCATAACGACGTGTATCCCCATGTTTTTCAGCTCGGAAACAGCCTGCTGACTGTCTTCTTTTATGGTGTCAGCGACCGCTATTATACCACATAAACAGCCATTTTCGGCGAAGTATAGCGGAGTTTTCCCCGCAGCCGAAAGGCGCTCATTATCATCTATGACCTGCTGACTCATCTCACACTGCGAACTGATGAACCTGAAACTTCCGCCGTACAGTCTGTCAGTGCCGCGAAGCGCAGACAGACCGTTTCCCGACGAAACAGCAAACTCCGTGACCTCGTCAGCAGTCACGCTGTTCTGCTCCGCATACGAAACTATCGCCCCCGCAAGAGGGTGCTCGCTTTTCTTTTCGAGCGAATAAGCGAGTCTTACAAGCTCCTCCCGCGTGAACTTTCCCGCCGGAATGATATCAGTGACAACAGGCTTGCCGGAGGTTATAGTGCCGGTCTTATCGAGCGCGACCGCGCCTATCCTTCCGGTCTGCTCGAGTGAGGCTGCAGTCTTGAACAGTATTCCGTTTTTCGCACCGACCCCGCTCCCTACAATAATAGCCACAGGAGTCGCGAGCCCGAGTGCGCACGGGCA
>JAEELF010000033.1 GCA_016288815.1 Ruminococcus sp.
CTGCTCACGCACCTTGTTGGCGTTTCTGACGATACCGATAGCGCCCTCAGCCGCCGCAAAGGACTCGTGGCCTGCGAGGAATGCGAAGCACTCAGTCTCCTCCTCGAGGAGCATCTTACCGAGGTTGCCGTGACCGAGACCGACCTTACGCTGGTCAGCAACGGAGCCGGGGATACAGAAAGACTGGAGTCCCTCGCCGATAGCAGCAGCAGCGTCAGCAGCCTTTGTGCAGCCCTTCTTTATAGCGATAGCGCAGCCTACTGTGTAAGCCCACTTAGCGTTCTCGAAGCAGATAGGTTGGATGCCCTCAACGAGCTTGTAGATGTCAAGGCCCTTAGCCTTGCAGATCTCTGCGCACTCCTCGATGGAGTTGATGCCGTACTCCTTGATAACGGCAAGGATCTGCTTTTCGCGTCTCTCATAAGATTCAAATAAAGCCATTTTACAAATCCTCCTTATTCCTTTCTGGGGTCAACGATCTTAACGGCGTCAGCAACTCTGCCGTACTGACCCTGAGCCTTCTCGAAAGCGGTGTTAGCGTCGTCGCCAGCCTTGATGAAGTCCATCATCTTGCCGAAGTTAACGAACTTGTAGCCGATGATCTGGTTGTCCTCATCGAGAGCAACGCCGGTGATGTAGCCGTCAGTCATCTCGAGGTAGCGGGGGCCCTTAGCGAGTGTGCCGTAGAGTGTGCCGACCTGTGAACGGAGACCCTTACCGAGGTCCTCAAGACCAGCACCGACAACGAGACCGCCCTCAGAGAATGCGGACTGGGAACGTCCGTAAACGATCTGGAGGAAGAGCTCTCTCATAGCTGTATTGATAGCGTCGCAAACGAGGTCTGTGTTAAGAGCCTCAAGGATAGTTCTGCCGGGAAGGATCTCAGCAGCCATAGCTGCGGAGTGAGTCATACCGGAGCAGCCGATAGTCTCAACGAGAGCCTCCTGGATAATGCCCTCCTTAACGTTGAGTGTGAGCTTGCAGGTACCCTGCTGGGGAGCACACCAGCCGATACCGTGTGTAAAGCCGGAAATGTCCTTGATCTCCTTTGCCTTGACCCACTTTGCCTCCTCAGGGATGGGAGCAGCGCCGTGAGCAACGCCCTGTGCGATAGGGCACATTGTTTCTACTTCGTGCGAATAGATCATTATAAATACTCCTTTCGGTTATTGGACAGCAAGAGCCTGTCCTTGCATACACTATTATTATACAACATTTTCGCACTTTAATCAAGGGAAAACGAACGCAAATGCGTTAGTTAGCGCTAACTATATATTGAAAAAAGCGGGAGCATGGTGTATAATCATAGTACCAACTATATGAAAGCGGTGACTGAAATGGGAAAGAGCCATGCAGAGACAGCCTGCGAGCTGTTTGCGGGCGGTAAAAACTGTGCACAGGCGGTGCTCGTGGCATTCGGGGACGTAACGGGACTTGACGGCGAGCTCGCACTGAGACTGTCGTCGTCGTTCGGCGGCGGAATGGGACGGATGCGCGAGGTCTGCGGGACGTGCTCGGCGATGTTCATGGTCGCGGGGATACTCTACGGCAGCGGAACGGAGAGCGACGACAAGGAGAAAGCGGAGCACTACCGCCGCATACAGTACCTCGCACAGCAGTTCAAAGACCGGTTCGGGACGATAAACTGCGGCGAGCTGCTGAAGGAGCTGAGCGTGACAAAAGACCCCGTCCCGGACAAGCGCACAGAGCAGTACTACAAGGCACGTCCGTGCATAAGGTTTGTCGAGGCGGCGGCAGAGATACTGGACAAGTATATCGCGGAAAATCCGTTAAAATAGGTGAGAGACCTTTTTTGCGCGGAGATTGTGCTGTAGGGGACGCCGCCCGCGGCGTCCCGTGTTTTACGTAACACCTTGCCAGCGACACCGGAGGTGTTCGCGAAGGAAGGAAACATCGGCAGGGGTGGAGTAAGGGGAAAAGGATTCCCAAAGGGAAAACCGCTCAGAGGCGGGGACAGCCGGCATAATATCAACGTCCCCGCCCCTGTTGAGGTTGTCCCTTTGGTTTGACCGCCGGCACGCGGAATGCGCCCCTGCAATACCTCCCAGCGCGCCGCAAATATTTTTATCTTTTACCTATTGACAAACCCGTTTTTTTATGCTATACTAATGCTACACCAATCACATACTTTAAAGTGTTACAGCGCAAAGCGCGACAGTGAAAAATAGAATTGAGGTATCAACATGAAAGAATTATCAAAGCTCTTAGACTACAGACCGGATATCAAGGTCGTTGACGCGACCCTCCGCGACGGCGGACTCGTTAACGACTTCTTCTTCACGGACGAGTTCATCAAGAACCTGTATAACGCGAATCTCCGCGCCGGAGTGGACTACATGGAGTTCGGCTACAAGGGCGACCGCGAGATGTTCGACGAGTCGAAGTTCGGCAAGTGCAAGTTCTGTGACGACGATTTTATCCGCTCCATCGTGGGCGAGAACAACACCGACCTCAAGATTGCAGTCATGGCTGACGTCGGACGCTGCAACTACAAGGAGGATATCCACGACCGCTCCGAGAGCCCTGTGGACCTTATCCGCGTTGCGACATATCTCCACCAGATACCCACAGCTGTGGATATGATCGAGGACGCAAAGAAGAAGGGCTACGAGGTAAGCTGCAACATCATGGCTATCTCGAATGCACAGGAGTCCGACCTCAAGGTAGCGCTCGATATCCTCGGAAAATCGCCCGTTGACGTTTTCTACATCGTTGACAGCTTCGGCTCACTCTACCCCGAGCAGATTGCCCGTATCGCAGCTGTGTACAGCGAATTCGCTGAGAAATACGGCAAGAAGCTCGGTATGCACGCGCATAACAACCAGCAGCTCGCTTTCGCGAACACTATCGAAGCAGTCGGCGACGGCGTGGACTGGCTCGACGCAACGTACTCCGGCATGGGCAGAGGTGCAGGAAACTGCGCTATGGAGCTGCTTCTCGGCTTCCTCAAGAACCCGAAGTACAATGTATACCCCGTTATCCAGTTCGTGGAGAAGCACATGAGCAAGCTCCGCGCAGAGGGCGCAGTATGGGGCTACGATATCCAGTACCTCATGACAGGTCTTCTCAACCAGCACCCGCGCACCGCTATCCAGTTCACAAAGGAAGGCAGAACTGACTACGCTGAGTTCTACAAGGAGATAATTGCCCAGGACTGACTCAGCTGACGACTGAAGAGATCAGTCGTCTGGATTTAGAATGTTAAACCGGTTAGCACTCTCGCGTTGAGAGTGCTAATTTTCATTTATCTGTCACAAAAGCATGATATTCCTTTCAAAAAAGGGGTGTATCATACAGACAATAAGAAAAAAGGAGATGAGCCCCATGTGCTGAGGTATGATTTCTGAGGAATTGAATATAATATGAAAAGAACGTAATGAAGAACGAATTTGGAGGTATGTTTTATGTATGGTATCACACCCTTTGGCAGACCGGGATTCGATCTGTTCAATATATTCAATGACATGGACAAGAACTTTTTCGGCGGCGCAATGCCCGTGAACACCTGCCGCACAGATATACGGGACGACGGCGACAAATACGTCATGGAGTCGGAGCTCCCCGGATTTGAGAAGGAAGACATCAAGCTTGATATAAACGGCTCGTATCTGGAAATATCAGCCGAGCACAGCACAAACAACGACGAAAAGGACGACAAGGGCAACTATATCCGCCGCGAGCGCAGCTTCGGCTCGTACAAGAGGAGCTTCGATATCTCCGACGTTGATTCAGAGGGTATCAGCGCGGAGTACAAGAACGGTATCCTCACCATCGACCTGCCTAAAAAGAAGCCCGAGATACCCGCTTCAAAGCGTCTGGAAATAAAGTAACAGCAAACTGGAAAAAACTGCATGACCGAGCGTCATGCAGTTTTTCTTTGTGCCGGTTTTTGAAATGCTTTTAACCAATATTTATACTTGACATATCAGCAGGAAAGATATATAATAAAAGGTGTATAAATTGTCGGTTCGTGCAGGCAGAGAACGCCCCTGCACTTCCGCAGATCGGAGAATAATATGGAATACCTCGAAAACCGGGAGCTCTCGTGGCTTAAATTCAACAAGCGCGTGCTCGAAGAGGCTGTTGACCCCAGTACGCCTCTGCTTGAGAGACTTTCCTTTTCTGCAATATATCAGAGCAATCTCGATGAATTCTTCATGGTGAGAGTCGGCTCACTGACCGACCTCCACAAAGAGAAGAAAAAGAAGAAGGACAGCAAGTCCGGCATGACCGCTGCCCAGCAGCTCGACGCGATATTCACCGCAGTCCGCAGGCTCCAGCCGTCCGTCGAGGAGGCTTACCGCAAGACTATGGGCGAGCTCGCGCAGCACGGCTTCGAGCACGTTACCTTCGACACGGCTACCCCCGAGGAGCAGAAGTTCCTCGAGCTTTATTTCCGCCGCGAGATAAAGCCATTTATCACGGGTATCGTCGTGAACGACGCCCTGCCATTCCCGTTCCTTAAAAACAAGGAGATATATGCCGCAGTGCAGCTCGCGTCCAAGAAGGGCGTGGCTATCGGCATCGTCCCCACTGACAGCGACCACAGCGACCGCATGATACCGCTCTGCGAGGGCGGCAAGCGCTTCGTGCTCGAGGAGGAGCTCGTGCTCCGTTTCGCACACCTGCTGTTCAAGGGCTACAAGGTGCTCGACCGCGCACTGATAAGAGTCACCCGCAGCGCCGACATCATGGTGTCCGGCAAGGGCGCACAGTTCCGCGACCGCATGGAATGGCTCGTGGACCAGCGCACAAGGCTCGCGCCGGTAAGACTTGAAATTTCCGACGAGTTCAGCCGTGAGGCGCTCGACTACATATGTCATAAGCTCAAGCTCAGGAACGACCGCGTGTTCATCTCGCGCATACCGCTCGACCTCTCCTACCTGTACTCCGTGCAGGAGCTCGACGAGGACCCCAAGCTCCACTACGAGCCGCGCTCGTCCCGCAAGCCTGCTGCGCTCACGGACAGCAGACCCGTCTTTGCACAGGTCAAGTCGAAGGATATGCTGCTGAGCTACCCCTTTGAGTCAATGGGTCTTTCATTCATCAGACTGCTCCAGGAATGTGCAGTCGATCCGAAGGTCACCTCGATAAAGATAACCCTGTACCGCGTCGCAAAGAAGAGTCAGGTCATCGACGCCCTCTGCACAGCCGCCGCAAACGGCAAGGAGGTCATCGTCATGATAGAGCTCCGAGCGAGGTTCGACGAAGCGAACAACATCGAATGGTCGAAGCACCTCCAGCAGGCGGGAGTCAAGGTCATCTACGGACCCAAGGACTACAAGGCACACTCCAAGCTGCTGCTCATCACGCGCAAGGCACAGGGCGGCGGGTATGAGTACCTTACCCAGATCGGCACCGGAAACTACAACGAGAAAACAGCCGGGCTCTACACCGACATCATGCTCCTCACGGCTGACAGAGCTATCGCCGAGGACGCGGAGAACGTGTTCAATACGCTGATAAACGGCACACTCGTGGAGCGCACCAACAAGCTCCTCGTCGCGCCGAACTGCTTCCGCCAGAACGTGCTCGCGATGATAGACGAGCAGATAGAGATCGCTAAGAACGGCGGCGAGGGATATGTTGCCGCGAAGCTGAATTCGCTGTCGGATACGGTCATCATAAACAAGCTCGCTGAGGCATCTCAGGCAGGCGTGAAGATAGAGCTCGTAGTCCGCGGACTGTGCTGTATCAGAGCCGGAGTCGAGGGCTGCACCGACAACGTCCGCGTGCGCAGCATAGTGGGACGCTTCCTCGAGCACAGCCGTATCTACTTCTTCGGTAAGGACGGCAAGTCCCAGAAGATCTACATCGGCTCGGCTGACTACATGACCCGCAATACGGTCAAGAGAGTCGAGGTCGCAGCTCCTGTTGAGGACGAGCGCCTGAAAAAGCGCCTGAGGGATATGTTCCGTATCCTCATGAGCGACAACGTCAAGGCACGCGATATGCAGAGCGACGGCACCTACGTCCACGCTCACCCTGCAGAGGGCGAGGAGGCTCTGAATTCGCAGGAGTACTTTTACGATCAGGCATACAAGCGCCTTGACGACAAGAAGGCACGTCAGGAGCAGCTCAAGGTAAACCGCAGCAAGAGCGCGGAAAAAACTAAGAAAAAGCCTGCCGGCAGAAAACGCAAGGCTTCCTCAGAGAAGTGAGCGTCCGGACAGGCAGAGGGATAAATAATGATTGGGTTTTACAACTACACGGTCGTACTCACATATCTGAGCCTGCTGTCGTCGGTGCTCGGTGTATATTTTGCGTTCGGCATAGGCGACCTCGGTCCGCATCCGGAGTATGCGATAATATGCCTCATGGTCTCGGGACTCTGTGATATGTTCGACGGAAAGGTCGCACGCACTAAGAAGGACCGCACCGAGAGCGAAAAGCAGTTCGGGATACAGATCGACTCGCTCTGCGACGCGATATGCTTCGGAGTGCTTCCCGTGGCGATAGGGTATTCAGTCGGCATGAGGAACTGGTTCGATATGCCGATACTGCTGATATTCCCGCTTTGCGCGGTGATAAGGCTGGCGTACTTCAACGTTGCCGAGGAGGAGCGTCAGAAGCAGACCGCCGATGTGCGGAAGGTCTACGAGGGACTTCCCGTAACGAGCGTAGCGCTGATACTGCCGCTGCTGTACAGCTTCCACAAGGACATCGGGGAATGCTTCCCGGCTGTGTACGGCGCAGTGCTGCTGCTGATAGCGATAGCGTTCATCACGCGCTTCAAGGTAAAGAAACCAGGCATGAAGACCATGCTCGGATTCATAGGTATCGGTATCCTCGAGTGCATATGGATGCTGTACAAAACGAGAATGAAATGAAAAAAGGCTCCCGCGTGGGAGCCTTTTTCAGCAATGGGATTCCAAAGGCAGAGCCTCTGGCAGGTGCAGGGCAGCGCCCTGCATACATGAAAGAGCTCCGCAAGAGGTGAATTTTTAAACAGTCCGGTGGCTGTTTGAAAAGAGGAGACGCCCTGCGATAGAGGGCGTCTCCTTGCTGCCTTTACGGAAAACACTCTGCGACCGTGAGGCCGCACGCACAGCTAAGCCGTGCGGTATCAATACTTCCTGAACACCGTCCCGCCGCCGCAGTACGCGAACTTTATCTCCGTGCTGCCGAAGAATAGCTCGTCGATCGGGACGTCCCCGAAGCAGAGCTGCGAGAACGAGACCTCGTTCACGAACTCCGCAGAGCGTACTGCGGGGAACCCGCTGTTATAGCCCGCGGAGACCGTCATGAGCGCGAGCGGATAGGGAACAGACGGCGAGACTGACCCCGGAAGATCGCTTGAAGTCATCGTGAACGGGAAGCCATCGCAGTGTGTACCGTCGATGATGACCGCAGCCCCGGGATACGGCACCACGAGGTTTGTCGAGTGCATATCCGGGACGTCCGGAATGCAGGGAAAGCCCTCGTTCCTGCCTGAAATAATGCTCATACTCATAGTCAGCCCTCACAGTTGAAGCCGTAATTCCGGAGAGTTGCGGCATTCTTCATGGAGTTGATCTCGAACGACTTTATGTAGCCCGACGTGCCCTTGTCGTTGCGGAGAACGATGTTCGAGTTGTCGGTGTAGCGCCATATGCAGGTCGAACGGATATAAGCGTCCCAGTAGACATATTTCATGCTGTTGAAGACTACCGCGCTGTAGCTGTTGGTG
The DNA here is from genome assembly GCA_016288815.1 of Ruminococcus sp. Lineage (GTDB taxonomy): Bacteria > Bacillota > Clostridia > Oscillospirales > Ruminococcaceae > Ruminococcus. Next base: position 7,691 of record JAEELF010000033.1, read on the forward strand.
TGCTCGCCGCCGCTCGCGAAGTAGAATATCGCGCCGGACGTGCTCGTAAGCAGCTTGACCGTACCGAGAAATCCGCAGTCGGTCATGTTCACGTTTATCAGAAAGGCAGAGAGCGCACCCTCCGTTCCGTCGCGCGTCTGAAGATACTGCAAGCTGATCCTGAACATCGAGCTCGCGAGAGTGCCGCCCGACATAAATGGCTGATACTTGAGCATATGTGCGCGGATAATGAACGAGCTCAGCTGTACGTTTACCGCAGTGTTGCCGTCATGCAGGATACATTTCGTATCCCCGGAGGTATTCGTTGCGCTGCTCGTCGTGGTGATGTCCATTGCGAAGCGGCAGCGTGAAATAGTCACCGACGCGCCGGAGGTCTGCGACATAAAAATGTTCGGAAGCGGCGCATTGAGCATGATGTTCTCCATGCTTATGCCCGAGAACACGACCGCAGAGGTCATGACCTCAAAGAGCGCCGCCGTACCTCCGGGAGCTGCCTTATAGACGTTGCGAATGGTGTGACCGTCTCCGTCAAATGCAGCGCAGTTGAGCGGGAACGGCGTGAAATCGTCCGTGTACTGCGTGCCGTTGAGGTCAATGTCCGCACCGAGCTTACAGTAAACGTCCGCGCCGCCGGCTGTACTCATCGCGTACATATCGGCGGCGGACATAATGATAAAGGGGTCTGCCTGAGTACCTGTGCCTGTCATATCGTATCCTCCCTTGTGATTACGTAGAGTGCGTTCTGCTTGTGGGCAATGGAGTCATACTGCGAGCGCGTCACTGGAATGACCTCCGGCCGCGCGAGGTATATCGCAGTATCAGCCTCCATCTGGTCGAGACGCGCCGTGACCGAAGCAATGGGGTAAGCGTCCATTTCGGCTTCGATAGCGGCAGTCTTGGCGTCGATGACTGCTGCACCGTCCGCAGCGGCAGTCTCAACGGCGTTCGTGCCCGTCGCAGCCGCGAATTCGACTGCCTGCCTTCCCGCGCTCGCAGCCGCAGAGATGAGGCTCACTGCCTGTTCCGCAGTTTCAGGCAGCGGACCGTTGCTCCCGTTCGGGGTAGGCCTGACGTAGACCGGCTGCATGATGAACTTGATGACGAGCTGAGACTCGCCGTCCACCACCTTTGATACGCGCAGCTCGAGCTGAAGCTCGCCGGAATTGAGTGTGAAGGTATCGGCAACGCTCCAGTCGAGGCTTATCATGTCGCCCTCCGAAGCGGTGGGCGTGAGGTCCTGCTGGACCTCGTAGCCGCCGGAGGTGAGCCCGCGCATCGCGAAATCGCATTCCATGAGGTCGAAGCCGTTGTAGGTGCGTCCGATGAGGAACGTGATAGTATCCGCGCAGTGCTCGCCCTGAGTGAAGAGCTCTCCGAAGGCATAAGTGGGGATATTCTTCCCCTCAGCGTAAATTATCATATACACTCTCCTTTTCGAGGACTCCGCAGTGTCCCCTGTAAGAGGGCGGAAAAAAGGGCTCATACAACGTAAAGCCGTTGTATAAGCCCTAAAGTTTACAAAATATTCACATTCAGCCCGCTGACTGTATCTCCGGAGCAACAGGGAGCGCAGATCCCGTGCCGAGGAAGTAGTCGGTGTGCGGCGGCTGGTTGTAGCCGTTGTTCTGAGCAGCCACCTGAACTCTGTACTGCGGGTTCTGCATGAGGCAGTATACATTGTACTGCGTCGAGAATGTAGTTGTGAACACTCTCAGACCGGTTCCGTCGCTCTTGCGGAATATCATCTCCTCGCGCCAGTCGCCGAGGATATCAGCAGTCAGGCACGCATTGGACTTGGAGTAGTTATTGTATGTTACGCCGTCGCCGGTGAATACTCTGCCCTTGCCGTACTGGTCAGCCATAGTCCTGTCGAGGACAGCTCTTTCGAGCACGTCCGTCCAGTAAACGACGGAGTTCTGCCCCCACTTGGTAATGCTCGCGAAGGTGAGCCCTGTGCCGTCTGCGCCGATCATCTGTTTGCCTGTCACGCAGTCGTAGAGCACCGCATTGTGGGAGCCGGCCATCTCTGCACCGTCATTTCCTGCGATGAGGTTGTCAGCGATCGCTCTGCCGGTATCGCCGCCTGCTGTCTCGCGGAAGAGGACCTTGCCCGTCTTTCCGTCGCGGAGGACTATGCCGAAGCCTATCGCCGTGCCGTTGGGATGAGTTTCGTCCTCAAGGCACTGGAATATCTCCACGCCGGGGTTGCTGGGAACGAAGTCGCCGATGTGGATAGCGTCGCCGTGAGCCATGCCCGATGTGTAGAGCAGCTTGCCGTTGTCGTCGATGACTGCCGAGCCGCATACCACCTCGTCCCTGCCGTCGCCGTCAACGTCGGCAGCCATAGAGTGGTGATTTCCGTCGCCGTAGCCGGCTGCGGAGCTGTTGTTTCCTGTATCGAAAGCCCATACCTCAACGAGCTTCTTGTTGACCACGTTATATGCGGTCTGGGTAAGTCTTGTGTAGTAGCCTCTTCCGAAGACAGCGCTCGGACGAGTGCCGTCGAGGTAAGCTACGCATGCTACGAATCTGTCTACGCGGTTGCCCCATGTATCGCCCCAGTCGCCGACTGTGCCTCTGCCGGGCTTGTAGTTGATAGTGTCGAGTGCCGCACCTGTAGCACCGTCGAAGAGCGTGAGGTACTCGGGGCCGCTGAGTATGCGTCCGGCATCGTTGCGGTAGTCAGCGGAAGCGTTGCCGATGACATTGCCCTTGCCGTCCTTTGTGCCGTCGGCGGTCTTGCATATCATCTCAGCCTTGCCGTCGAGGTCGAAGTCGTATACCATGAACTGAGTATAGTGAGCGCCTGCGCGGATATTCTTGCCGAGGTCGATGCGCCAGAGGAGCGTGCCGTCGAGCTTGTAGCAGTCGATGATAACACTGCCTGTGTAGCCGTTGTTAGCGTTGTCCTTGGAGTTGGAAGGGTCCCACTTAACGAATATCTCGTACTGACCGTCGCCGTCAACGTCGCCGACGGAGCAGTCGTTCTCGGAGTAGGTGTACTCAACGCCGTCGGGAGTTGTGCCGCCAGCGGGAGTCTGTGTCGGGATATCGAAGTAAGCACCGCTGCCGCCTGTGCCTGTATTCTTTGCGGTGAAGTTTACGGAAGCGTTCGCGAACTCCGTGCACTCATCGCCAACATAGGTATCAATGGTGTACCAGTCTGTAGCAGTGCCGTCCTTGTCGAAGTAGTTGGAGGCGTCCTTCATGGTGAAGGTGCCGAGCATTTCGTTTCCGGAATCGCGTATCCTCCAGAGGTTGAAGGTAGTATTCTCGTTGTCGTCGGCGAGGAGGCGCCAGCTCACGAGGTTTCCGGAGCCTGTATATGCAGCCGCGACGCCGCGGTTGAGGTTCTCCATTGTCTTGCCGTTGCTTGCCTTGACGAGCGCCGCCGGAGCGGAATCGGTCTTGACCACCTCTATGTAGTCCATGTTCGGACCGCCGCCGGAAGTCGTCGCCCGAGCCTTAATGGTGTTCTTTCCGGCCTTGAGGTCGAGGACTACAGTATCCTCAGCCCATGTCGTCCATGCGCCCGTGCCGGCGAAGTCGAGGTACAGGCACTCATTGTGCTCGCCGTTGACCATTACCTTGGTCTGACGGTCAATATCTGAGCCGTTCGCATATCTGAAAGTTACCGCATAGCTGCCGTCCTCGGGGACATCGACAGTCCAGTCAACGTAGCTTCCGATAGCGTTGTTGTAGTTGAAGTAAGCCGTGCCCGCGAAGCCTGCGTTGGTGTCCTCGCTCCAGCCGTCGTAGTAATCAGCATCGACAGCGTAGTAGCGTACCGGCACTGCGGGAGCGGTCGTGGTGGTAGTAGTCGTAGTCTCTGTAGTGGTGGTAGTGGTCTGGGTTGTGGTCGCGGAAGAAGTCGTAGTTGTTGAGGTCGTCTCCTCAGCGGTGGAGGTCGTAGTGTCAGGCTGCGGCACCTCCGGCTCCCAGTACTCGTCCGGGTAATTCACGCATCTGTCCACCCACACATTGCTGATGAGTATCTCGCCGGTGCTGTCAGGACGCAAGAAGCTGATATAGTGCTCTCCCTCGTCAAGGGGGAGAATGACCACAGCGTCCTCCCAGACATCGCTGCCGCCCGTAGGAGCGAGCTCTGTGATAGTTTCGATGCTGTTCACGATCTTGGTCGCGTTCACGAGGAGATTTGCGGGCTGACCGGAGCCGTTCGCATAGCGGATACGGATCTTGTAGTTGCCGTCCGCCTGCGCATTCATTCTGAAAGACGGACACTGTCCCGCGAGCTCCTTGTAGCTCACTCCGGACGGCGACACGCCCTTGGTCAGCGGCATAGATGGTGAATCTGCGTCGAATTCCGGCACAGTCGGCGAATCGTACCTGAAGTACTCGCCCGTGTAGGAGCGCACTTCAGCCGTGATGTTGAAGCGGATGATCTCCACGACATCAGCCATGTTGACATTCGAGTCATAGTTCGCGTCAGCCGCGAGGAGCTGCTTGTCCGTGAGGGTGACGAGCCCCGCCTCATTCCTCTGCACCTCGAGCGCGTCCAGACCCGTGACGCCGTCGTTATTGATGACGTCTCCGCGGACGAAGTATTCAGCGCTCGTGTCGTTTGTCTCGGCGCCTGCACAGAGCGGTGCAGCGGCGGCAGAGGGTGCCGCCAGAGCCGCGCATAGCAGGCACGAAACGCTCCTGAGGAGCTTTGAACGTTTCTTCATTTTTAATGTCCTCCTGAAAATAAAATATATTTTGTTTCCACAAGCCTAATTGTGTAAAACTATTTTGTCCATAATATTATAGCAACATTCAGCGCAGTTGTCAATATTTGCTGATAAATGTGAATGGTTTTCGACAAATGCACGAATTGATAGTCTGCGTATCACTCTGTTTCCGGCTTTTTGCATAATCGCCCGCTCTCGCTCAGAACTGCGAGCGTCATTATTATAAGCAGCACCGACGGTACAGGAGACGGTGCCGCGTGCAGCGCGGGTCTCAGCGCAGATACCGCCACAGCCTCCCCGGACATGAGCCGGGGAGTGATCAGCTTGCAGACCGCGAAGCTCAGCACTGCTGCTGCAAGGCGTGAGACCGCGAATTGTCGTATATTTATCTGTCCCTGTACCACTGCCGCAATCTGCATGAGCACGCATACCCCGCCAAAGCTCACCAGTCCCGCTATTACCGGCAGGAGCGTGACATCGCCTGCGGGAAGGCGCTCTGCGGCTGTAACGTCGAGGAATGCACATACGGCGCGGGCGGTGGCTGCCTCCGGCATTCCCGATATCTCCGATATCGGGTGCGCGATGGCTCCGATAATGCCTGTGTCATGCAGCATTGCGGTCAGGACGGAAAAAGCGGTCACCATGAAGCATATGCCGGTCATCGCGCTGCCGCCGCCCGCAACTGCGTCCGTAAAGGCTGCGGAGACTTCTCCCGGTGCTGCGGGAGAGGCTCCCGCAGGGGAGCCCCTTCCGCGAAAAACAGCCCAGACAGCGAGCACTGCGTTCGCGGAGACAGTGGATATGAGAATGACTATCCCCGCGCGGTCTGAGCTGTACAGCCTCGAAGATATACAGCCGAAAACGAATGCCGGACCTGCCCCGCAGCAGGCTCCCGCAAGCGCTTCCGCTCTCTGTTTCGGGAGACGTCCTGCGGCAGCTTCTGCTGCGAGCATACGCGCTCCTACAGGGTATCCAGCGAACTGCGAGACCGTAAACACAGCAAGGTCGCCCAATATCTGCGAACGGCGGTATATCGCGGATATCAGTCCGCTTCCGGTGAGCAGTCCGGACAGTATCAGCATGGCGTAAAGCGAGGGTATCACGGTATAAATGCAGCGCTCGACCCCGTCTGAGACCGCTTCCCGCACCTCGGCTGTGCGCGTCAGACAGTAAAAAAGTGCGGCGGCGGTGAGTCCCGCTTTCAGCGCAGAAACGGCAGTTTTCCTCAGCTTCATCATAATTATCACCCGTATCATCATATTATTATCAGGCAAGCATTATTCTGGGAGGGATAGCCGTTGTTTGACGATATAGCCGAAAAAGCCGGCAGAGCGCTGTATCTTGCTGCTGGGATAAGCATAGAGGGCAACCGCGAGATGATGATAGACAACTGCCGCAGGATAGAGGAGTGCAGCGAGGTCTTCATGAGCTTTGTGTCGGGCAGGCTGCGCATTCAGATATGGGGGACAGGTCTGCGGGCATATGACTACCGCACCCGGGGACTTGTGGTGCGCGGACGTATCAGCCGGATAGACCTCATCGAAAAGGGAGGCGGGGAGAGTTGACGGGACGCATCATGGGGATGGTGCTGCTCCGCGCAAAGGGCAGGGAGCTGTATTCGTTCATCAATATGCTGCACGCTGGGCGGATCGGCTGCTCGGGGCAGTACTGCCGGAGGGACTGCTTCCACGCCGAGGTGCGCCGCAGTGACCTCCCGAAGATACGCGAAATGGCGCAGGAATGCGGCGTGGAGCTCGAAACGCTTGAGCGCAGGACAGTCTCTGCGTGGCTGAGGAGCTACCGGCGCAGGATCGGGCTTATTATCGGCGCACTGATAGTGCTGGCGGGGTCGGTGTACTTCTCGAATGTCATCGTTACAGTCGAGGTTCAGGGCAATTCTGCGGTCGCGGAGGAGGATATCCTCGCGGCGCTCGGACAGCTCGGCGTGAAGCGCGGTGCGATGATGTACGGGATAAACTTCGTGTATGTGGAGAACGAGCTGCGGCTCATGGTGGACGGTATATCGTGGGCGGGAGTTCACTGCACGGGGAACCGCGTCGTTGTTGAGGTCACGGAGACAGTGCCGAAGCCGGAGGGCGAGAGCACGCGCATTCCCTGCAATATCGTTGCGGCAGAGGACGCGCGTATCACCTACACATCGGTGTACGACGGTCTTCTCATGCGCAAGGTTGGGGACTACGTCCCCGCGGGGAGCGTCCTCGTCAGCGGCGTCACGGACGATTCAGGACACATCACCCTCCACCATGCGATGGGAAAGATACGCGGAGAGTTCGAGCGCACTGTCACGTTCACCGCGGAGACCGGTCAGCTCAGGTACGTACCGACCGGGCGCAGCTCCGATTCGCGCAGGCTGATACTGTTCGGACTGGAGGTGCCTTTGTCGTTTGGCGGACGGGATTATTCGGCGGAGACTGTCGCCGAGAGCACGGGCGCACTGCGGTTCTTCGGGAGGGAGCTGCCTGTGGCTGTGGTCAGCAGGCACTGCGCGGAGACCGCCCTGCTGCGGGTGGAGTTCTCGCGGGAGGAGCTGCGTGATATCCTCGCGCAGAAGATATACCTCTACGAAAAGAATTTTCTCGCAGGGGATACCGTGATAATCAGCCGCGATATCGCCGAGGAGGAAAAAGAAAGCTCCCTCGTGTATACGGTGACGTATACGCTCGAGGGAGATATCGGTGAGCAGAGGGAAATCTTCATCAAGTAGCTGCTGAGCCGGTGTGTGCATCGCGGAACTCCGACGGCGAGACGCCCTCGCTCGAGCGGAACTGCCGCACGAAGTAATTGTAGGAGGAATAGCCGCATTCGCGCGCTATCTCGGTGATAGTGAGCCCGGTCTGTATGAGGAGGTCCTTCGCCTTGTTTATGCGGAACTCTATCATCTCCTCGATGATGCTCTTGTTGAAGTAGGATTTGTATATCTTCTGGAGGTAGCTCTTGCTGAGGTAGAGACTCTCGGCTATCTCGCTGATGTTCCATGCCATTTCGGGGTTCTTCATTATGCGGCTGCGGAGCATACACAGCTTCTCAAACTGCGGGTTGGCGGTGTTGTCGGAGAGCGTGTAGGCGTGTATCTTGTTGATTATCGCCTTGTGTATCGCGTCGCTGAGGTTCAGCTCGGGAGTGAGCTGGACGGTGTTCTGTCCCATTGAGAATTCGACGTTGAAGCTGTTCTCCCCGTCGAACTGGCTCTCCTTCATCATCATGCTCAGACGCGAGAAAAGCTCGTTCTCGCGGGAGGGCTCGAAGGTGAATATCAGCATGACCGAGGTCTTCCACTTGCTGCACATCTCGCCCTCATGCAGACACTCGTTCAGGGCGCGGGCAGCTCCGCGGAAAATGCGCTGGCATTTATCGTCGCCGCTCTGGTAGTAGGTCTTTTTCAGTCCCGAGAGCTCCACGCTGATGATGTGCACCTCGCTGTGGCGCTGGTCGCTGAGGAAGCGGTCATTGAATGCCTGCATCATGCCCTTGGTGTTCAGCAGCCCGGTGGTGTCGTCGTAGAGAAGGACCTTGTTCGTGTTGGTGACGAGGTGCGTCATTATTGACTTTATCCTGATCTGCTCCAGTGCTATGTTAACGTTGTTTATCCACTGTATGTACAGCTTGGCGAACGACATCGGCTCCTTGCCGAAGCACAGCCCGATGTATCCGAAGAAGTTATCGTTGTAGTGGAGCGGGGAGATATAGTAAGCCGTGGGGTAGCTGCGCCGGGAGCTGAATGCCGGCAGGATATCGGCTGAGCTGAAGGCGGTCCCGGTGCTGGATGTGTGTCCGACAAATGACTGCGAGAGCGCTTCGGACATATCCTCGCCGAAGCGGAACGAGAGCCGCTCGTTGTAGCTGCCGTCGAGCGCGTCAAGGTAGCGCCTTGTCAGGCAGACGCTCACCCGGACGTACTTGTAAAGGAAGAAGGTGTACCTCGCGAGCGTGTCAGCGAATTCCTTCACGTTCAATGCTGAGGAGAGCTCATAGAGCATATCGCCGTAGAACATATAGCTCTCGCGGTCGGAATTTATCTGTATGGCGCGCTGTATGCTGCGGCGGAGCTTGGGCTCCTCGAGGCAGCCGCAGCTCCTTCCGAGGCGGAGCGAGCCGTTCTCGTTAGGCACACGGGCGCAGATCTTTCCCGTCAGTATGCGGTAGAGACGCCGGAAAGCCTCCGCGCCGAGCTGGTAGTTCGGGCGGGTGTAGCTCGTTATCGAGGGGCTGAACCTGTAGCCGTCCATGCTGGCGTCATAGCCGGTCACGGCGATGTCCGCGGGGACGTTTATGCCTCCTGCCATGAGAGCCTTGGTTATCGCGATAGCGGAGATGTCGTTGCCGCAGACTATCGCGTCCGGGCGGGGCAGCTCGCCGCTGACTATGCGCTCTGCATAAGCCTTGGACTGCATCGTCCAGAAGTCGCCGTATTCGTAATAGGAGCGGTCGAAGTGCAGGGAATGGCGCTTCATGGAGTTCATATAGCCCTTGAGGCGCTCCTCGGCGCTGTAGTCCTTTTTAGGACCTGTGAAGCAGTATATCCGCTTATAGCCGTGCTCCTCGATGAGGTGGTCGGTTATGGTCTCGAAGGCGTCGCAGTCATCAACGGAGGTGGTCTCGAAGTTCTTGTGTCCGCCGGCGTCGAGCAGCATGACCGGCTTGCCGGAGCGCGTGCAGACGGAGTCGATGTGCTCCTTTATGGCGTCGCTGTAGAAGGAGTTCCTGTCGTAGATGAAGCCGGCGAACCTGTCGGAGAGAATGAGGTCGAAGATAGCTTTTTCGGCGTTTTTGTGGACTGAGTCAGCGTAGAAGCTGTGCAGCGGCGCGATGACCGCGACGTCGCAGTTGGAGCGGTAGGCCTGCGCGATTATACCGCGGAGTATCTCTGCCTGGAAGTCCACATGGCAGTCCGCGATGATGACGCCGATGAGAGGTCTGGTGGTCATTTTGTCCCTCCTTTGCGTGTGGGGAGTGTATTATAATGTATGGTAGTCACGTTATTTTATATAGAATATTATATCATGCCTTTTCAGAAATTTCAAGATGATTTTGCATATTTTTCAGTAAAAACCAAAAAAATCTTCTCAACAAGATATGATAATTGATTGTAAATGCCCGAAAATCTTGTATAATTTTATTATAGACAAAGTGTTAAACCGTAAAAATAATTTTACAAAAGCAGCTTGGGGACAGGCTGCTGGGGAACGGAAGGAATGATTTTTTATGAAGAAAGGCTTGAAGCGGACGGTCTCGGCGGCGCTTTCTGCTCTTATCGCGGCAGCTCCGGCAGCTTCTGCTCCGGTTGCACAGGTCGTGCAGAGCGTCACCGCCTCTGCCGCCGGCTCGACTAACGTGGTGGAGTATCTCGACCGCGGTATCTCGGCGGTAAACACCGGCTCGGGAATGCTCGTGAACTGGCGCTGGCTCGCGTCGGACTCTGACAGCGCGGTGTTCAAACTTTACCGCGACGGTACGCTCATCTACACCAGCGAGGGAAATGCGGGCACCTGCTACCTTGACAAGGACGGCTCGGCAAGCTCAAAATACCGCGTGGACTACCTCTCGGGCGGCGTCGTGAAGAGCTCCGACACCTGCAAGCTCACGTCCGGTAACGCATGGTTCGATGTCCCGCTCTCGCCGCCGTCGTCGATACACTCCCCGAACGATATGTCCGTGGGCGACGTTGACGGTGACGGTCAGTACGAGCTCTTCCTGAAATGGGACCCGAACAACTCCAAGGACAACTCGCAGTCCGGCGTTACAGACCCGGTCTACATCGACTGCTACAAGCTCGACGGCACGCGCCTCTGGCGGATAAACCTCGGCATTAATATCCGCGCGGGTGCTCATTATACGCAGTTCTACGTCGCGGACTTCGACCTCGACGGCAAGTGCGAGATGACCTGCAAGACAGCTGACGGAACAGTTGACGGCGTCGGCAAGGTCATAGGCAATGCATCGGCAAATTACCGTGATTCCAACGGCTTCATCATCACAGGCCCCGAGTATTACACCCTCTTCGACGGCGAGACCGGTGCGGCTCTTGACACGGTCAATTTCGAAGTCGGCAGAGGCACCACCACAGCCTGGGGCAAAAGCTCAGACAAGACCAACCGCGTTGACCGCTTCTGGGGCACAGTCGCCTACCTCGACGGCGTCCACCCGAGCGTAGTTTCCGGACGCGGATACTACGGGCGCATGACCGCGACCGCATGGAAGGTCGAGAACAAGAAGCTCGTCAAGATGTGGACATTCGATACCGGAACGAATTCCAGCACCCTCGGCTACGGCGACGGCAATCACAACTCCATGCCCGCCGACGTTGACGGCGACGGCAAGCAGGAGATAGTCAATGGCTCGACCTGTATCGACGACAACGGCACGCTCAAATGGTGTACCAATCAGGGACACGGCGACGCCATGCACCTCGGCGACCTCGACCCCACCAATCCCGGCCTCGAGGAGTGGATATGCCACGAGGATTCGAGCTCCGGCTACGGCGTTTCGCTCGTAGACTGCGACACGGGAAATGTCATCTACCATCAGAACGGCGCGAGCGATACCGGACGCTGCTGTGCGGATAACATCTGGGCAGGCAATCCCGGTGCAGAGTGCTGGGGCAACAAGACCTCTGACGGCTCGACGCCTGTAGTTGATACCAAGGGCAATACGCTCTCCTGCCGCAGACCCGCTATCAACTTCCTGTCCTACTGGGACGGCGACCTCGAGCGTGAGATACTCGACGGCTACACGGATTCTCCTGCGACTATCTCCAAGCTGACTGGCAATGCCGGCAGCACAACTATAACCAATCTCCTCTCAACTGACGGCTACTACACCTGCAATACCACGAAGGGTACGCCGTGTCTGTCGGCTGACATCTTCGGCGACTGGCGCGAGGAGCTCATCGTAAGAGCGGCGGACAGCAAGTCTATCCGCATCTACTGCACGACCTACGATACGGACTACCGCATAACTACCCTCATGCATGACCCCCATTACCGTATGCAGGTATCCGCTCAGAACACCGCCTACAACCAGCCCCCGCACACGAGCTTCTTCATGGGCACGGGCTATGACCTGCCTGCACGTCCGGAGTGTACCGTGAACGGCAGCTCCGCTGTGAAGAAGGTGGGCGCGGTCATCGACGAATCCCATTATTACACGATAAAGAACGTCAACAGCGGACTCTACCTCGAGGCGGCTGACGGTTCTGCCGCGGACGGCACCAACGTTCAGCAGGGCAGCAGCGACTTCGGCGTATGGAAGTTCACCTCCGCAGGAAGCGGCTACTACTACATCTCCTCCACTCTCGGCGACGGTACTGCGCTGCTCGACGTAGATTACGGCAAGTCCGACAACGGCACCAACATCGGGCTGTACTCGAATACAAACAGCGACGCGCAGCTCTATAAGTTAGTGGACAACGGCGACGGCACATACACGATCTGCACTAAGGTCTCGGACGACGAGAGCTGTCTCGGGGTCGTTTCGGGCTCTAAGGACAGCGGCGCGAACGTAGTGGAGTGGGCTTGCACCGGCAGCGACGACCAGAAATGGCAGCTCGTGATAAAGGTCATGCCGTTCGACGGGGCGCTCTTCAGGGATGTTACAGTGTATGATACCGACAATTATCAGGACTGGAAGATACAGCAGTCGACCAACAACGGAAGCCTTGTCTACGGCGACCGCGATTTCACCTACGCTGAGCTGCTCAGCGACCTTGCAGGCTGCGAGGCACTGCTCACGGCGTGCGATTCCAAGAACTGGTCCGGCGACCTCGCTGCTTTCACGGCGGGCGCGGACATGAAGGTGTATGTCCTCCTCGACCAGCGCGTTGAGACAGCGGGCTCGACACCCGCATGGCTTGGCTCGTGGACGAAGCTCCGGGGTATCTCCACCGCGAGCAACGACGTGGTCTACTCCGTATATACGATGTCTGTAAAGTCCGGCGAGACCGTTACTTTAGGCACTAACGGCATGACCGGCAGCTGCGTGAACTATGCAGTTTTAGGCGTGAAGCTGCCCGTGAGCGGCAGGCTAATAAAGGATCTGAACGTGAAGGACACTGAGAATGCAGTTGACTGGAAGATCGCCGATAATGCGGCGTCCGGCAGCAGCGTATTCGGCGACCGCGATGTGACCTACACCCAGCTCCCGGAGGAGCTTGTCGGGGCGGAGTACATCATGACAGCGTGCGATTCCAAGAACAGCGATTCCGACCTCGCGTTCTTCACTGCGGGTGCGGACATAAAGGTGTATGTCGCGGTGGACAGCAGAGTGGAGAACACTCCCGCGTTCCTCAATGGCTGGACGCTCGAGGACTCGACCGCTGCAAGCTCCAATGATGTGACCTACAAGCTGTACTCCAGGTCGTTCAGGGAGGGCGAGCTCGTTGAATTAGGCAGCAACGGGCAGTCCGCATACTGCGTGAACTACACCGTTTTCGCGGTTCCCGATTCGGAGACGGTAACGACGACTTCTACCACGCAGACGACTCAGACCACGACGATCACTGAGACTACCACCACTACTTCGGCTGAGACATCGACCTCCGGCGGGAAACTTCTCCTCGGCGACGCAAACGAGGACGGCGACGTAAATATGGCAGATTCCGTGGCTATCATGAGGAATCAGGCAGACCCCGACAACTTCGCCCTCACCGCTCAGGGCAAGGACAACGCTGACGTTTTCAGCAGAGGTGACGGCGTCACCAACAATGACGCTCTGACGATACAGAAGTACGAGGCGGGGATAGTTACCCAGCTTCCGGAATCGTGATAAGGACACTTTCATAATACCCTCACAAAGACCTCCCGGCTTCCGGGAGGTCTTTTACAGCGTGACGGAGAAAAATGGGGCAGGATTTGGTTTTTAGGGCGTGCGACCGTCACCGGTCGCAGGTCGGGTAATTCGACGTGGCAGCAAGGAGACGCCCTCTCTTGCAGGGCGTCTCCTATTCAAAAACAGTCCACCGGACTGTTTTTGAATTCACCTCTTTCGGAGCGCCTTTCAGATAGTTTCGCTTCGCCTTAAAAACCAAAGCGAAGCGACCAGAGGCGCTGCCTCTGGACTCCGCCAAAGGGATTATAATCCCTTTGGAATCCCATTGTTGAAAAAAGCAAACCATTTTTCTTGCGCAGGTTGATTTTTCCGTGCGGGTGTGTTATAATATCTTTATCCCATTATGACAGGAGAGAAATATAATGCCTAACAAGACCTTTTACATCACCACCCCTATCTATTATCCGTCGGGCAATCCCCATATCGGACACTGCTATACTACGGTAGCGTGCGATTCAATTGCCCGCTATAAGCGAATGCAGGGCTATGATGTAATGTTCCTCACCGGGACTGATGAGCATGGTCTGAAAATAGAACAGAAAGCCGCTGAAGCCGGCGTTACCCCCAAGGAGTACGTTGACGGCATAGTCGAGAAGTTCAAGGAGCTCTGGAGCTACATGAACATCTCCTACGACCGCTATATCCGCACTACCGATGACTACCACGTCGAGTCCGTGCAGAAGATATTCAAGGCGCTCTACGACAAGGGCTATATCTACAAGGGCGAGTATTCCGGCAAGTACTGCACTCCCTGCGAGAGCTTCTGGACTGACTCCCAGCTCGACGAGAACGGCTGCTGCCCGGAGTGCCACAGACCCGTTAAATTCGCCAAGGAAGAGGCTTACTTCATGAAGATGTCTCCCTTTGCGGACCGCATCGAGAAGCTCCTCACCGAGACCGACTACCTCCGTCCCAAGACCCGCGCTGTGGAACTCGTAAATAACTTCATCAAGCCCGGCCTCGAGGACCTCTGTGTGTCGAGAACCACATTCAAGTGGGGCATTCCCGTCACATTTGACGAGGGACACGTCGTTTACGTCTGGATCGACGCGCTCTCGAACTACATCACCGCTCTCGGCTACCTCAACAGCGAGTACGCGGACTTCGAGAAGTTCTGGCCGGCTGACGTCCACATGGTCGCAAAGGACATCATGCGCTTCCACGCGATAATCTGGCCCGCAATGCTCATGGCACTCGATATACCGCTCCCGAAGCACCTTGCCGTACACGGCTGGATAACCATGAACGGCGAGAAGATGTCGAAGTCGCTCGGCAACGTCGTTGACCCGTTCGTGCTCGGCGAGAGATACGGCTGCGACGCTATCAGGTACCATATCCTGCGTGAAATGGCGCTCGGCGCGGACAGCTCCTTCTCGAACGAAATTATGATAAACCGCATTAATTCCGACCTCGCGAACGGCTTCGGAAACCTCGTTTCGCGCACGGTCGCTATGGCTGACAAGTACTTCGGCGGAACGCTTCCCGCTGAGCGTGAGTCCGCTCCGCTCGACGAGGAGTTCATCTCCGTCATCACGGGTCTCCGCGCGGAGGTTGATAAATACATCGACGAGACCAAGATCAAGCAGGCGCTCGAAGCTATCTTCGAGGGCGTGAGCCGCGCGAACAAGTACATCGACGAGACCGAGCCGTGGAAGCTCGGCAAGGACGATTCGCAGAGCGCGCGTCTTGCTGCAGTGCTTTATAATCTGCTCGAGGCTATCCGCGTGATATCCACGCTTCTCTCGCCGTTCATGCCGCAGACCATGCCTAAGGTGTGGGAGCAGGCTGGCGTGCCGGAGGGTATGGCAACATACGAGAATGCCGGAAAATTCGGCGTGCTGCCGGCTGACGTCACCGTGAAGAAGGGTGAGATACTCTTCCCGCGTATCGACGTTGAAAAAGAGATCGAGGAACTCAACGCCATTATCCGAAAGAATATGGACGAGGCTCAGGCTAAGCTCAGCGAGGCGGAAGCTCCCAAGGAGGAGATCGTTCTCGCGCCGGAGATAACCATTGACGACTTCGCGAAGATCGAGATAAGAGTCGCTAAGGTGGTTTCGGCGGAGAGAGTGAAGAAGTCCGACAAGCTGCTGTGCTTGCAGCTTGACGACGGCATGGGCGGACGTCAGGTCGTTTCGGGTATCGCGCAGTACTACGCTCCCGAGGAACTGGTCGGAAAGAAGCTCCAGCTCATCGCGAACCTCAAGCCCGTGAAGCTCCGCGGCGTTGACAGCTTCGGAATGATATGCGCGGCGGACACTCCCGACGGTATAAAGGTCGTGTTCGTTGATGACAGCATTCCCGTTGGCTCAAAGATAAGATAAACGAGAGACCTCCCGCATGGGAGGTCTTTTGTTGCTTCAGCAAGGGGACAGCCTCTATCGCAGGGCGGCTCCTTTTTTTAAACAGTCCACCGGACTGTTTTTAAATTCATCCCTTGCGGAGCTCTTTACGCCATGCAGGGCGCTGTCCTGTACCTGCAAGGGGCTGTCAGCCCCTTGGCCCTGACCAACGAAAAACTAATACACGCGCCTCGCCTTCCGCCGGAATTAATCGACAAAAAACCCCGCGCTTGCTCATGTTAATTCTATGTATTTGCATTATTGACTTTTCTCCCGTTTTGCCTTAGAATAGTATTATAGACAGAGAGACAGCAAAACTAAAGGGTGATATAATGGTTTTCAGCAGTCTGGAGTTTATTTTTTTATTTCTCCCGGCTTTTCTTATTGTGTACGCAGCCGTTCCGCAGCGCTTCAAAAATGCGGTGATATTCGCCGGTTCTTCGGTGTTCTACGGGCTCGGCGTGCGCGACCCGGTCTACATCGGACTTTTCCTGCTGACGGTGCTCTTCAATTTCATCATCGGGCAGTTCATCGAGAGCTCCCCGCGCAGAGGAAAACTCTGGCTCACGCTCGGCGTGGCGTTCGACCTCTTCTGGCTGGGATTTTTCAAATATACAGGCTTCATCTTCACTAACATAAACGAGCTCGGGGCTTCGCTCCCCGTGAAGGACATAATCCTCCCCATAGGTATCAGCTTCTACACCTTCCAGAATATCTCCTACATCGCGGACGTGTACCGGAAGAAGGTCCCCGCGGAGAAGAGCTTCATCAACTACGGCGCTTATATCAGTATGTTCCCGCAGCTCATCGCGGGTCCTATCGTGACCTACGGAACGGTGTCGAAGGCACTGAAAAGCCGCAGGCACACCATGCACCGCATTGAGAACGGTCTGAAAACGTTCACGCTCGGTCTCGGGTGCAAGGTGCTCGTCGCGAATCAGCTCGGCGGGCTCTGGCGGGACATCTCTACTATCGGCTACGAGAGCATTTCCTCGCCGCTGGCGTGGCTGGGTATCATCGCGTACTCCTTCCAGCTGTATTTCGACTTCTGCGGCTACTCTATGATGGCGATAGGTCTGGGTCGTATAATGGGCTTCGACCTGCCGGAGAACTTCGATTTCCCGTATCTTTCGCGCACTATGCGTGAATTCTGGCGGCGCTGGCACAAGACTCTCGGCGCGTGGTTCAGGGAGTACGTCTACATCCCGCTCGGCGGCAGCAGGAACGGAAAGATCAGGACGGTGCGGAACTACTTTATCGTATGGGCACTTACGGGACTCTGGCACGGCGCGAGCTGGAACTTCGTCATCTGGGGGATGGTGCTGTTCGCGCTGATAATGCTCGAGCGCTTTGTCTACGGCGACTTCCTCGAGAAGCACGCCCTCGCGGGACACCTCTACATGATCCTCGCGATACCGCTCACATGGCTGATATTCGCCGTTCCCGACCTCACGCAGCTCGGGATATACTTCAAGAGGCTGTTCCCGTTTATCCCGCAGACCACTTATGCGGTCCGCGCGGACGACTACGTCAGCTACCTCGGCACTTACTGGAAATTCCTCCTTGCGGGAGTGCTCATGTCAACGAAGCTCCCC
The DNA here is from genome assembly GCA_016288815.1 of Ruminococcus sp. Lineage (GTDB taxonomy): Bacteria > Bacillota > Clostridia > Oscillospirales > Ruminococcaceae > Ruminococcus. The sequence continues at coordinate 25,163 of JAEELF010000033.1, forward strand.
ATGATGATATACACAAAGATACGCCGCAGCTTCCTTGGCATCGCTGTGCTTTTAGCGATATTCTGGGGTTCTGTGTGGTGTATGTACAAGGGCATGGACGACCCGTTCATGTATTTCAGGTTTTAAAGAAGAATGGATAAAATGGAAAGATTCAAACGATACGCATATACGGTCATGCTGCTGCTGACCGTCACGGTGGCTTCGCCGTTCATATTCATGCGGATATGGAAGACGAGCGCCATAAAGGACACCGCCCCCGAGGCTGTCCCCGTGCTCGACCTCAACGCCGGACAGGCTATGCTCCCGCAGGAGACGGAGCCTGTGCAGACAACGGTCACTACTGCCCCGGCGGTGAGCACCGAGGTGCAGACCGGGGAGACGACCTCTGCTCCCGAGGTCACGACCGTACCCGAGACGACCTCAGAGCCGGAGACCACCACTGTTCCCGCGGGGTACACTATCGGAGAGAGCGGGGACGAATACTTCGACGACGCGCTCTTCCTCGGCGATTCGCGCACGGTCGGGCTCAAGAATTACGGCACGATCACCAATGCGGACTATTTTTGCAGCGTCGGAATGACTATCCTCGGAGTCGGCGGGGAGACTGTCGATAACAGGACCCTCGACGGCATTCTCGCTTCCCGGAAGTTCGGGAAGATCTACATAATGCTCGGCGTGAACGAGTGCGGCGGCGACGCCGGCGTCATCACCGACAGATACGCGGGAGTCATCGCGAAACTGCGCGAGTCCCAGCCGGACGCGATCATTTACCTGCTTGCGAATCTGCACGTTGCGAAGTCCGCGGAGACGAGCTTAGTCAATAACGAGCGCATAAACGCGGTCAACGCTGGCATGGCTTCGCTCGCGGACAACGAGAACATATTCTTCATGGACGTGAACCCCGTGTTCGACGGCGCTGACGGCGCGCTCCGCCCGGAGCTGAGCTACGACGGCGTCCACCCGCTCGCGAAGTACTACACAGACTGGTGCAGCTGGCTGAAGATGAATACGGTCATCAGGGACGAGACCGCGGAGGAGATCGATCCGGAGAGCACTGAGCCCGAAAGCGGTGAGCAGGAGAGCTCGCAGCCGGAGGAGTCTTGATTTTTCCCGCGGTGTGTGGTATAATCTGTATATACTATTGACAGGAGGTGCCGGATATGGCTGAAAATATGGAAATGGAGCTCAATGAGGAAGAGGAGGCTGCCGAGCAGTACATCACCCTGACCGACGACGACGGCAACGACGTTTCGTTCGAGATACTGGGTACGACTGAGTATAAGGACAGGCTCTTCGCTGTGCTTCTCCCGTTCGAGGACGAGGAGGGCGACGAGGTCGTGATACTCGAGATGCTCCCGACTGAGAACGACGATGAGTTTGATTTCGTCTCGGTGGACGATGACAGTCTGCTCGGAGAGGTCTTCGAGGTGTTCAAGAAGGAATACGACGGGGAGTACGACTTCCAGTAAGAGCGCATAAAAATATCTTCCCGCAGAGACGCTGCCGTATCATACGGCAGCTTTTTTTCTGCCGTTTGCAGCTCCTCTGCGGGAAGATAATATCAGGGAAGGGTCCGTTTTATCAGGCGGCAGCCCATGCAAGCTCTGCGCAGATGTGGCGGAGCTCGATCATATCGAAGATATCGACTGTGCCGTCTGTGATGACGTCGGCTGCTGCGAACTGGCTGCCCTTGAGCGGGGTCTCGCCTATGAGGTGGCTTTGCAGCATTACCATGTCTGCGGTGTTTACGACGCCGTCAGCGTTTATGTCGCCGAGCAGCGTGCCCGCACCGGAGTTGTCGAAGTCGAGCCAGAGCTGAACGTACTCGCTGTCTGGTGAATATACGCGGGATCTCGTGTTCTGCGAGGCGAGCTCGGAAGCCGAGAGCGCCTTGCTGTAGACTCTCACGTCGTAGAACTCAGCCTGCGATGAGCGTCCGGTATCGGGACAAGCTCCCACGGTGAGGTCGAAGCCGGTCGCACCGACGCCCTCGCTCGTGCCTGTGGACTTCTCGCCGATCATGCTTCCGTCAACGTAGAGCCGCATCATGTCGTTTTCGGCGTCGTATATGCCTGCGACCTGATGCATATTGCCTATCCAGCCGGAGGCGTAGTCCGTGCCCATCTCGCAGTAGAGGGGTCTCCACTGACCGCCGGCGTATACGAAGAAATCAAGCGAATTATTGCGTGTTCTCAGTGCAAATGCGCTGTCGCCCTTTCCGACGAACATATTGAACTCGGGGTTGCCCGTGGGGACAACGTTCACCTCGACGGTGAAGGAGTTCTTTCCGGAGAGACACTTGTCGAGGTCGCTGCCGGAGGGTATGCTGAGTGAGCCCGTAACTGCCTTTCCGCTCGTGGTATCCTTTATGGAGGCGCTGCCGCCAAGCGGTACTGTGAGGGCGTTGTGGCTCTGATCCTGCACGGATACGCCCGATGAGCGGAGCTTTGCTGCTACCGTTGAGAGCTGCTCGCCCGTGGAATCAGTGGATTCGGGGATTATAGTGTAGCTCCAGTCGTAGACTCTGTTCGACGGGAGACGGTACTTCTCGAGGGTACCCTGTCCGCAGGTCGCGGAGCCTGTGCCCATTGAACCGTAGTCCACGCTGAGGAAGGTCTCCTTGCTGGGAGAGAGCTTGTAGACGTGGTCTGCTGCCTGGAGTGCCTCGGGGGTGAAGTGGAGCGCGCTTGCCTCGACTGTTCCCGCGGCTGCTATCATCAGACCGTAGTCCTTGCTGTGGTCCATTACGGATATCCATCGGACATCGGTGAGGTTGCCTGTGTCGTCAGCCTTCATGTAGGGGTAGAACATCTCGGATACCGTGCTCTCCCATACCTGAGCCCTGCCGTTCGTCTTGCGGTCGTTGAAGGTCTCAACGGGGCCGTTGCCGTACCACATGACGTCCTCCATGCCCTCGGGAAGACGCATGATGGAGCCGACGCGCAGGAAGTTGCCCAGTCCGGACTGAGTAGCGTCAACGGATATATCCACCCTGACCTTTCCGTCGGGGAAGACGGTGTAGGTGATAGTGGACTTCATCTTGCCGGCGTCGGGGTAGGACTGATGTACGGTGATGATCTTGGTGTTGCCGGCGCCGTCCGCGACGTCTATGGAATCGACTGTGATATTGTCAGCAGCGGTCTCCCATGCGGTATCGAACAGGCTGTTTCTGCCCGCATTGCCGTCGTTCTCGACGTTGCCGCGCCAGAAGTTAGGTGTGGGTCCGTGGGAGATGAGCTCGTCGCCGCGGTAGGAGTAGGAGATCATGTTTCCGTAGGACTTGGATATGCCGAAGTTGAAGGTGCTGCCGACAACGACGTACATATCGGGGTTGTTCACGACTGTTATCTCCCTGCCGGGGTCTGCGTCCGCGACGGTGATGCCGGAGGTGCTTATCGGTATCTGTGCGTAGGCTGTCTCAGCCCCGGCGTAGACGAGATCGGTCGCTTTCTTGGTGCGGACGGAAATATTCAGCGCGAATTCATCGCCCGCAAGTCTGAGCGAGGGAATATCGAACGGAACGTAGAGCGTCTCGCTGCTGAGAGGCTCGCAGTATGCTCTGTCGAGCTTGCCGCTGTCGATGACTACACCGTTCTTGAGGAGCTCCCAGTAAACATTGAAATCACCGAGATCGAGGAAGTTGTTCTCGTTGTAGACCGATATCTCATGGCGCGAGAGCTGCTCAGAGGTCGCGCTGAACCAGAAGCTCTGGTACTGGTATTTGACCTCCGCGAGCTCAGGCTGGGGGTTCCTGTCCGGACTTATCAGACCGTTCTCGCAGAAGCTGTTGTCGTTCGGGTAGTCGCCCCAGTCACCGCCGTAGGCGTAGTACTTGCCCTTTATCTCATCAGAGTAGAGGTGCTTCTGTGCGTAGGGCTCGGAATAATAATCCCAGCCGCCTGACGGGATATCCACCGCACGGGACTGATCTACCCAGTCCCAGATGAAGCCGCCGAGCATATTGTCGGCGCTGCGGATAACGTCCCAGTACTCCTTGAGCGCGCCGACCGAGTTGCCCATTGCGTGGTCGTACTCGCACATGACGTAGGGTATCTTGCCCACGCCGCAGTTATAGCCGATGACGTTCGAGCCGGGATACATATTGCTGCCCATGTCAACGCCCATGCTGCTACCCTGCCCCTCACTGTGGACGGGTCTGGTGGGGTCGTTGTTCTTGAAGTACCATATCATATCGCGGAACATACCGCCCGCGGCATTGGGGTCGCTGGTGTAGGCCATTTCGTTTCCGATGGACCACGCGATGATGGAGGGGTTGTTCTTCAGGCGCTTGTAGGCGGTCTCTGTCCTGTCCATTGCGAGTTCGTAGAACAGAGCCTTGCCGTCATTGTTGTCCATGAGGGCGTGGGATTCCATGTTGGTCTCGCCCATGACGTACATTCCGTACCTGTTGCAGAGCCAGTAGAGGTAGGAATCGTTGCTGTAGTGGGATGTGCGCAGGGCGTTGATGTTGTTTTCCTTCATGAGGGTGATGTCCTCACGCATACAGTCCTGAGTGACAGCCTTGCCGTGGAAGGGGTCGGTGTCGTGGCGGTTGACGCCCTTGAGCAGGAGGCGCTTGCCGTTTATGGTTATGGGCTGCCAGTACTTGGTGGTGACGTTGTAAGCCCAGTCAACTTCTGTGGAGGTGAAGCCTATCTCGCGGAAGCCGAGCTGCGAGGAGACGATCTCCTGCACGTTGCCGCTGCCGTCGCGCAGAGTGAGTATCAGCGCATAGAGGTTCGGATCCTCGGCTGACCACAGCTTCGGGGACTTGACGTTCTCGCTGAGCTCAATGGTCTTTGTTGACCATGCCCCGAGCTCGCCTACTTTAGCGCCTCCGCCCGAGAGTATGGTTTTCCCGTTCTCGTCAACTATGTCCGCTTCGAGTATCCAGTCGTTCTTGGCATTGCCGGAGATATTGCGGATATCCGCGGAAACTGAGAGCACTGCGTCTGTGTAGGTGTCGTCGAGGTCTGTGCGGACTGTGTAGTCGAATATCTGAGTTTCGGGCGCGCTGACGAGCATTACGTCGCGGAAGATTCCGCCGTCGTAGATCATGTCCTGATCCTCGAACCACGTTCCGTCGCAGAACTTATGCACCTCTACCGCGAGGATATTCTCGCCGGACACGAGGTAGTCCGTGATGTCAAAGCGGTGCGGGCTGAAGGTGTCCTCGCTGTAGCCGACCGCTTTGCCGTTGAGGTAGATGTAATATGCCGATTCTACGCCGTCGAACTGGATATACACGCGGCGTCCGCTGCCGGACATCGAGCTGTCGAGCGTGAACTTCTTGCGGTACAGTCCGACGGGGTTGTACTTGGTGGGCGCGTTCGGGACGCTCACTCCCCAGCCGTCGTACTTGACCTGCCACGGCTCGCCGATATTTGAGTATATCGGGAAGTCGAAGCCCTGACACGTCCAGCTGTCGGGGAGCTGAACGGTCTTCCAGCCGTCCTGGGAGGAGGCGGTGTAGTTAAGGTTCGTGAAGCCGCCGGTGAAGTAGCGCTGGGAATCCTCAGCGTTCTGCACTACGACGAGATCCCAGTCCTGACCCACGCCTGTGAGCATTTGCAGATAGTCGGAATCAGATCGGGCGTTGTAGTCCCAGACGGCAGCCGCGGCAGAATCGGCGTCCTGATACGGCACGGCGTTGACCGAGGCGGGCTCGCGGTTGACTGCGAAGACGTCCTCGGCGCCGTTGGTACCGGTCCATTCCGAGTGGGTGAAGCTGACGTCGGCGGCGTCCGTGACGTCGATCTGCGGGAAGCCTCCGAAAGCGGCTGCTGCGAGCGCAGCGGAGACTGCCGCCGAGATAAAGCGTTTCATATATGTATCCCCTCCTATGTGCTTTTAGGCGCATTTGCCATTATTCATATACAATTATAGCTATTAATTGTGCAAACCTCAACCGCCAAAACGCATATTTGGTGTACAAATTGCAGAACTTTCACAAAACGTTCACAATTCCGCGGCGCGGGAACAGTCCTTCCGGCACTTGCTTTTTCTGCGGATATATGCTACAATGAACATATGTAAAACCATTCAGGGGAGGCGGCGTATGGAGTTCCTGCTGATATTGCTGATACTGGGCGTTTCGTGCTTTATCCTCGGCGTCGGGCTCGATGTCATGATAACGGCTGTTGTGTTCATGATATGCCTCGTGCCGGCGCTCATGGCGCTGATGTTCGCGGTGTGTCTGCTGCTGCTCATCGGAGCGAAGCGCTGCCCGGCGGCATTTACCCGCTTCCAGACGAACAAGAAGGGGAAGTTCGCGACCGCTTTCTACACCATAGACGGTAAGGAATACCCATGCATTTTCCCTGCCGAGAGCACACGTCTGAAACGTCTCTACCGCACCGACAAGACCTACACGGTGCTGCTCAGCCGGCGTATCGGGCGCGTCTACGACCGCTTCGCACTCACCACCTGCATACTCGGGCTTATTCTCAGCCTGCTGATGACGGGAGTGCTGTTTTTCATTTTCACCAGTTTTTAGGGAGGTTTCAGTATGGAAGATCACATCTGCGGCGAGCACGGCGTCCACAAAGACGTCATCGAGCGCGTCGCCAAGGTCATGCCCGATGAGGGCGTGCTCTACGAGGCGGCTGAACTGCTCAAGGTTTTCGGCGACTCCACTCGCATACGCATAATCTTCGTGCTGTGCCAGAGCGAGCTCTGCGTGTGTGACATCGCCGACCTCCTCGGCATGACGCAGTCCGCTATCTCGCACCAGCTCCGCGTGCTCAAGCAGGCTCGCCTTGTCAACACGCGCCGCGACGGAAAAGCGATATATTATTCCCTCGCGGATTCGCACGTTCAGAAGATATTTTACTCCGCTATGGAGCACGTTATGGAGTGACCCATGAGGATATTCGATTTCCACACCCATGCGTTCACGGACTCCCTTGCGGAGCGTGCGCTTGCCGGTCTCGCGGAGACGAGCGGTATCACTCCCGCGACCGACGGCACTGTCCGCGGGCTGAGGGATATAATGCGCAGGAACGGTATCACGGGAGCGCTGCTCCTGCCCGTCGCGACCAAGCCCTCGCAGCAGACCGTCATCAACGACTGGGCTGCTTCTGAAATGCACGGCGGGATACTCTGCTGCGGCTCAGTACACCCGGACGCTCCTGACGCGCTCGAAGAAGTCCGCAGGATAGCCTCGCTCGGGCTATGCGGAGTGAAATTCCACTCGGAGTACCAGCATTTCTGCCCCGATGAGGAGCGAATGCTCCCCATTTACCGCGAGGCAGCGCGGTGCGGGCTGATAGCTGTGTTCCACGGCGGGTGGGACCCCTTCGGCGGGGACGATATCCGCTGCACGCCTGAGAGAATGGCTCGTGCGGTGAGTCAGGTGCCGGAGCTGACCTTCGTGGCAGCGCATCTCGGCGGGATAAAGCTCTGGGACGACGTCGAAAAGCACCTTGCGGGGCGCTTCGGAAACCTGTATCTCGACGTCAGCGTCATCGCGAGGTACATATCCGACGGGCAGCTGCTGCGGATAATACGTCAGCACGGAGCGGAGCGGATACTCTTCGGCAGCGACTGTCCGTGGGACGACCCCGCCAACGAGATCGCGATGATAGAGCGTCTGCCCCTGACAGATCGCGAGCGTGAGCTGATATTCTTCCGTAACGCTGAGCGGCTGCTCGGTGTTGAAAATGAGGACAGATTTCGTGTCAGACCTTGAAATCCTGCTCTTTTCATGATATACTTTATGTAATTCATCTATGAGGGAGGGCGGTCCATGAACCTACAGGCGATACTGACGGTGAACGCAGTCGGCTGCGCGATGCTTATAGTGCTGTTCATAAGCAGCCATATCGTGCGCGAGCGCAGGCTTTTGTCGGACAAGCTGTTCACGCTGCTGATAATCATGACAGGTCTCGCCTGTGTGTCCGAGGCGGCTTCGTTCCTCATCGACGGCAGGAGCTTCCCGTTTGCGGTGCCGCTCGCGAAGCTGCTGAATTCCGTGCTCTATCTGCTCGACCCGCTCGAATCGTTTGTGTGGTGCGTGTACGTCGATATGCGGCTGTACAACAGTACCCGCAGGATAAAGCGCATTTTCCCGAAGCTCTTCATTCCCGTGCTGATATCCGCTGCCGCTCTGGTGTTCAACCTGAAATACGGCTTCCTGTTCAGTATCGACAGCTCTAATGTCTACCACCGCCAGCCGCTCGGATACCTGTTCTACGCGCTCGCAGTGGTCTACATCGCGCTGAGCATGATCGACCGCACGGTCTACTACCACAGGCGCGGCAAGAACCTGTTCTTCCCGATATATATGTTCATTTTCCCGATAGCAGTCGCATCGGCGGTGCAGTTCGCGGTGTACGGCATATCCGTGGTATGGTGTGCGGCGGCGCTGGGTCTGGTGGGAATGTATATGTGCTTACAGAACGAGCTCTCCTACATCGACCCGCTCACAAGGCTGTATAACCGCAACTACCTCGATCACGTCATCAGGAACGCGATACGGCGCAGCACGCGCATGAGCGGTATCATGATCGACATCGACTACTTCAAGTCCATAAACGATTCGTTCGGGCATTCCGTCGGTGACGAGGCGCTCTTCGAGGCTGCGGAGCTGATAAGGAAGACCTCGCCCGAGCGCGCGATAGTGGTGAGATTCGCGGGGGACGAGTTCATCGTGCTCCTCCGCAACGGAACGCTCCGCGATGCAGATTCCCTGCGCTGCGCTCTGCGTGACAGCACCGAGAACTTCAACGGCACCTCCGGCAAGCAGTATTCGCTGTCATTCTCCATTGGCTGCGGTACATACGACCCCGCGAAGATGTCCGCGGACCGCTTCCTCAACGTCATGGACGATAATATGTACACTGAGAAAAAGCTGAAGCACAGCTCGGCAAGATAAAACAAAGGACGTACCACTAAATGGTACGTCCTTTTTTGTCATATTATTGCCGCAAGGACGGGGATCACCACCGCCATCGACATTATCATTATGAACGAGCACGCGAACGCTATCATCACTGCCAGCACGATATTCACCGGCTGCACACCGCCCTCTGCTGCGAGTCTCGCGGGACTGATGATACCTCCGCGGCTGCGTGCGCGCAGCTTCTTCAGCGACCGGAGCGTGTACCGCATATACAGCCAGTTGCCGAACAGACAGAACAGCAGTCTCACCAGCCAGTTGAACATACCGCATATCTCCGCTGCCGCGTTTATCATCGACTTGTGCGCGTAGATGAGGTCGATGACCTCCTGCGTGAAGAGCTTCTGCTCAGCCATTATCAGCAGTACTGCCGGCATTCCGAGCACTGCGCTGATGAGCGTTGCGATGATAGTCCAGAGCCACATCTTGCGGTTCGCAAAGTAGAGCGAGGGGAATATGAAACAAGTGATATTCAGCGATATCTTCGAGCCGAGATCTTTCATGCGCTTGAATATCGGGATATAGTACAGTGTGTTCGGTCCCACGAACTGCGTGACCTCGCGGAGAGTAGCTCCGCCGAAGTCCTCCTCGGGGTCAAAGCCGAGGAACTGCTTCGTCAGACCCTCGGGTGTGAGTATATCCGGGAATACGCCGGACTGTTTGTCGTCGGAGGCGCCGCTCTGTGTGGACTTAGTCTCCTCGCGGAGGGCGTGTCCGCAGCTTGTGCAGGTCTCTGCGGAGGTACGATTCGGGAAGTGACACGCCGGGCAGACCACGAACGGGGGCTTTTCCTCGGACTGTGCCGGGGAGGACGTCCACTTTTCGCCGGAGTCGTGCATGGCGATATTAGCGCATCTGTTGTCCTTTTTGTAGCATTCTCTGTGGTGGGGCGAGCCGCATTCCGGGCAGACCACGATGTCGTCCTTCTCGCTGAACACTTCGCCGCACAGCACGCATTTTTCACCGGTATACTTCACAGCGCTCCTCCTTTCCGGCTCCGCAATATTCATCGTTATATTATACCACAGAAGGCGGTGAAAAATCAAGTCCTGCGGCAAAATAATGGTAAGAAATAAAATTTTTTCGGAAAATGCTTGACAAACTTCCGGCTTTCTGGTATAATATTAAGGCAGTCAACTGATACTGTATGCGAGTGTGCTGGAATAGGCAGACAGGCACGTTTGAGGGGCGTGTGTCGACAGACGTATGGGTTCAAGTCCCATTACTCGCACCAGGTGGGGAGCCCCCGCTGGTAAGTCGCGTTCTACGTTTGGTAGGACGCGATTTTTTATCTGCATTTCATACTGCATCTGAATTGTAACACATACACAGTGGGTCTTACCGAGAGGTAAGGCCCTTTTTGTTTGCATTAAAAAAGCCTGCACGATGTGCAGGCTTTTCCTCATATCTTCTTCAGCAGTGCGACCGCGTGAGCCGAGATACCGAGCTTTTCGCCGGTGAAGCCGAGCTTCTCCTCGGTGGTCGCCTTGACGCTTATCTGCGAGATGTCACAGCCGCAGACGCGGGCGATGTTCTCGCGTATCTGAACGATGTACGGCGCGAGCTTCGGTGCCTGTGCGATGACAGTTGCGTCGATGTTGCCTATCTCGTAGCCGTTCTCGCGTATCCTGCGGACGACCTCCTCGGTGAGCTTCATGCTGTCCGCGCCCTTGAATGCGTCGTCGGTGTCGGGGAAAAGGTGTCCGATGTCGCCGAGCGCGAGCGCGCCGAGCATTGCGTCCATGACCGCGTGGAGCAGGACGTCGGCGTCGGAGTGCCCTAAAAGTCCCACAGTATGCGGGATATCGACTCCGCCGATGATGAGCTTCCGTCCCTCGACGAGCCTGTGTACGTCGTATCCGTGACCTATCCTGAACATTGCGCTTCCTCCTTATCCTCTGCCGAGGAGTATCTCCGCGATGGCGATGTCCTCGGGGGTGGTTATCTTGATATTGGTGTAGTCGCCGACGGTCATCGCGACCTTCCCGCCGATAGCCTCAACGAGCTGACAGTCGTCGGTGAAGTCCAGACCGTGCTCGAGCGCGAAGTCTATGCCCTCGAAGTAGAGTGTGCGCTTGAATATCTGCGGGGTCTGGGTGATGTAGAGCGACTTGCGCGGGGGAGTGTCCACGATGAGCCCGCCGTCAACGGTCTTGATCGTGTCCTTGACCGGCACGCCGAGCGTCGCGCCGCCGAATACCGCGGCGTCCTTTATGACCCTCTCGATGTGTTCGGGCTTGACGAGCGGGCGTGCGCCGTCGTGTACCGCGATGAGCTCGGTGTCCCTGGAAATGCACCGCACGCCGTTCAGCACGCTCTCCTGACGTGTCGCGCCGCCGGTCACGCACTTCGCGAGCTTGGTTATCCCTGCGGACTGCGCTTCGGCTTCTATCGCGGGGATATCAGCCTCGCGGGCGACTATTATTATCTCCTGCACGCTCTCACATTTCTGGAATGCCTGCATGGTCACGCCGATGACGAGCCTGTCCCCGAGGGGGAGGAGTATCTTGTTGACGCCGCCCATTCGTGTGGAATTTCCGGCGCATACGATAACGACTGATGTGTTCATAGCTTTCTCCTGTGGTTGAGGTTTTGATGTTTCATTCGTGCGACCGCCGCCGGTCGCAGGGAAGACTTAATAATGCGGTAGAAGGGGACGCCTTCTCTTACAAGGCGTCCCCTCTTGCAAAACGATTCACTGGATCGTTTTGCAATTCACCCCTTGCGAGGCGCCTTTCAGGTAGTTTCGCTTCGCCTTAAAAACTAAAGCGAAGCGACCAGAGGCGCTGCCTCTGGACTCCGCCAAAGGGTACAGGTACCCTTTGGAATCCCTTTATTTGTCAGTCTTTGC
>JAEELF010000034.1 GCA_016288815.1 Ruminococcus sp.
CCCTTATCGGCAGCATACTCGAAGGCGCGCGCTATCTTCTCGCCGACAACGCTACCCATGGAGCCCATCATATAATTCGGGTCCATTACGCCGATGACGGTCTTTATGCCCTTGATAGCGGCAGTTCCGGTAACTACGGCGTCCTTGAGACCCGTTGCCTTGCGGAGCTCCTTCTGCTTTTCGGGGTACTCCGGGAAGTCGATAGGGTCGCCGCTGACCATATCCGCGTCGAACTCCTGAAAGCTGTCCTTATCGACGGTTATGGCTATCCTGTCGCGTGCAGGGAGCCTGCCGTGGTAGTTGCAGTTGGGACATACCCTGTGCAGCTCCTCATATCTTTCAACGGGTACGGGGCTCTGACATCTCGGACACTTGAATACGGGAGTTTCGTCCTCGTCCACACCGTTGAAGCGGAGCTTTACAACATTGAAAAAATCGTTGAACATCTTGCGTCCCCCTCTTATTTCTTAGTCTTTTCCACGAATCTGTTAAGGAAGCCGATGTCATAGCTTCCGCTGAGGAACTCCGGCTGCTTTATGATCTGGAGCTGGAAGTCGATGTTGGTATCGACGCCGTCAACTATGAATTCCGAGAGTGCCCAGCGCATCTTGCGGATAGCGTCGTCGCGGTCGGAGCCGTGGGCGATGAGCTTGCTTATCATGGAATCGTAGTAGGGTGTTATCGTATAGCCCTGATATACCGCGCCGTCGATGCGTATGCCGGGACCTCCCGGGACGTAGAGCGCGTTGATGGTACCCGGTGACGGGCGGAAGTTCATATTCGGGTTCTCCGCGTTGATACGGCACTCGATAGCGTGCCCCCTCATCTTGATGTCCTTCTGAGTGACGTGGAGAGGTATGCCGGCAGCTATCTCGATCTGCGCCTTGACGATGTCGAAGCCCGTGACCTCCTCGGTTATGGGGTGCTCGACCTGTATGCGCGTATTCATCTCCATGAAGTAGAAATCGCGGTTCTCATCGACGAGGAACTCGATAGTTCCGGCGTTGTAGTAGCCGCACTGCTTTGCCGCAGTCACGGCAGCCTCGCCCATTTGCCTGCGGAGCTCGCAGTCCACGATAGGGCTCGGGCACTCCTCAAGCACCTTCTGATTGCGCCTCTGCATGGAGCAGTCACGCTCGCCGAGGTAGATGTAATTGCCCTGCTTGTCGGCGATGATCTGTATCTCCACATGATGGGGATTTATGAGGAATTTCTCGATATAAACGGTATCGTCGCCGAAGAAGTTCTTAGCCTCCTGCTGAGCGGCGGTCATCTGCGCCTCGAGGTCCTTCGGCGAATCCACGCGGCGGATACCTCTGCCGCCTCCGCCTGCGGAAGCCTTCACGAGCACGGGATAGCCGCACTTCTCCGCGATCTTCTTAGCCTCGGAGAGGCTCTTCACGGCGCCCTTTGAGCCTGGTATGACGGGCACTCCGGCAGCAGCCATGGTCTCCTTTGCGGCAGCCTTGTCGCCGAGCATCTCTATCGCCTTGTAGGAGGGGCCGATAAAGGTGATGCCGTTCTTCTCGCAGAGCCTTGCGAACTCCGCATTCTCCGAAAGGAAGCCGAATCCGGGATGTATGGCGTCTGCTCCGACGTTGAGCGCAGCCTGTATGATAGCGTTCATGTTGAGGTAGCTGTCCTTCGTTGCCGGAGGGCCTATGCACACTGATTCGTCCGCTATCTGTGCGTGCAGGGACGTCCTGTCCGCAGTGGAATAGACCGTCACGCAGCGTATGCCGAGCTCACGGCAGGCTCTTATTATGCGGACGGCTATCTCGCCTCTGTTGGCGATGAGTATTTTCCTGAACATTTATAATGTATCTCCTTTTGAATGTAGGGAACGCCGCCCCCGGCGTTCCGTATACACATTAAACGGGCTGTCGGGGACGCCAGCCCCTACGGCTTATTTATCGCCGTCTGCGACTACGAAGGTTATCTCGCAGGATACCGCTCTCTCTCCGCCGACGGACGCGAGAGCCTTGCCCGTGCCGACAGGTCCCCTCTGCTTGATGATCTCCACCTCGAGGTCGAGCACGTCGCCGGGAACGACCTGCCTGCGGAACTTAGCCTTGTCGATGCCTCCGAAAAGACCGATCTTGCCCTTGAATTCGGGCTTTGAGAGCATACATACTGCTCCTGCCTGAGCGAGCATCTCGACCATGAGCACGCCGGGAGTCACGGGATAGCCCGGGAAGTGACCCTTGAACCAGAAGTCGTCCTCCTTGATGTACTTGCGTGCGTGTACCTTCACGCCCACCTCCATGTCAACGATCTCGTCGATGAGGAGGAAGGGGTCGCGGTGAGGTATGACCTCCATTATCTGTTCTTTGTTCATAAGTATATCAGCCATAGTGTTCTCCTTACATATTTAATAGGGGGATCCTGTAGGGGCGGCGTTCCGCCGCCCGGAAAAAGCACTTTTGCCGGTACGTGGGTATCAGCATTTTTCAGCATTTGCGCAGGCGCACACTGTACGCCCATACAAGGCTATTCTGTAGGATCGCTTATATCGCTGTCCCGGAGCAGTCCCTCGCCGTCAGACCAGCGTGTGCGGTACTTGTCGAAGGGGTTATCCTTGCGCTCGCTCTCGAGGTCGTCGGACTTTTCGTCGTCGCTGTATGTATCCATACCGCCTTCCTCAAGCGATTCCTCATCGCGTATGAACGAGAGAAGGAGCTCAGCAAAGCCCGGGTAGCCGACCTCGTCCTTTATCTCTTCGTCGGTCTCATAGATCTTCTTCACGAGCACAGCGTTGCCTATCGCAAGCATGATGAAGGCGTAGTGCGTAGGCACTGCGATGAGGCTGAGCAGCAGAATGAGCTTCCAGTTGTACAGCTTCTTGATGAGTATGAAGTAGATGAAGGCGACGGCATATATCGCAGCCGGAAGGTAAGTCAGGGGGAGATTTCCTCCCGTAGCCATGAGCACGGGACCGCTTCCGCCGGTCGCCTTGAACACGAGCGACGTGAACGGGCTCGTCGCCGTAGGTATCGCAAGCGCGAACATTATGACGTTGAGGATCAGTATCCCCCACATATCGCGCAGAAAGCGGCGGCGCTTGCGCTGCATATCGTACATATGCATATTGAATTTCTTTGCCTCGTCGTACATCTCCGCGGAAGTGACGTTGAGGTGAGCCGCCTGTATGTCAAGCGGCGTGATGTATTTCAGGTCTTGTATGGTCATAGGAACTCCTCGTCATCGTCAGCACGGAGGTGCTTGGTGCGCTCTCTTATGCTGTCGTAGGTGACCTTCTGGATATTGTCCTCGTCGCTGTTGAGAGTCGTGACCTGGAGCCGCGCAAACGCCGGATATCCGGCTTCCTCGGAGAATTTCTTCTCCCTGAACTCGTAGATGTACGCCACGGCTACATTTACTATAGCGATTAGTATGCCCATCCACGTCGTCATCATTGCCGGCAGTGAGCACAGGAACATTATCTTCGGGTCACGCTGGAAGCGGAAGATGATGTAATAGCCGAACAGCCCGAGGTACGCGAAAAGTCCGAGGAACAGCGCTGCAATACGTGCA
>JAEELF010000035.1 GCA_016288815.1 Ruminococcus sp.
ATCCAGGACGGCGCACGCATCCTCTTCGAGACCGTTGTGGACATCAAGAAGCCCAAGACCGACCTCTTCCTCGAGCCCGACGCTGAGAACCTCGACGGACTCAACTTCCTCACCAACCAGAATATGTCCGTTGTAAACAGGAAGGCATTCGAGGGAACTGTTCTCGCACACACAGAGGGCGGTGTTCCGAACATCATCATCGAGCTCGACGACACTACAGAAGAGAGCGTCGGCTACATGATCTACTTCTTTGAGAAGGCTTGCGCTGTTTCGGGCTATGTGCTCGGCGTAAATCCCTTCAACCAGCCCGGCGTTGAGAGCTACAAGTCCAATATGTTCGCTCTCCTCGGCAAGCCCGGTTACGAGGGCGCAAAGGCTGCACTCGAGGCTAAGCTCGGCTGATAAGCCGGCTCCCGCTATACACAAAACAAAATGTCACATATGCCGCAAGGCATGGAAGGAGTAAACTATGATAAAGCTCATCACAGGTAAAAAGGGCACAGGCAAGACCAAGATCCTCATCGACCAGATCAACGACGCTGTAAAGGCTACCTCCGGCAACATCGTATGCGTTGAGAAAGGCTCTACAGTAAGATATTCCATCAGCCGCAAGGTAAGATGGTGCGACACCGAGTACTACGATATCGAGGGCTACGAGACATTCTACGGCTTCATCGCAGGCCTCCTCGCAAGCAACTATGACATCACAGACGTTTACGTTGACGGTATCTTCAAGATCGGCGGCAGAGACTATGAAAAGTTCGGTCAGCTTCTCGAGAAGCTCGACAAGCTCACCGGCGACGACGTTAACATCGTCTTCACTGTTTCCGCTGACGTTTCTGAGCTCACAGACAACGTTAAGCAGTTCATCAAGTAATTGCCGGAAAAAATCAAGATTTTTCCGCAGAACTCTTGACATCACCCATAATTTGGTGTATAATATAACTTATGGTGCTCTGAAGGAATTTTTAGTATGAGAATTGATCTAAAACAGCTTTTCAGCATTGTCGGAGAGTCAAAGGACATCAGCTGCGAGATCTCCCGGGACGAGCTCTCAGAGATCAAAGGCTTTGAATTTGCCTCGCCGATAGCGATAAAGGGCAGGATCTACAACAGAGCGGGCGTTGTCCATCTCGAGTATTCCGCCGACCTCACCCTCCTCCTCACCTGCGACAGGTGCCTGAAGGAGTTCGAGAGGCTTTATCACTTTGATTTTCAGCATATTGTCGTTCCTTCGGTCAGCAGCGATAACGATGAATATATCGTTGCCGACGGCGAGAGCATTGAGCTGAATGAGACTGCCCTGACGGACATAATTCTCCAGCTCCCCACCAAGAACCTGTGCAGGGACGACTGCAAGGGTCTGTGTATGGTGTGCGGCTGCGATCTGAACGAGTCCGAATGCAATTGTCTTAATAACACTGAGCTGTGAAGCTCTTACTGTAAGGAGGTGCCAGAATGGCTGTACCGAAGAGAAAAACTTCCAAGGCAAGACGCGATAAGAGACGTTCTGCTGTATGGAAGCTGGACGCGCCGGCAATGTCCAAGTGCGACAACTGCGGCGCATATAAGGCTCCGCATAAGGTTTGCAAAAACTGCGGCTTCTATAAGGGCGTTGAGGTCCTTAAAATAGACGCTGAATAATCGGCTGGACCCGATGATGAGAAGGAGAGGAGGAGTTATCCTTCTCTCCTTTTGAATTTTAACGCGATAACTGTATGGAGTTGGATTATGGTCAGGATAAACAGCGTAATACCGGTGTCCCCGGCGTACCGCGCAGGAGCGCGCGCAGGTGACGACCTCGTCCGGATCAACGGGCATGAGGTCAGGGACGTCCTCGATTATATGTACTACGCTGCCGAGACATCGGTGGTCATGGAGCTCCTGAGGGACGGCAAGCCGCTCACGCTCAGTGCCGAAAAGGATGAGTACGACGACCTCGGGCTCGAGTTCGAGACTTTCCTCATGGATTCCAAGCAGCGCTGCTCGAATAAGTGCGTTTTCTGCTTTATCGACCAGATGCCCCCGGGTATGCGCGAGACCCTCTACTTCAAGGACGACGACGCCCGCCTGTCCTTTTTGCAGGGGAACTACGTCACCCTTACAAACCTTGAGCAGTCCGACATCGACAGGATCATCGAAATGAAGCTGAATATCAACGTTTCCGTCCACACGACGAACCCGGAACTGCGTGTCAAGATGATGCACAACCAGTTCGCGGGCGAGAAGCTGAAATATATCTGCCAGCTTGCGGAAAACGGGATAAAGCTGAACTGTCAGGTCGTTTGCTGTCCGGGACTGAACGACGGCGACGAGCTGCGCAGGACGCTCTCCGACCTCGGCGAGCTCATGCCGAATATCTCCAGCATGGCGGTCGTACCGGTCGGAGTGACCAAGTTCCGGCAGGGACTTTTCCCGCTCACCACCTTCAATAAGGACACCGCAGGCGCCGCGATAGACATAATCGAGAGCTTCCAGCGCGAATTCCTCGAAAAATACGGCTCGCGGACTGTCTACCCGTCCGACGAGTTCTACCTAATCGCAGAGCGCGAGCTTCCGGACTTCGATTCCTACGAAGACTTCTCCCAGTATGAGAACGGCGTGGGAATGCTGCGGTCGCTCATCGACGAGTTTGAAAAAGCCCTTGATACAGCCGAATGGGAGGGCGGGGAGAGACACGTCTCGATAGCCACGGGATACGCGCCGTACAAGGTGATGAAGTCGCTCGCGGAGGCTGCCGAGCGGAAGTTCCCCCTGCTGAGGTGCGATGTCCACCGCATACGCAACGACTTTTTCGGCGAGACTATAACCGTCACAGGACTCATCACCGCGCAGGACCTAATCGCCCAGCTGAAGGGCAAGGACATCGGCACGGAGCTGCTGCTCTCGGCGTCGATGATAAAGCGTGACGAGCCCATATTCCTCGACGACCTCACTGTAACGGACGTCGAGCGGGAGCTCGGTGTGAAGATAGTGACGACCAACAGCGACGGCTATGAGCTGCTGGACGCGATGATGGGCGTCCAGTGGTAAAAATACATATATATAAAAGAAAGGAGCGGAGCAGAATGTCAATACCAATAGTTGCAGTCGTGGGACGCCCGAACGTCGGGAAATCCACGTTGTTCAACAAGCTGATAGGGCAGCGTCTGTCGATAGTCGAGGACACCCCTGGCGTGACGCGCGACCGAATCTACTCGAAGTGCGAGTGGCGCGGACGTGAGTTCATGGTCGTGGATACCGGCGGAATTGAGCCCGACAGCGACGACGTTATCCTCTCGCAGATGCGGCGGCAGTCCGAGCTCGCGATCGAGAAAGCGGACGTCATCGTGTTCGTCACGGATATCCGCTGCGGAGTGACCCCCGACGACTACGCGGTCGCTGAAATGCTGCAAAAGAGCGGAAAACCGGTGATCCTCGCGGTGAATAAGGTCGATTCGCTCGGTGAGCCGCCAATGGAGCTCTACGAGTTCTACAACCTCGGGCTCGGCGACCCATACCCGATATCCTCGGTACACGGCCACGGAACGGGCGATATGCTCGACGCCGTGTATGAGTACCTCCCCGACGGAGAGACGGAGAAATACGGCGAGGACCAGATAAAGGTGGCTGTCATCGGAAAGCCGAATGCGGGCAAATCCTCGCTGATAAACCGCATTGCCGGCGAGGAGCGAGTGATAGTCTCCGACATCGCGGGAACTACCCGTGATTCGACCGATACCGTCATCGAGAACGAGTACGGCAGCTTCGTGTTCATCGACACTGCCGGTATCCGCAAGAAGTCGAAGATAAACGAGAAGGTCGAGCATTACAGCGTGCTGCGTGCGTACATGGCTGTAGACCGCGCGGACGTCTGCGTGATAATGCTCGACGCTGTCGAAGGCTTCACCGAACAGGACTCCAAGGTCGCAGGCTACGCTCACGAACAGGGCAAGGCGTGCGTGGTCGCGGTGAACAAATGGGACCTCGTCGAGAAGAACGACAAGACCATGCAGGAGTACCGCACGAAGCTCGAGAACGATTTCAGCTTCATGTCGTACGTCCCGTTCGTGTTCATCTCCGCGAAGACCGGCCAGCGCATAGATAAGCTCTATGAGCTGATAAAGTACGTCTACGAGCAGAACAGTATGCGCATTTCAACAGGTATGCTCAATGACGTCCTCGCATACGCGACGACGAGAGTCCAGCCGCCGTCGGACAAGGGCAGGAGACTGAAGATCTACTACATGACCCAGCCGTCCACCAAGCCGCCGACCTTCGTTACGTTCGTGAACAGAGCTGATCTGTTCCATTTTTCATACAGAAGATACATTGAAAATCAAATACGCTCGACATTCGGCCTCGAGGGGACGCCCGTCCGCTTCGTGGTGAGAGAGCGTGGAGGGAGCGATAAATAAAATGAAAGTAGTACTCGCACTTATCATTGCTGCCGCAGCAGGATATTTCCTCGGCAGCCTGAATTTCTCGATCATCGTCGTAAGACTCATGAAGGGCAGGGATATCCGCGATATGGGCAGCCGTAACGCCGGACTCACCAATACCCTCCGCTGCGCCGGCAAGACCTGTGCACTGCTCACACTGCTCGGTGACATCCTCAAGGGCATAGTTGCAGTGCTCATAGCAAGAGGCTTCTGCAGCCTTCTCCATGCGGGACTTACCCCCGGCAACGACACCCACTACATCGGCTACATCGCGGGTCTCTTCGCGATAATCGGACACGTTTTCCCGCTGTATTATGGCTTCAAGGGCGGCAAGGGCGTGCTCGTGGGAGCAGCTGCTTTCATCGCTGTCGACTTCCGTGTGTTCATCGCGCTCCTCGCGATATTCATCGTTATCCTCGCGATAAGCAAGTATGTATCGCTCTCGTCGATCCTCGCGACAGCCTATGCACCGCTCGCAGCGCTTCTCATGTCGTGGATAGTGCTCGGCAACAGTATCGGACGCAGCTTCGTCTACTTCCTGCTCACCGTTCCCATGTCCGCTATCATCATCTGGATGCACCGCACCAACATCGAGAGACTTCTTGCCGGAAATGAGAATAAATTCACGTTCAACACAGTAGATTTAACTAAGGAATGATTTTCCACATACAGGAGGACCCCTTATGGCTAACATTGTTATACTCGGCTCCGGCGGCTTTGGTCTCGCACTCGCGATAGCTGCAGAGCACAGCGGAAAGCATAATGTCACGGTATGGTCGAAGTTCCAGTCTGAGATCGACGACATAAGGACACACGGCGAGCACGTCCAGAAGCTGCCGGGAGTACCGATCTCGGAGAGTATCGCCATGACGAGCGACATTTCGTGCGTAAAGGGCTGTGATATGCTGATATTCGGCATACCGTCGTCGTTCGTCAGGGACGTCGCGAAGCTCGCCAAGCCCTACACTGACGGCAGAATGGTCATCGTCAACACCGGAAAGGGACTCGAGGAGGGCTCGCTCAAGACCCTCAGCGAGGTCATCACTGAGGAGATACCCAACGACAAGCTCGTGGTACTCTCCGGACCCTCCCACGCCGAGGAGGTCGCACGCTGCATACCTACGACTATCGTAGCCGCCTCGAAGGATCAGGAGGCAGCAAAGTACGTCCAGCAGAACCTCGGCTCGGACTTCCTGCGTATCTACCTCAACGACGACGTTGTCGGCTGTGAGATAGGCGGCGCGCTCAAGAACATCATCGCGCTCTGTGCGGGTATCTGCGACGGCATGGGCTACGGCGACAACACCAAGGCAGCCCTCATGACCCGCGGTATCCACGAGATAGCGCGTCTCGGCAAGGCGGTCGGCGGGAACGTCAGCACGTTCAGCGGACTCACCGGCATAGGCGACCTCATCGTCACCTGCACAAGTATGCACAGCCGCAACAGGCGCGCGGGAATACTCATCGGACAGGGCGTGTCCCCGCAGGAGGCTGTGGAAAAGGTCGGCACTGTTGAAGGCTACTTCTGCTGCCGCGCAGCATTCGAGCTCGCTCAGCGTCTCGGCATCGAAATGCCCATAACCGAGCAGCTGCACAAGGTACTTTTCTGCGGCGGAGACGTTCGCGAGGCGCTCGGTGCGCTTATGAAGCGCCCGCTCGTATACGAGATCTGACGGAGGCAAACAATGGCTGAATTACTTGAATACAGGGGACATATCCGCAACTGGCGTGGGCTCTGTTCCGAGCTTGGCATAGACCAGTCGCTCCCGCGCAGTGAGCGCGAGCAGAGCATAATCGTTAAGGCATACGAGAAGTGGGGCAGGGAAATGGCTGACCACCTCTACGGTATGTTCGCGTTCAGCATACAGGACGGCGCAAAGCTGTTCTGCCTGCGTGACCAGTTCGGCACCAAGCCCTTCTACTACTATCAGACCGCCGACGGACGTCTTCTCTGCGGAACGACTATCCGCCGCATAATGGTTCAGGACGGCTTCGTCAAGGAGCTCAACCCCGATATGCTCCAGATCTATCTCACCCTGACCTACGTCGCGGGCGAGGACACGTTCTTCAGGGGCGTGAAGAAGCTCATGCCGGGCCACTGGCTCGAATTCGAGAACGGGAAGCTCACTATCGGTCAATATTTCGACCCGTCCGCACAGTTCCGCCCCGACGAGAGCAAGACCCTCGCGGAGTGGGCTGACGAGATACACACCACCCTCACCCGGATAATGCCCGAAGTCAAGGAGGACAGCGAGACTGCTGAGTCATTCCTGTCGGGCGGAGTGGATTCATCGTATGTGCTGGCGATGTCCGATGCAAAGCGCGCGGATTCCTGCGGCTACGACGAGGAGCGCTTCGACGAGTCCCGCATCGCAGCTAAGACCGCGGAGCTTCTCGGCGTGGAGCACAGCGTCGCGAATATCCAGCCGGAGCAGTTCTTCGAGGTCGTGCCGTATGTTATGTACAACATGGAGCAGCCCCTCGGCGACGCCTCCGCGATCGTGTTCACGCTCGGCTGTCAGGCGACCGCAAAGCACACCAAGCTCTGCTATTCCGGCGAGGGCGCAGACGAGTTCTTCGGCGGGTACAATATGTACCGCAACGCCGAGCGCTACGGCGAGAACCTCAAGACCTTCTATGTCGGTAACACGAACATCATGAAGGAGGACGAAAAGAAGCGTATCCTCCGCCATTACAACGAGAATATCCTCCCGATAGACCTCGTGAAGCACATCTACGACGAGACCGATCACCTCGACCCGCTCACGAAGATGTCCGACGTTGACATACAGATATGGCTCGAGGGCGACATCTACCTAAACGTGGATAAAATGAGCGAGGCGGCAGGGCTCGAGATAAGAATGCCCCTGACCGACCGCCGTATTTTCGACATCGCCGCGAGAATGCCCTCACGCTTCAAGGTGAACGAGGAGCAGAACAAGGTCGCATTCCGCACGGCTGCCGCAAAGGTCCTCCCGGAGGAGATAGCGTTCCGCAAGAAGCTGGGCTTCATCGTGCCGGTGCGCATATGGCTCGCTGACGAGCGCTACAACGCTGACGTCCGCGCGAAGTTCACGAGCGACATGGCAGCGCAGTTCTTCAACCTCGACGAGATAAACGCGATCTACCGCGACTATGTCGGCGGCAACTCCGACAACTGGCGCAAGGTCTGGACGATATACACCTTCCTCGTCTGGTATGAGGAATACTTCGTGAAGAGATAAAAATAAGGAGTACCTTCGGGTACTCCTTTTTGAATGTCAAAAAACGCGCTTTATACAGTTTTATTCTGGCGGCGGAACACTCTTTTGAGTGCATAGATTTTTTCGATCAATACCCAAGCTCCTCGCCTACGAGAATGACCTTTATGCGCCCCTTGTGGCGCTGCTGCGCGGAGATGAGGTAGTTGCAGCAGATACGCCCGTCACCGGAGCAGCCGTCGTACATCTGGCTGCCGGGCTTTGTCAGCGACACGCACTCGCCCTTTTCCTTGCAGTAGGTCGCACAGTCGAGCCGCACGCAGTTCGGCGGGGCAGCCTCGGTCTTCACGCGCACCTCAGCCTCATGCAGGTCGCGGACGATCTTATTGTATCCCGCAATAACGATAACCGAATCCGGTCCGAAAGCGATAGCGGCAATGCGGTTGCTGTTGCCGTCAACGTTATAGAGCACGCCGTCCTCGGTTATGGCGTTGGCGCTGGTGATGAAAACGTCCGCGGAGAACGACGCGCGGTAGGTCGCCTTTATCTCCTCGGGAGTGGTCGCCTTGGAGCGGTCGAGGTAGTTGTACTTGCCTGAATTGAGCAGCTCGCGTATGCCACACTCCGCTATAGACACCGACCCGCCGTGTGTGACAGTATTGCCGTCCTTCATCAGCGACTCTACGATGCCCTTC
>JAEELF010000036.1 GCA_016288815.1 Ruminococcus sp.
TCACAAGAAGCTCGGTACAACATTCATCTATGTAACTCATGACCAGACTGAGGCTATGACAATGGGCGACCGTATCGTATGTATGAAGGACGGCTTCGTTCAGCAGGTAGATACTCCTCAGAACCTCTACGAGAACCCCACAAACAAGTTTGTTGCAGGCTTCCTCGGATCGCCTCAGATGAACTTCATCGACGCAGTTCTCAAGGAAGAGTACGGTCAGTTCATCGTTGAGTTCGGCTCTGATGATACAAAGTCCTCCAGAGGCGTTAAGTACCAGATCATCGTTCCTGAGGCTAAGGTAAACGATGAGCTCGGAAACTACGTTGGCAAGGAGATCATCCTCGGTGTTCGTCCCGAGAGCATCCACGACGAAGAGATGTACCTCTCCAACGCTACAACAGGTATCGTAGACTGCAACGTCGAGATCACCGAAATGATGGGCGCTGAGACTTACCTCTACCTCCTTTGCGAGGGTATCCCGCTTACTGCAAGAGTAAGCCCGAGATCGACTGCAAGACCTGGTGATGACATCAAGGTAGCTATCGACCCGAACAGGATCCACATCTTCGACAAGGAAACTGAAAAAGCAATCGTCAACTGATTAATTCTTTTCATATTTATCCTTTCTTTCTTTGTGTATAGCGTCGGGAGACGTATATGCACGCAAAAAACCGCAGCTTCGGCTGCGGTTTTTTGTGCTGTTACGGGGTCAGTCGCGGCGGGAGCGCTCATTGTCGTGACCGTCAACGCCGTCGATGACGTGGTCTGCGGCACTCTCGACGCCGTCGATCATGTCTTTTCCGGCTTCGCCGGCACCGGTAACAATGTCCTTTCCAGCTTCGCCCACCTCGTCGGCTGCACCGCTGACGTAGTCCCCGACAGCGTCGTCGCGGCGGTCGCCGGTGCTGTCGTAGTTGCTGGCGTAGCTTTCATGCCGGGTATCGCCGTTCATGGAGCTCCCGCGCTCGGAACCGCACGATGTGAATGCGCAGATCGTTAAAAATGCGGAGCATATTGCTAAGATCTTTTTCATATGATCATGTCCTTTCAATGGCATTATTGCGGAGCGTCTTTCCACAATGTATTTTTATTGTTTACTCATTTTCCCCGTTTATCCACAGTGGTTTTCAACATTTTTCGGTTTCCAGAATGTGTATATAGCGCGGTTTTCCACTTTTCCACTGACTTTTCCACAGTCAGCGGGTGAAATCCCAACACCTGTTTCAACACAATGTTGAAAACTTATCCACCCGTTTGTGGAAATGAAATCGGATAATATTGCTTTTTCTGTAAAAATTTGTATTTAATTTACTGAACCGCAGTAAGCAGCCACCTCGACCCGCCCGGGAGTCTCAATGCGTGCATAATAAAAAATCCCACGCGAAAATCATTCATTTTTCCGCAGATAATTGACATTTCCACAGCGCTGTGATATAATTATCTGTGTATGTGTTCATGCAGATACACATATTATATATAAAAAACGGAGATAACAGAAATTGAACAAAACAGTTAACGGAATCAGTATAAACTATGAGCAGAAAGGCGAGGGCGACCTCATCGTGCTCCTGCACGGCTGGGGCAGCAATATCAAGCTCTTCGCCAACCTCATTGATCTCCTCGCGAAGAAGTATACCGTCGTCGCCATGGATATGCCCGGATTCGGCGAAAGCCAGGAGCCGCCGGCGGCATGGTGCGTGGACGACTATGTGCAGTTCGTCATCGACTTCCTCGCGGACTACGGCGCGGAGAAGGTCATGCTGCTCGGTCACAGCTTCGGCGGGCGCGTGATAATCAAGCTCCACACCCGCAAGGATCTGCCGTTTGAGGTCACAAAGGTCATACTCGTGGACAGCGCGGGCATCATGCCGCCCAAGACCAAGAAAAAAAGCTGGCGCACCCGCTACTACAAGCTCGGCAAGGCCGTCCTCTCGACGAAGATAGCCCGGAAAATAGCTCCGGACGCTCTCGAGAACTTCCGCAAGAAAATGGGCAGCGCCGACTACGCCGCCGCTTCTCCGATGATGAGACAGGTCATGGTCAAGGTCGTGAACGAGGATCTCGAGCCCTACCTGCCGCTGATAAAGTGTCCGACGCTTCTCGTCTGGGGCGTGAACGACACAGCAACTCCGCTCTCCGACGGCGAGAAAATGGAGAAGCTCATTCCCGACGCGGGTCTCGTAAAGCTCGAAAATGCGGGGCATTACTCCTTCCTCGAGCAGCAGTACACCTTCAACCGCGTGATGTGCTCGTTCATGGGCATTCAGGATTAAGGAGGCTCGTATGTCGATAGTATTATTCTGTGTGTTCGCGGCAGTCACGCTGCTCGCGACAGTATTCCTCGGGCTCCGCGAGTTCCATATGCTCCAGCTCAACGGCTACAAGACCCCCGAGCATTCGTGGTGGATGAAGAAGAACTGGAAGAGGTACATCCTCCCGCTGGCGCTTCTGGCGGGACAGTTCGTGATGGCAGCGCTCGGCGCAAAAGCACCGCTCGTCATCGCGTTCACCTGCTTCAATGCGGTGTTCATCGTCGCCAACAAGCCCGGCAGGAAGTTCAAGAAGCCCCTCGTCTATACCGCCCGCATGAAGCGTATGATGACGACCTTCTTCATACTTATCGCTGTATTCTACGTCTTTGCGGTGCTCAACGGCAAGCTGAGCGTAATTGAGTGCAGCGGAGACTCCTGTGTCCACAAGACATTCTGGTTCACGCAGGCGCTGCCGTACATACTCGTCGGCACGTCGCTGTACCTCACCCCCATATTCGTGCCGCTCTCGAACCTCATCAACAAGCCGCTCGAGAAGGCTATCCAGAAATGGTATATCAACGACGCGAAGAAGAAGCTCGCGTCCATGCCCTCGCTGCACAAGGTCGGTATCACCGGCAGCTACGGCAAGACCAGCATGAAGTTCTACCTCAGCGAGCTGCTCTCGTCGCAGTTTGAGACGCTCAAAACGCCCGAGAGCTTCAACACTCCCATGGGCGTGACGATAACCGTCCGCCGCGACCTCAAGCCCACACATGAGTACTTCATATGCGAAATGGGCGCACGCCGCGTCCACGAGATAAAGGAGCTCTGCGACATCGCCCATCCGCACGACGGTATCATCACCTCCGTCGGACCGCAGCACCTCGAGACGTTCCGTTCGATAGAGAACGTCGTGAACACCAAGTTCGAGCTTGCAGACGCTGTTCAGGCTGCCGGCGGAAAGATATACCTCAACGGCGACAACGAGCTCATCCGAGCAAAGGCTCCGCAGTACAAAAATGCCGTGCTCTACGGCATGAGCGAGGGCTGCGACTACCGCGCGTCCGATGTTTCGGTGTCCGACAAGGGAACTGAGTTCACGCTCACGGCTCCCGGCGGGGAGACCTGCCGCTACTCGATGAAGCTACTCGGCGAGCACAGCGTACAGAACGTCCTTGGCGCGATCGCCTACTGCCACGGCATAGGCATCCCGCTCGAAAAGCTGGTTCTGCCGGTAAAGCGTATCGCCGCAGTACCGCACAGGCTCCAGCTCCTCGACAAGGGCGGCGACCTCACCTTCATCGACGACGCATACAACTCCAACCCGAGCGGCTGCCGCGCGGCTCTTGCCGTACTGAAGCTGTTCGACGCCACCCGCATACTTGTCACGCCCGGAATGGTCGAGCTCGGCGAGAAGCAGGAGGAGCTCAACTTCGAGTTCGGTCAGGAGGCTGCGCAGGCGTGCGACTACATCGCGCTCGTCGGCAAGGCACAGACGGTCCCGATATACAACGGAATAAAGGATGCCGGCTACGATATGGAGCGGGTCATCGTTGCCGATACCCTCGGCGAGGCGCTCGACAAAGTCCGCGCACTGCCGACTGACAAAAAGAAGATCGTCCTCCTCGAGAACGACCTGCCTGACAACTATTGATTTAGGTGTCAGGTATCAGGTTTTTAGGTTTCAGGATCCGTCGCCGGAGGCGACACCGCACCTGATACCTGACCGCTGACACCTGAAACCAATTATTCAGCCAAATTTATGTAAGGAGATACATACTATGAAGATCAATCTTGCGGTACTTTTCGGCGGAAAGAGCGTCGAGCATGAGGTATCCGTCATTTCTGCGGTACAGGCAATGGCGAGCATCAACAAGGAAAAATACAATATTATTCCCGTCTACATGACCAAGGGAAATGAGTTCTACACCGGCGAGAAGCTGTTCGACATCAACGCCTTCAAGGATATCCCCGCGCTGCTGAGCGAGTGTACAGAGTGCGTGTTCGTGCGCAGTGAGGGCAAGGTCAAACTCATTCGCCAGAAGATGAAGAAATTCGGCTCCAACGACATCGCCGAGATAGACGTTGCGTTCCCGATAGTCCACGGAACAAATGTTGAGGACGGTGCCCTTCAGGGCTACCTCCACACCCTCGGACTGCCGTATGTCGGCTGCGACGTGCTCGCTTCAGCTGTCGGAATGGATAAATACGTCATGAAGATACTGCTCAAGGAGGCGGGCTTCCCGGTGCTTGACTGCTGCCGCTTCTCGGCTTTTGAGATGACCGACATGGATAGCATAGTCAGCCGCGTGGAGGCGAAGTTCCCGTACCCCGTCATCATCAAGCCGATAAACCTCGGTTCGAGCGTGGGTATCTCCAAGGCGAGCGACCGCGACGGTCTTATCCGCTCTGTCGAGGAGGCATTCGAGTTCTCCGACCGTATCCTCATCGAGCCTGCTGTCGTGCAGCTCAAGGAGATAAACTGCTCAGTGCTCGGCGACAGCGAATCCGCGGAGGCTTCCGTATGTGAGGAGCCTGTTCAGGCGAGCGGCGACGAGATACTCAGCTACGACCAGAAGTACGTCGGCGGAGGAAAGTCCGGCGGCAGCAAGGGAATGGCGTCACTCAAGCGCAAGATACCCGCTGACATCACTCCCGAGCAGGACGAATTCATCAGAAAGACCGCGGTAGACGCATTCCGCTGCCTCGGCTGCAACGGCGTTACCCGTATCGACTTCATGATAGACATGGCGACAGACAAGGTCTACATCAATGAGATAAACACTATCCCCGGCTCGCTGGCGTTCTATCTCTGGGAGCCCAAGGGAGTGAAGTATCAGGAGCTGCTCGAGCGCATGATACAGCTCGCGCTCAAGCGTCACCGTCTTGCGGCGAAGATAAACTACTCGTTCGACACGAATATACTCGCAATGGGCGGCAGCTTTGGCTCAAAGGGCAGCAAAAGGTGATTGTAGTGGACGTCAGTAATTATTTGACGTTTGCTGTATCCGGCAGGTAAGCCGTTAATATGAACACATCAAAACGGAGGTGCTGAAAATGACCGAAAAGGAAAAACAACAGGCTGGCGAGCTCTACAACGCAAAGGACAAGGAGCTCCTTGCCGACCGCGTTAAGGCGAAAAAGCTCTGCGCGGAGTACAATGCCGTTGAGTACAACGACTACCAGAAGAAGGAGCGTCTGCTCGACCGTCTTCTCGCACTGCGCGGGGAGAACACATGGATAGAGGCGAATTTCTTCTGCGATTACGGCTACAACATCATCATCGGCGACAATTTCTACGCCAACCACAACTGCGTTATCCTCGACTGTGCGGAGGTCATTTTCGGCGATAATGTCTTAGTCGGACCCAACTGCGGCTTCTACACTGCGACTCACCCGCTCGACGCCGAGACCCGCAATCAGGGTCTGGAGTCAGCGAAGCCTATCAAGATAGGCAGCAATGTCTGGATAGGCGGCAGCGTGTGCGTCATGCCGGGCGTGACTATCGGCGACGGCGCGGTCATCGCGGGGGGAAGCGTTGTGACTGATGACATTCCCGCGGGAATGCTCGCGGCAGGAAATCCCTGCAAGCCGGTGAGACCGGTGAATGAAGAAAAGGCGGAGGAGCCTGCCGAGCAGCCGGAGGAAAAGCCCGCCGAGCCTGCGGAGGAGGAGAATCCTGCACCCGCCGAAGAGAAGAAGAGACACCTCTTCGCGAAGAAGAAGAAACAGTAATGTGCGTGCGACCATCACCGGTCGGCGCGGAGGGCGTTTAAAGGCGGAAGAAGGGGACGCCTTCTCTTGCAAGGCGACCCTCCGGGTCCAGCCCCTCTGTCAGCTCCGCTGACATCTCCCCGCACTGCGGGGAGTCACCTCTCAAAAACAGTCCACCGGACTGTTTTGAAATTCACCCCTTGCGAGGCGCCTTTCAGATAGTTTCGCTTCGCCTTAAAAACTAAAGCGAAGCGACCAGAGGCGCTGCCTCTGGACTCCGCCAAAGGGTACAGGTACCCTTTGGAATTCCTCTGCTTAGAAAACAAAATGCTTGATTTATCATACCATGTATGATATAATTATAAGACAACTCCATGCAGCCCTGTATCCCCAAGGTCAATGGCGACCCGCGGGAAAGTCCCCGCGCTGCAAATATACGAAAAGAAGGTATTGGCAATGTACGAGATACTTGAAAAAAGATTTCTCAACCCTACAGTTGTCCTCATGAGGATAAATGCCCCCAAGGTAGCCGCTAAGGCTGAGCCGGGTCAGTTCATCATCCTCCGCACGGACAGCGAGGGCGAGCGTATCCCGCTCACTATCGCGGACTATGACCGCGCTTCCGGCTCCGTTACGATAATCGCTCAGGTAGTCGGCGCTACAACTGAAAAGCTCGCTCACATGAATGAGGGCGATTCCCTCCACGACTTCGTTGGTCCGCTCGGACGTGCTACCGAGACCGAGGGTCTGAAGAAGGTCGCTGTTGTCGGCGGCGGCGTGGGCTGCGCTATCGCTTACCCCGTCACCAAGAAGCTCCACGAGCTCGGCTGCGAGGTACACGCTATCTGCGGCTTCAGAAACAAGGATCTCGTTATCCTCGAGGACGAATTCAAGGCGGCTTCCTCCAAGTACGTCCTCATGTCCGATGACGGTACTGCCGGCGAGAAGGGTCTCGTTACAGACGCCCTCAAGAAGCTCATCGACGGCGGTGAGAAGTACGACAGAGTTATCACTATCGGACCTCTCATCATGATGAAGTTCGTCTGTCAGCTCACAAAGCAGTACGAGATACCCACTGTTGCCTCCATGAACCCCATAATGATAGACGGAACAGGTATGTGCGGCGGCTGCCGTCTCACTGTAGGCGGTCAGACCAAGTTCGCGTGCGTTGACGGTCCTGAGTTCGACGGTCACCTCATCGACTTTGACGAGGCTATGGCGCGCGGCGCAATGTACAGGGACTTCGAGCGCCACGCTCACGAGGAGACCTGCAACCTGTTCAGCAAGGAGGTAAAGTGAAATGCCTAATATGTCTTTAGTACGCAACGAGATGCCCGTTCAGGCTCCCGACGTAAGAAACAAGAATTTCAGCGAGGTCGCTCTCGGATATACCGAGGAGCAGGCTATCGACGAGGCTAAGCGCTGCCTCAACTGCAAGAACAAGCCCTGTTCCACAGGCTGTCCCGTGCAGATAGATATCCCCGCATTCATCGCAAAGGTCGCAGAGGGCGACTTCGCGGGCGCATACAAGGTGATAACACAGTCCAGCTCGCTCCCGGCTGTCTGCGGAAGAGTATGTCCGCAGGAGACACAGTGCGAGAGCAAGTGCGTAAGAGGCATCAAGGGCGAGCCTGTTGCTATCGGACGCCTTGAGAGATTCGTAGCCGACTGGCACAACGCACAGCCCGCAGCAGCTGTTGAAGTTCCCGCTAAGAACGGTCACAAGGCTGCTGTCATCGGCTCCGGTCCTTCGGGACTTGCCTGTGCTGGAGACCTCGCAAAGAAGGGCTACGACGTTACAGTATTCGAGGCTCTGCACGTTGCAGGCGGCGTTCTCTCCTACGGTATCCCCGAGTTCAGACTCCCCAAGTCCATCGTTCAGAAGGAGATCGAGGGTCTGAAGGCTCTCGGCGTAAAGATCGAGACCAATACCGTTGTCGGCAAAACTGTTTCTGTGGACGAGCTCATGCAGGATGAGGGCTTCGAGAGCGTATTCATCGGCTCCGGCGCAGGTCTGCCGAGATTCATGAATATCCCCGGCGAGAACCTTAACGGTGTTTACTCCGCTAACGAGTTCCTCACCCGTATCAACCTCATGAAGGCTTACAAGGAGGGCAGCTCCACGCCTATCAAGGCCGGAACCAAGGCTGTCATCGTAGGCGGCGGAAACGTTGCTATGGACGCAGCACGCTGTGCAAAGCGTCTCGGCGCTGAGGTATACATAGTTTACCGCCGTACAGAGGCTGAGCTCCCCGCGCGTGCAGAGGAAGTCGAGCACGCCAAGGAGGAGGGCATAATCTTCAAGTTCCTCACCAACCCCGTTGAGATAGAGTCTACCGACAAGGGCTGGGTAAAGAGCATAAAGTGCCAGCAGATGGAGCTCTCCGAGCCCGATGCTTCCGGCAGAGCTAAGCCTGTTCCGATAGAGGGCGCTTTCATCGACATCGAGGCGGACTGTGTCATCATGTCTATCGGTACTTCTCCGAACCCGCTCATCAAGTCCACAACTGCCGGACTTGACACCCAGAAGTGGGGCGGTATCATCGCTGACGAGGACGGTCTCACCTCCAAGGAGGGCGTTTACGCAGGCGGCGATGCCGTAACGGGCGCAGCTACAGTTATCCTCGCAATGGGCGCCGGCAAGAAGGCTGCCGCTGCTATGGATAAGTATATGCAGAGCAAGTAAATACATCATTCGAGGGACGGTGCGGACATCGTCCCTTGTTTTTGTGTTTTTGCCTGTTTTTTCATAGCTCAGAGGTGTATTTTTTACTTGCATTCTTTCACTTTTTGTGTTATAATGTAGTTTAAATAAGTGTGTGTATGCTTATACGGTAAATTTTATGACGTACATTCTGTACGGGTCAGGAGAATAATATGCCAAAAAGAGAAGACATCCACAAGATAATGATAATCGGTTCCGGTCCTATCATCATCGGTCAGGCGTGCGAATTCGACTACTCCGGCACGCAGGCGTGCAAGGCGCTCAGAAAGCTCGGCTACGAGATAGTGCTCGTCAACTCGAACCCCGCTACTATCATGACCGACCCCGATGTCGCGGACATCACCTACATCGAGCCGCTCAACCTTGCAAGGCTCACCCAGATAATCGACAAGGAGCGCCCGGACGCTCTCCTGCCTAACCTCGGCGGTCAGTCCGGACTCAATCTCTGCTCCGAGCTCGACAAAGCAGGCGTGCTCAAGCAGTACAACGTGCAGGTCATCGGCGTACAGGTTGACGCTATCGAGCGCGGCGAGGACCGTATCGAATTCAAGAACACCATGAACGAGCTCGGCATCGGTATGCCCCGCAGCGAGGAGGCTTACTCCGTTGACGAGGCTGTAAAGATCGCAGAGAAGCTCAAGTACCCCGTGGTTCTCCGTCCGGCTTACACCATGGGCGGCGCAGGCGGCGGCATGGTATACAACGTGGACGAGCTCAAGGTCGTATGTGAGAGAGGTCTTCAGGCTTCACTCGTGGGACAGGTGCTCGTTGAGGAGTGCATAAGCGGCTGGGAGGAGCTCGAGCTCGAGGTAGTGCGTGACGCTGAGAACAACATCATCACTGTCTGCTTCATCGAGAACATCGACCCCATCGGCGTCCACACAGGTGACTCGTTCTGCTCTGCTCCTATGCTGACTATCCCCGAGGACGTTCAGCTCGAGCTCCAGAGACAGGCATATAAGATAGTTGAGGCGATACAGGTCATCGGCGGCTGCAACTGCCAGTTTGCCCGTGACCCCGAGACAGGACGTATCGTCGTTATCGAGATAAACCCCCGTACATCGCGTTCGTCCGCGCTCGCTTCCAAAGCGACAGGCTTCCCGATAGCTCTCGTATCGGCAATGCTCGCGTGCGGACTCACTCTGAAGGATATCCCCTGCGGCAAGTACGGCACTCTCGACAAGTACGTTCCCGACGGCGACTACGTCGTTATCAAGTTCGCGCGCTGGGCTTTCGAGAAGTTCAAGGGCGCTGAGGACAAGCTCGGTACCCAGATGAGAGCAGTCGGCGAGGTAATGAGCATAGGCAAGACCTACAAGGAGGCTTTCCAGAAGGCTATCCGCTCCCTCGAGACCGGCAGATACGGTCTCGGCTTCGCTAAGAATTTCCACGACCAGACCAAGGATGAGCTCCTCGCACAGCTCCGCTACCCGACCAGCGAGCGTCAGTTCATCATCTATGAGGCACTCCGCAAGGGCGCAACAGTTGACGAGATTTTCGAGCTCACAAAGATAAAGCACTACTTCCTCAATGAGATGCTGGAGCTCGTTCAGGAGGAGGAAAAGCTCCTCACCATGAAGGGCAGCGTCCCCGCAAAGGATGTGCTGAAGCAGGCGAAGCTCGACGGCTTCTCCGACCGCTACCTCAGCTCCATTCTCGGCGTTTCCGAGGAGGAGATCCGCAATAAGCGCTACGAGTACGGTATAAAGGAAGCGTGGGAGGGCGTTCACGTCAGCGGCACCCAGGACGCAGCTTACTACTACTCCACCTACCACCTCGACGAGGACAAGAGCCCTGCAAGCAGCAACAAGAAGATCATGATCCTCGGCGGCGGCCCCAACCGCATCGGTCAGGGCATCGAGTTCGACTACTGCTGCGTTCACGCAGCGCTCGCGCTCAAGAAGCTGGGCTTTGAGTCCATTATCGTAAACTGCAACCCCGAGACAGTTTCCACTGACTACGATACATCTGACAAGCTCTACTTCGAGCCGCTCACGCTCGAGGACGTGCTCTCTATCCACGAGAAGGAGAAGCCCCTCGGCGTTATCGCGCAGTTCGGCGGTCAGACCCCGCTCAACCTCGCGAACGACCTCAAGAAGTACGGCGTCAATATCCTCGGCACATCGCCCGAGACTATCGACCTCGCTGAGGACCGCGACCACTTCCGCGCCATGATGGAGAAGCTCAACATTCCCATGCCGGAGTCCGGTATGGCTGTAAACGTTGACGAGGCGCTTGAAATAGCCAACCGTATCGGCTACCCCGTAATGGTCCGCCCGTCCTACGTTCTCGGCGGACGCGGCATGGAGATAGTCCACGACGACGATATGATGAAGGTGTATATGTCCGCGGCAGTAGGCGTTACTCCCGACAGACCTATCCTCATCGACCGCTTCCTCAACCACGCTACAGAGTGCGAGGCTGACGCTATCTCCGACGGCGAGCACTGCTTCGTTCCGGCTGTTATGGAGCATATCGAGCTCGCGGGCGTACACTCCGGTGACTCCGCGTGCATTCTCCCCGCAAAGAACCTCACCGACAAGCAGATCGCGACTATCAAGGACTACACTAAGAAGATAGCCGTAGAGATGAACGTTCAGGGTCTTATGAATATGCAGTACGCTATCGAAGGCGACACAGTTTACGTCCTTGAGGCTAATCCGCGTGCTTCGAGAACAGTTCCGCTTGTATCGAAGGTTTGCAGCATAAACATGGTAAAGGTAGCGACTGAGATAATCACAGCTCCACTTACGGGCAATCCGTCGCCCGTACCGGCGCTCCGCGACAAGATCATCAAGCACTACGGCGTCAAGGAGGCTGTGTTCCCGTTCAATATGTTCCAGGAGGTAGACCCCGTCCTCGGACCCGAGATGCGCTCCACCGGCGAAGTTCTGGGAATCTCCGAGTCGTTCGGCGAGGCTTACTACAAGGCTGAGGAGGCTACTCAGACCTGTCTCCCGCAGGAGGGAACAGTTCTCCTGAGCGTCTGCGACCGCGACAAGGGCGAGCTGCTCGACATCGCGAAGTCGTTCAACGAGCTCGGCTTCAATATCCTTGCAACGGGCAGCAGCTACGAGATGATAAAGGAGGCAGGCATTCCCTGCAAGCGTATCTTCAAGATCTATGAGGGTCGTCCGCACATCGCTGACGAGGTCGCGAACGGCGAGATACAGCTCATCATCAACACTCCCGCAGGCAAGACCAGCATATACGACGACAGCTATATCCGCAAGGCAGCTATCAAGCACCGCGTTCCGTACATCACGACAATGGCGGCAGCTAAGGCGAGCGCAGAGGGTATACGCGCTATCAAGGAGAACAAGCACTTCGGTGTGAAGTCGCTCCAGGCGCACCACAAGGATATACTTTGATGAAGAGGGCGACCCGAGAGGGTCGCCTTTCTGATTCGTGCGACCTCATCGGTCGCAGGCAAGATGATTCGACGCGGCAACAAGGAGACGCCCTCTATCGCAGGGCGTCTCCTCTTTTCAAGCAGTCCACCGGACTGTTTGAAAATTCACCTCTTGCGGTGACTCCCTACAGTGTAGGGAGATGCCCATAGGGCAGAGGGTCACGGACCCGGTTAGGGTCTCCCTTCATATTTGCAGGGCGCTGCCTCTGGACTCCGCCAAAGGGATGCAATCCCATTGTTGGGGTGTAGGGGACGGCGTCCCCGACGTCCCACCCAAAAGAATTGACGTATTCGCCTGCGCGGGCTCCGCGCCCCTTTGGAATCCCATTGCAAATAATAATCAACGTTTTATTCTTCAACCCCTTGCAAAATACCGCAGAGTGTAGTATAATAATAAAGTATGATTATAATAGGGAGGTATGGCTTCTGCCGCCTTTCCGTGAAAAGGAGGAACAAAATTGGCTAAATCCAAGTCCGGCACAAAGAAAAAGTCCGGGAACAGCAAAAAGCAGCCCCAGAGCGCTAAAAAACAGCCTCAGAGCACCAAAAAACAGCCGCTTAAGGGCACTGCTGCGGTAAGAGCACGCAATGCCTCTGCTTCCGCTAAGCCTGCTGTGACCGCGACCGAAATAATCGCCGGTAAGACCAAGACCAAGTATATGCCGCTGTACTACATAGCTGCATTCCTTATCCCGGCGCTGCTCGCGTTCATCGCGTATGCTTTCTTCGGGGTCTATCCGTTCGGCATACGCTCGGTACTCACCCTCGACCTCAACGGTCAGTACGTCTCCTACTTCGAGGCTATCCGCTACGCCTTCCACGGTCAGGGCAGCCTGTTCTACAACTGGAGCCGAAATCTCTCCGGCGAGTTCATGGGTATCATCGGCTACTACCTCGCGAGCCCGTTCACGTTCATACTCGTCTTCCTGCCGAGGAGCTTTATCCTCGAGAGCCTGCTGATAATCCAGCTCAGTAAGATAGGCGCGGCAGGCGTGACCTTCATGGTCTACGCGCAGAAGTCCAAGAACGTGCAGCCGCTCCAGTCGCTGATATTCTCGACGGCTTATGCGATGATGAGCTACATGGTCATCCAGCTCATCGACCCGATGTGGCTCGACGGTCCTGTGCTCCTGCCGCTCATAGTGCTCGGTATCGAGTACCTCATCGACGACGGCAGAAAGCTCAACTACATCATTCCCCTTGCGCTGATGTTCGTTGCGCACTTCTATATCGGCTACATGGTCGCTATATTCGTCGCGATGTACTTCTTCTACTACCTCTTCTTCGGCACGACGCGCAAGTTCAGGGGTTTTGAGGACTACGCAAAGACCATAGGCCTCATGGGCGTTTCGACTATCGTTGTGCTCATGCTGAGCGCGTTCATGATACTTCCTGTGTACAGCGCGCTGTCGCTCGGTAAGTTCGACTTCTCCAACCCCGATTACAGCTACAACAAGATGTTCCGTATCTGGGAACTCGTTCCCACTCTCCTGCCCGATCAGTACTACTCCGTAAACGTTGACGAGGGCACGAGGTTCTACGGAAGACCTGAGATATACTGCGGTGTCATCGCGGTGGTACTGCTCCCGCTGTTCTACATGAACAAGAACATCAAGAGCAACAGGAAGCTCGGGTATACGCTGCTCACGTTCCTGATGTTCATGAGTATGTACGTCAAGCCTATCAATATGATGTGGCACGGCGGTCAGGACCCGAACTGGCTCCCCTACAGATACTCCTTCATCGTTTCGTTCATTCTTCTGTCAATGGCGGCAGAGGTGTTTGCGCACCTTGACGGCTACAAGCTGTCAGTTTCAAACGTCGGAGTGACGTTCAGTATCATAGCGGTCCTTGTGTTCGCTTATGAGGCGTTTATAGGGGCTTACAAATCAAACGACGGAACCGCGTTGGATGGTTCTTTCACATTCCTGCTCATACAGGACATCTTGCTTATATTCATAATTCCGTTGTTGTATATCTACATAAGCGACAAAAAGTTTACTATCAGCAGATACAGAAACGGTATGTTTATCGGCGGCGCTGTATCGGTACTCTTATACCTGGAGAGAGTTTACTCAACAATCAAAGGCGCCAGATTCATCTCCCCGCTTCCCTACGAGGAGAGCAAGTATAAGTACGCAGCATCGCTCCCCTATTCCACCAGCGAATCCTACAACGGCGAGAAGTGGCAGGAACTCTGGCTCGGAACCCTCGTTTTCGGTCTCACGCTTGCGGCGATATACCTCATCGCTCTCTACTTCTACAGCAACGCAAAGCAGAAAAAGACCCGCACGGCTATATCTGTGGTCCTTGCGCTCACGGTCTTCTTCGAGGCTGGCTACAACTGCTACGACACCTTCAAGAAGATAATGAAGGAGGTCGGCAACACCGAGCACAACGATTACGTCGAGGTGCTCTCGGGCGCGGGCATAGTGGACGAGCTTGAAGCGCGCGACAACACCTTCTACCGTGCAGAAAAGACCTTCCAGCGTATGGGCAACGATAACCTCGCCTACCGCCTGAAGGGTCTGACCCACACCAGCTCGGTAATGAACACGAGAGCCCTCAAGTTCCTCGAGGCACTCGGCTACGCTACCCAGAGCTATGAATCCAACTACAGAGGTGCGACGGCAGTCTCCGACTCGCTCCTCGGAATAAAGTACGTCATCAACGACCCCGACAGAGAGAACAACGGCAAGCTCATCTCCGACTATAACTATGTTTTCTCCACTACCTACGACAGATACGAGGGCAACTGCAGACAGGAGAAGAGACAGCGCACAGCAAACGTCTACCAGAACCCCTATGCGCTCTCTATCGGCTATATGGCTGATGACGATATCCTCAAGCTCGGAACGCTCGGCAACGACGACCCGTTCTTCTCGCTGAACAACTACCTCAGCTCGCTCACGGGCAATACTCTGGACTATACGGCTGTCCCGCTCGACCCGAAGGACTACTTCACACCGCTCACCTCGTCCGTCTCCTATGATGAGACACAGGTGCGCTATCAGGTCTACAACGCGAGCGGCTACCCGCACGACGACTTCGACGCTATCGCAGGCGCTACGGACCCCGTTGTCAATATCCACATCACCGCCGAGAAGGAGGGCGATATCTATATGTCGCTCCGCTCGGAGATGAGAAAGGCTGTCAACCTCTGGTTCTCATGCGAAAAGGGCGAAGACGGCAAGTTCACCAACCACAAGGCAATGGGCAGCTACTTTGAGAACAGCGACGACTCTATCGTCAACCTCGGCTCCTTCGCTCCCGGTACAGAGCTGGAAGTACGTCTGACTATCCGTTCTTCATCCGGCGGCGCATACGTCGGCAGCAATGAGTATGTCATGGTGCGTCAGGGAGGATACCTCTTCTATAACCTCGACAAGGAGCGCTTCGAGGAGGACATCAAGAAGCTCCAGCAGAATCCGTGGGTCATCGACACTGAGAAGTCCACCGACCGCTGCCTGACGGGTACAGTCACCGCACAGGAGGGTCAGATACTCTCGACCTCTATCCCGTATGAGCCCGGCTGGGAGGTATATGTTGACGGCAAGAAGATCGACAGCATAATCACTGAGACTCCCAACGAGAATGGCGGTCTCTCCACGCTCGGCAACGCAGTCAAGTGGAATCAGGCGACTGCGCCGTATACGCTCTATAACGACGGCGAGAACCACATGGTGGTCATTCTCGGTACGATGATAGGCGTGCAGCTCACTCCGGGCGAGCACACTGTCACGATGAAGTACACTCCTCCCGGATTCAGGGTGGGCGTATTCACGTTCGTGCTCGGCGTCGCAGTGCTTGTGATGTTCTTCATATACGACAAGAAGCACAACAAGGTCTTCGCTGCAAGGCGCAAGGAGAAGGAGCTCGCGAAGCTCGGCATCACTCCCGAGGAAGAAGCGGCCGAGAAGAAAAAGAAGGTACAGATAATCAAGTCCAAGGGCGAGATAGTTTCTGAACGCGGCGAAACAGCTAAGAAAAAAGCCGCCGAAGCTCAGGCGGAGGCTGAAAAGCTGAAAAAGAAGACTGACGAGCTCATAGACAAGGGCAAGGCTTTTGAGGAAAAGGCTGCGGAAACGGCGGACGGAACCGCTGAGGAAGCAGAGAGCTCCGACGAGGCTGAGTCCGAGTCCGAAGAATAAAATGATAACGGCAGACCGTGAGGTCTGCCGTTTTTTGTGTGGTATGTGGTGTTTTCATATACACATATCAAGTGTTCCGTATGCGATGTACTTGCGAGCGACAACGTGGCGCGGAGCCCGCGCTGGCAGAACGCACACGTTATACTTCCACACCCGAAGAATAAGTCCCGCGCTGCACATACTTCCGTATGCGATGTACGATTAAGGTCGTTGTTAAGAGTGAGCGAGCTTGCGAGCGACAACGTGGCGCGGAGCCCGCGCTGGCAGAACGCGCACGTTATACTTCCAAAGCCGAAGAATAAGTCCCGCGCTGCACATACTTCCGTATGCGATGTACGATTAAGGTCGTTGTTAAGAGTGAGCGAACTTGCGAGCGGCAACGTGCTTGGGTGCAGCGTCACGCTGCTTAGCGGACTTTCTTAGCGATGTCGTCGATGAGCTTTGCGAGGAGGTCGTTCTGCGACATCGAGCCGAGGTCGCCCTCTCTTCTCGACGATACCGATACCGTGTTCTCCTCGATCTCCTTGTCGCCGACTGTTATCCACATCGGGAGCTTCTCGAGCCTTGCGTCGCGTACCTTCTTGCCGACCTTTTCTGCGC
Source organism: Ruminococcus sp. (assembly GCA_016288815.1). Taxonomy (GTDB): domain Bacteria; phylum Bacillota; class Clostridia; order Oscillospirales; family Ruminococcaceae; genus Ruminococcus. Next base: position 16,855 of record JAEELF010000036.1, read on the forward strand.
GGTCGTCGATAGTCACGCGCATTCCCGCAGCCTCGAGCTTCGCGAGGAGCTCATTGCAGTAGTCGAGGTGACGGTCTGCAACGGGGATGATGCGTACCTGCTCCGGAGCGAGCCACAGCGGCATTGCACCTGCGTACTTCTCGATCATGTATGCGAGAGTTCTTTCGTAGCAGCCGAGCGATGTTCTGTGAATGATGTACGGACGCTTCTTGGTTCCGTCAACGTCAACGTACTCCATTCCGAAGCGCTGAGCGAGGAGCATATCTATCTGGATAGTAACAAGGGTGTCCTCCTTGCCGTATACGTTCTTGTACTGGATATCGAGCTTAGGACCGTAGAATGCAGCCTCGTCGATACCGATAGTGTACTCTACGCCGAGGTCGTCGAGTATCTTGCCCATTACCTCCTGAGCGTAGTCCCACTGCTCCTTTGAACCCTCGTACTTGTTCTTCGGGTTCGCGGGATCCCACTGCGAGAAGCGGAATGTACAGTCCTCAAGGAGTCCGACAGTACCGAGCATTTCCTTTGCGAGTGCGAGACAGTCTGCGAACTCCTCCTCGAGCTGCTCGGGACGGAGAATGAGGTGTCCCTCGGAGATAGTGAACTGACGCACGCGGATAAGTCCGTGCATCTCACCGGAGTCCTCCTTGCGGAAGAGGGTGGAGGTCTCGCCGAGCCTCATCGGGAGGTCACGGTAGGAGCGCTGTCTGTTGAGGAATACCTGATACTGGAACGGGCAGGTCATCGGACGGAGCGCGAAGCACTCCTTCTCCTCGTCGTAGGGGTCGCCCATGATGAACATACCGTCGAGGTAGTGATCCCAGTGTCCGGATATCTTGAAGAACTCTCTCTTAGCGAAGTAGGGTGTCTTTGTGAGGAGGTAGCCGTGCTTCTGCTCGACGTCCTCTACCCAGCGCTGGAGGGTCTGGATAACTCTTGCGCCCTTGGGCAGGATAACGGGAAGTCCCTGACCGATGACGTCAACTGTTGTGAAGTACTCGAGCTCGCGTCCGAGCTTGTTGTGGTCGCGGAGCTTGGCCTCCTCGCGCTGCTTGATGTCAGCCTCGAGGTCAGCAGCCTTGGGGTAAGCTACGGCGTAAACGCGGGAGAGCATCTTGTTCTTCTCGCTGCCGCGCCAGTAAGCACCTGTGCAGGAGAGGAGCTTGAATGCCTTTACGGGAGCTGTGGAGATGAGGTGCGGACCTGCACAGAGGTCGATGAACTCGCCCTGCTGGTAGAACGAGATAGGCTCGCCCTTGCCTGCGTGCTCCTCGCAGAGCTCGACCTTGTAGGGCTCGTCCATAGCCTTGAGCTTTGCGATTGCTTCCTCCGGCGACAGCTCGAACTGCTCGAGCTTGATGTCCTCCTTGACTATCTTCTTCATCTCAGCCTCGATAGCGTCGAGGTCCTCCTGAGTGAAGGGCTTCTCGAGGTCAAAGTCGTAGTAGAAGCCGTTGTCGATAGCGGGTCCGATAGCGAGCTTCGCTGCGGGGTAGAGACGCTTTACAGCCTGTGCGAGGATATGGGAAGCTGTGTGCCAGAAGGTCTTCTTGCCGTCGAGGGTGTCGAAGGTGCACACCTCGAACTCGCAGTCGCTGTCGATAACGGTGCGGATATCCTTTACCTCACCGTTTATCTTCACGCAGCACGCTGCCTTGTAAAGTCCCATGCCTATGCCCTTGATGATCTCCGACGCCGGCTGCGCCGACTCGATCTCACGGACGCTGCCGTCCTTTAATGTTAATTTTATCATTGCATTTTTCTCCTTTTCAAAATGTTATCATACCTTCCCGACGACCTCGAAGTCGCCGCCGAAGAGTTCGACGCTTATCATATCAGAGCCGGGAGCGAAGCCATCCTTTGTGCCGACGCAGAAGCAGACGACGATATCGTCCTCGTCCACATCAACGTATACATTCGCGAGGGTCATATTCTCGGCGAGCTCAGCGGGCTCGAAGTAGTCGTAGAAGCCCTCGTCGATGATGAGCTGAGCGATAGCTTTTTTGCTGCCGTTGAGCTTTTCGAGCTTGCCGGCGATGTCCTTGAGGTGCTCCATTATGGTCTGTTCGCTGTCAACGTAGAAGCGGACCGTCATGACCTCTCCCCAGAGCTTGTAGGGGAGCTCGTAGGCTTCCTCCTTCTCGTTGTAGGTAATATTGCTCACATTCTCCCTCCTTTCGCACCGGTGTACATATGCAAAAACCGCCCCTCCAGCCCTTTAAAAGAGCCACGAGGGGCGGTATTATACCGCGGTTCCACCCTGATCCATACGGAATGACCGTATCTCATTTGCCCGGTAACGGGAGCAGCCGGCGTTTATTGGACGCACTCGGAGGCGGTGTGCTCAGACCCTTTCCGCTGCTGCCTCGCACCGAACGGCAGCTCTCTGGGAGCGGAGCATCGGGAATAGCCTTCCTCGTCAAAGATTTTGTCTATGAAACTATATTAGCACAGTTTCCCGGGTTTGTCAAGCGGAATTTTTTGTCTGTCTGGCTTTGAGCGCCGGATCAATAATCGTATTCGTCGTTGTACTCGTCAACAGCGTCTACAGCTTTGTCGTAGATGTCGGAGTAGCTGAACTCCTCGTCCTCGTCTTCGTCCTCGAAGTACATGGTGGTGATGTACTCGTATTCATCGTCATACTCGATGTAGCTCTTGGAGGGATAAGTGCTCTCCCAGTCCTTGCCGTTCTCGGAAGTAGCAACGTATCTTGCGCTGTAGTACGAGCATACTACGAAGTACTCCAGACCGTCTGCTTCTTCAACGTTCTCCTTGATGTAGTCGCGGAAATCGTCAACGTCGAGGTCATCGGGGACATTGTAGGTGTGGTCGTCGTCGCTGCCCACGATGAAGTAGCCGGAGCTGTAGGAAAGACCAGCCTCGTCGAGGAACTCGTAGATCTTGTCGTTTATCATGGCAGCTGTGCTGTGGCTGTCAAGGTAGTATTCGAGGCCGTTGTAGAAATCAACCTTCCAGCCCTCGCCCTTGACGAAGTAAACATAGAGCTCTTCTTCTCTTGTTGTGGTCTCCATGTCGTCCTTGCTGGACTTGGAAGACTTCTTGCTGCCTTTTTTCTTGGAGCTGCTGTCGTCGTCCTCGTCCTCGTCCTCGTCATCATAGTCGTAATCGCCGTACAGATCCTTGGGATAGGACAGCTCCATCTCGACATTGAGCTTATAGCCCTTTGTGACCTCGCAGAAGGGCTCAACATCGTCCCTGCCGTCGTAGTAGGTGTCGTACCAGTCGTCCTCGTCCTCTATCTTGCACTCGAGCTGGAACTTCTCATCAGCGAGCCACTTTTCGGCGAATTTGAGCTGAGAAGCGGACATTGCTTCCTCTTCTTCAGTCTTTGTTACCTTGTAGGTGCACTGCTTGAGCTTCTCAACGTATTCCTCGTCGTCCTCGTCGATCTCGAAGTCGCCGAGCTCGTCGTGGAGCTCAACTATCTCCTTGGGATACATATAGGAATACATTTTTTCGGGGTCAGAGTCGATAGTCGCACTGATGATACCAGAGAGAGCCTTTTTGTAGCCGGACTTGTCGCTTTCCTCGCCGTCACCCTTGCCGCTGGATTTTCCGCAGGCAGTGAATGCAGACGACGCAAGAACGAGCGCCGCGATAAGTGATAACTGCTTTTTCATAAATATTACCTCCTTGATTCCCTATAAAAAGATCGTCCTGTCAGCATGATTCTGCGGACAGGACAATTATAACATATATGCTCTGCGATTACAAGGAAAACGCCGGTTTTTTTACCGATTTGTAATTCAATACGTCAGGAATTGCCGAATATCGCGTTCAGGACGGTCAGTATCATGTCGCCCGTACTGCTGGAGTAGACCAGCTCGGCAGCTTTGTCAGGGCGGTTGGTGATGATATTGTCCACGCCGAGCGCGAGCATCTGCTTCATATCGTCGGTGCGGTCAACGGTCCAGACGAATATCTTCTTGCCGTTCATGTGGGCGGTATTTACGACGCTCTGGTTGACGAAGGTGTAGTTCATGCTTACGGCGTCGATGTATTTGAGCTGCGAGTAAGCCGTGGCGGTGGAGAAATTCGCGGTCATGGCGGTCTTTATGCGCGGGTCGAGCTGCTTGACCTGCCGAACCAGCTTGTATGAGAAGGAGGTCACATAGCAAGATGTCACGAGCCCGTACTCCTCTATCAGCCGGACAGTCTCCTCGACTGCCGCGGAGGTGTCGCCGTGATCCTTGATCTCGACGTTGAAGAGCGTCTTTCCGCCGAACTGCTCGAAGACCTCCGAGAGGAGCATTATCTTTGCGTCCGCGAACTCGCTGTTCCGTCTGAACCAGCTCCCCGCAGAGAGCTCCATGAGCTCCGCGTAGGTGTGGTCGCTGAGCTTGCCGGAGCCGTCGGTGGTGCGGTCGAGCTTCTCATCGTGGAACACGACGAGCTTGCCGTCGCGGGTCATCTGCACGTCGAGCTCTATGTAGTCCGCGCCGCTGTCGAGGGCAGCCTCGAAGGAGTAATAGGTGTTCTCGGGCGCGACCGCCGAAAAGCCCCTGTGTGCGCTTATCTGGGTATGCTGGAACATTCCCGTGCTGAAGCGGATATTGCCTTTGTGGAGCGCGCTGAGGTACAGCACGTTCGCCCCGAGCCCGGCAGCCGTCAGGCAGGCGACGACAGCGGCGCTACTGCGGCGGGACATCTTTTTGCGGGCGTGGTCGGGGAGGGCGAGATCCTTCTCGCCGGCGTTGTCGGTGTTGAAGTGCTCGGTCAGCCAGCAGAATATCGCGGGCGCCGCGAAGAACGACGACATCGCATAGATCACGCGCCATGTGTACATGACCACCCTCAGCGCCGAGCGCAGGGCTTTGTCCGGACGTGAAAATCCCCTGATGAAGAGGACTATGATGAAGCTCAGTATCAGCACTGCCGCAGCAATGACCGTGAATATCAGCAGGCTGTACAGCGCCAGCGAGAGCGCCATTTTCAGCCTTTTGCGGTAGAGCTTCTGCTTGCTCCTGCGGATACACTGAGGGAAGCTGTCCCGGGTCAGCACGAGGTAGTGCAGAGCGTAGCACCGCCGCGCGAAGAACATCGTGAACAGCAGCTCCAGCAGGACATATGCCGCCACGGCTGCCGCACTGCTCACGTTCGCGAAGATACGACGCAGCACGGGCATTATCGGCGCAAGGAACACGCCCGAGGTGATACTGAACTGCGCCAGCGGCATGAAGAGCATGAACACGAGGAAATAGAGCATTCCCGTGCCCCTGAACACCCTTCTGAATGACCTTGCTCCCGTCAGGAACATACCGCCGACGGTCATCTTCTCGCCCTTCGACGAGCACGCGAAGCACGCAGTCAGCGCGGTGAGCTCGATGAAGGAGAACATTCCCACGAAAAACAGTATGAACACGACGGTCACGACAGTTACGGGATGGGTGAGGTAGACGTAGAGGCTCTCGTCGGAGACGTAGCCGACTCCCGCTGCCTTGGCGGTCAGCCGGAGTATGAGCGTGACTGCCGGCGCGCCTACCGCCACGAGCAGGAGCTTGAACATCAGCTCGAACAGGAAAAAGTGCGGCAGCGCTCTCGCGAAGCTGCGCAGCATATTCACGAACCCCTTCATTTCCTCACCGCCTTTCTATTGCTGTTTAAACGGAGCCGCTGGGGGAGTCTCCCCGGACGCGGCACGGCATAAAATTACCGAGCCTGTGATATCAGGCTCGGTAATCCACTTTTTACGTTAAGCGGAGCAGACAGAGCCGGCTCCCCTGTGTATATGTGCCCGGATCATGCTCTTTCAGCGTACTTTGCCTTTCTCTTGAGACCTCTGGATATCGCACGGAAGATGATACCGATGACCAGCTCGCCGAGACCTATGCAGCCGGCGATCATAGCGAACGGGAGGAGTACGTTGGAGAGTATGTAGTAAGCCACCTCAGATGTGAGGACGTAAGCTACAGCCATTCCTGCGAACGCTGCAAGACCTGCGAACAGCACAACGATACCGCTGATCGTGAGTATGCTGCCGTAGCTGCCGAGGACGTATCTGCCCTTTCTGTCAACTACGAACACGATCCAGATGAGGAACAGCAGCACGAGTGCGAGCAGTACGCCGAGGGTGATGTAGGAGAAGAGCAGGTTAGCCTTGGAAAGGTCGAAGCCCACGTTGTTGCCGATCTCTGTTATGGAGAGCTTGGTCTCGAGGGTGTCGTCCTCGTCGGCGTTGAGGTTGCTGCGGAGCTTCTTGTAGTCGGACTTGGTCATCTTGTGATCGAGCTCGCTCTTGATGACGGACTCATTGGACTCGAAGAAGTCAACGATGTCGTCAGTGGTGACCGACGGGTCGCTGCCCTTGCCGGCGATGATGTAATCAGCGTAGTTGGAAGCGTTTTCACCGAGGAAGTCGAGGAGATCGGTCTTCATGAGGAAGCTCTTGAAGTTGACCTCAGTTGCTTTGCCGCCTGTTACGGAGCCGAAGCCGAGCGACTTATACAGTGAAACTGCGAGCTCGTCGCCGTCGTACTCAGTGCTGAGCAGGGTAGCGGAATCGAGCTGCTTTGCGCGGTCGCCGACCTTCTCGCCTGTCAGACCGAACTTAACGGCTGTGAGCAGGCTGAGCGCAACGACGAAAATTATCGTGAAGAAGCCGAGTATCGCAGCGCCTGTGAGTCTGCCTGCGCCGACCTTTGAGGACTTTTTCGGCTCGGGAGCGGGCGCGGGAACGGGCATGGGTGCTGCCGGAGGCGGAACGAAAGCTGCGTTCTGCTGCGGGGGTGGAGTCTGGAACATGGGCTGCTGCACGGGTGCAGGAGCGGGCTGCTCGAATGCCGGAGCAGCGGGAGCGGGAACGCTCTCAGCGATATCGTCTACGAGCTCCTCAGCGGGAATGAGCTCAGTCTTCTCGGTGTCGTCAGAAAGGAGCGACGGAGCGGGTGCGGGGATATCCTCAGCTATCTCCTCAGCCTTAGCCTCAGCGGTCTCAGCCGCCTCAGCGACGCTCTCCCCGATGATGCCGGAAGCGGAGTCAACAGCGTCATCGACAGTGATGAGCTCGGTCTTCTCGGGGTCGTCCGCGAGAAGCGAGGGGACGTTTTCGGTGATCTCAGCGGCGCCCTCAGCGGTCTCCTCGGGCTCGACGGCTTTTCCGCAGCCGGTGCAGAACTTTGCGCCGAATGCGAGATCCTTGCCGCAATACTTACATTTCATGATATAAACCTCCTCTTTTGAGCGCGGGAACGGTCTCCCGCTGATCATTACCTATTATTATATACTATTGTTCGGGATATGTCAACATCTGGGAGCAGAATAATCGCCGGAGCATATGTATATCCGGTTGTGCGAAAGTTCTGTGAAATCCGTTGCATTATTTCTCGATCTGTGGTATAATGATTGCGTTGTATCCATTTACTGAATTTTCTAAATGAGAGGTCATTTTAATGCTGAAATACAGAAAACTCACATCGTTCCTGCTGAGTCTGCTCGTCTGCGCGGCAGCCTTTACAGTTCCCGCAGCTGATACCTTTGCCGAGGGCGAGGATCTCGCCGCTGTTCTGGCGACGGAAGAAGTCGAGGAGACCACAAAGCCCGCAGAGGTCGAGGACAACAATATCTACTCCGGCGATCTCGGCTACGTCATGCTCGAGGACGGCACTGCCAAGCTTACATACTGTGCTTCCGCCGATGAGGCCATAGAAGTTCCCTCCGCTATCGACGGTATCACCGTTACGAGCATTTCGAGGACTGCATTTGCCGATGTTACGGGAGATGTGAAGAAGATAACCATTCCCGCGTCCGTGACGGAGATCGACGAGGATACGCCGTTCGTGTACTTCTCCGAACTGGAGGAGGTAGAGGCCGCAGAGGACAGCACGAGCTTCACTTCCGTGGACGGCGTGCTCTTCACCAAGGACATGAGCAGGCTGCTCTGCTACCCGCGCGCGAAGTCCGGGGACGCCTATTCCATTCCGGAGGGCGTGACCGAGCTCGGCTACGCTTCGATGTCCGGCACGAAGCTGAAGACCGTGACCATGCCGTCCTCGCTCACGAAAATAGGCAGCATGGCGCTCAGCTACAACGACTCCCTGACCAGAGCCGACATGAGCGGCTCGTCGGTGACGGACATAATCTCCGAGGCTTTCGAGGGCTGCTCCGCGATGACTGAGGTCCTCCTGCCCGATACGCTGACCAGCATCGGCGGTGCGGCGTTCTGGAATTGCTCCTCCCTCGCTGAGATCGACTTCCCCGAGGGGCTGCTCGAGATCGAGCAGTATGCTTTCGCGGGAGCTCCGCTCAAGCGCGTCTATATCCCGAATACTGTCTCGTACATAGGCTACTACGCCCTCGGCTACCTATCCGAGACCGAGACCGTCGAGGGCTTCACGCTCGTCGGCGACAGCGGCTCCTACGCGGAGATCTATGCAACCGAGTCCGACGAGGAATACGGTTACGCCAATAATTTCACCTTCATGACCACTGCGGAGGCTGCGGAGCTCGAGGCTTATGAAGCGCTCGATACGCGCACCAGCGGTGACTATGAGTACGCCGTCATCGACAGGGAGGCGGTCATCACTGCGTATCTCTCGACCGCTTCATTGGTCGAGGTACCCTCCGAGATAGACGGTCTGCCCGTCACGAGGATCTACACTGCGGCGTTCGCGTCTGCGGTCTGCGGCGAGGTGGTGATACCGGAGTCCGTGAAGACTATCGACAAGCTGGCTTTCTACGGCTGCACCTCTATCACAAGTATTACGATAAAGGGTGCCGAGACTATCGGCGACGGCTGCTTCGAGGAGTGCTCGGCTCTGACCACCATAAACATCAACGGCAGCTGCAAGACTATCGAGGGCGGCGAGCCGTTTTCGGGGTGTCGTGCGCTCAGGGAGATAAACATCACCGGTACCGGCGTGAGCTACTCCTCCGAGAACGGAGTGCTCTACAACAGTGATAAGACCACGCTCATCGCCTATCCCGCGGGAAGGACTGACAAGAAGTTCACTGCGCCCAAGTCCGTGAAGACAGTCGCGCAGTCTGCATTCTACAACGCCGAGAATCTCGAGACGGTGGACATTTCCCACGTCGAGACTATCGCTCCCTACGCCTTCGAGAACTGCACGAAGCTCACAAAGGTGAAGCTCTCCAAGGGGCTGCTGTCGGTCGGACAGTATGCTTTCCTCGGCTGCACCGGGCTCAAGGGTATCCGCGTGTACAACTCGCTGAGGACTATCGGCGACTACGCTTTCGGCTTCCGGTACGACCCGACTGCCGATACCTCGCAGGATCCGGACGCTGTATACGTTCCGATCGAGGGCTTCAAGCTCTACACCGATGAGGATACGCTCGCTTACCAGTACGCGCAGGCGAACGGTATCACAGCTGTAACGGGGACAGTCCCCTTCCTCGGGTATAATGTTGACCTCACCTTCCTCATTGTGGTCGGCTCGACCGCGGCGGCGGCACTGCTTGCTGCGGTAGGCATCGCAACGGGGAAGAACATAAAGAAAAAGCGCGAGGAGCGCGAAAAGGAAGAAGCCCGCGCAAAGGCTGCTGCCAGAAGAGCAAAGAAAAAGGAGACAGACACCGATGAAAAGTAAACTCACAAGGCTGCTGGCGGGAGCCGCTGCCGTGTTCATGACTGCTGCGATGCCGGCTTTCACGGCTTTCGCGGACTCGCTCGAGGGTCCGGAGGATACCCTCACGGACGGCACGTTCACATACGAGCTGGTCAACGGCGGATATACCGTTGTCAGCTGCGACTCGTCCGCGATACTCATGTCCTTCCCGGAGACCCGCAACGGCTACCCGATAACCGCGATCGCGGATTATGCGTTCACGGGCTGCGAGAACATCTCCGAGATAGAGGTGCCGCGCACGGTCAAGTCTATCGGTGCACACGCATTCTCGGGCTGCACCTCGCTCACCAAGGTGACACTTCCAGACACGATAAGCATCATTTCCGAGGGAATGTTCCTCGGCTGCTCAAACCTGAAGGAGGTCAACATCTCTGACGATGTGACCACTATCGGCAGCTACGCATTCGCGTTCTGCTCGCGGCTCGAATCGTTCGAGCTGCCGTCGGCGCTTTCGTATCTGGGCGACTCAGTGTTCACTGAATGCACCTCGCTGAGCGAGATAAAGGCGGATTCAAACACCAATTTCGTGGTGGAGAACGATATCTTGCTGAACAGCGCAAAGGACAAGGTCTACCGCGCGAGCGCGGCGCTGAGCGGGTCGGTCTACCTCGAGAGCGGTATCACCGAGATCGGTTCGAGCGCGTTCTCCGGCTGCACGCATATCGAGCACATATATATCCCGCAGGGCGTTTCGAAGATCGGCGACTATGCTTTCCGCGACTGTATCTCGATGACCGGCGCAGACATACCTAACGGAGTGAACGACATCGGCACGGGCGCATTCATGTACTGCGACGCGCTGGAGACTATTGAGCTCCCCGTGTCCCTGCAGACGCTCGGCAGCAATGCGTTCATGGGCTGTGTGTCGCTGCGCAGGGCAATCATGCAGGAGGGCCTGAGCAGGATCGGTGAGAAGGCGTTCCTCGGGTGCAGTCAGCTGAAGACCATCACCATTCCGAAGACCGTCACCGAGATAGGCGAGGGCGCCTACGGCTACACGGTCGGCGAGGAGAGCACGCTCGTCAAGGAGGCTGACATCAGCATGAGCGTTTATGCGGGTACAGCCGGCGAGAAGTACGCGAAGGACAACGGCATTGCGTATTCCACTGTGGACAAGAGCCTGAAGCGGACGGCGTTCGTTATCGTGGCTGTGGGAGCGTTTCTGGCGGCGGTAGTCGCGGCAGTGGTACTCATGGCAAGGAGCCGCAAGGGAGCCCCTGCGGGTGCTAAAAAGGCGAAAAAGCTCGAAAAGGAGCGCCTTGAGGAGCAGAGTTACGAAAAGATCGTCGATGACAGCGACGAGAAAAAGGAATAATAAAAAAGCGACTTTACAGTCGCTTTTTTTATTAGGTGTCAGAGGTCAGGCGTCAGTGTGTAGGGGGCGCTGCAATTTTGGTGACATAAAGAAAAGGCACTTCCGTCATATCCTGACGAAAGTGCCTTAAATGCTTATTTACGCGCCTGCGCTCATTACGCCTTCTTGCGGTCTGCGCGGCTCTTCCACCACGACCACGTTACAGGAGCAACGAAGAGCGAGGAGTAAGTACCCGAGATAAGACCGAACATGAGCGGTACAGAGAAGCTGAGCAGCGAGTCGTATCCGCTGACGAATACCACGATAGTTACTACCAGCATGGTTCCGATAGTGGTTATCGAAGTTCTGATAGAACGTGTGAGTGACTGCGAGCAGCCTGTGTTGATGAGCTCATTGAGGGAAGCCTTCGGCATGAGCGAGCGGTTCTCACGGATACGGTCATAGATAACGATCGTGTTGTTGATCGAGTAACCGAGGATAGTGAGGATTACCGCAACGAGGTTCGAGTTGATGTCGAAGCCGAAGAGGATAGTCGCTGTCACCGCCACGAGGAGGTCGTGCAGGAGCGCGAATATCGAGCAGATACCCGCCGACCAGCCGCCTATCTTCTTGAAGCGGAGCGCGATGTAGATGATGATGACGATCGCTGTGAAGAGCACTGCGATGATACACTTGAGGAAGAACTCGCGTCCGGACGACGGGCTTACGTCGTTTGCGTCGGTCTTCACGAGGTTGTTGTCAGGGAACTGAGCCTCAAGAGCATTGGAGAGCTCAGTCTGCATATCGGCATTGAAGCCCTCCTCTGTGGAGAAGGAGATCGTTACCTGCTTGCCGCCGGACTCGCCGAGCTTTTCGCCAGTTCTGACGGTTATCGGGACGTCGATGATGCTCTTTACGGTCTGCTCGACAGCCTTTGTGTCGAGGTCGCCGTTGTAATCGTAGGTGATGATAGTACCGCCCTTGAACTCGATAGCGAGGTTCACGCCTCTGATAATGATACCGGCGATGAGTGCGAGTACCACCGCGATAACGATACCGAGGATCATTCTCTTCTTGGAGCAGAAATCATATACCTTTCCGGTATATACGGGTGCCGCCGCCTGAGTTTTCTTCTTGCTCATTTGCCGTCACCTCCATAAAGCGCTTTTTTGTTCGACCACTTGCACAGCGATGTTACCATTATCCTCGAAGCGAATACGCCGAAGATGAAGTTGCAGATAACGCCGGCAAGAAGCGTGAAGCCGAAGGAGTAAACAACGCCCTCGGTGGTAGCACCGAACATAGCGAATATCGTGTGGTTGAGTATCTTCGAGAAGAAGCTCGAGGGAACGCCGAATGCGCCCATGAGTATGATCGCGATGATAACGTTCGTTACGTTACCGTCAAGGATAGCCGAGAACGCTCTCTTGTAAGCGACCTTGATAGCGGACTCAGTGGTCTTGCCGGAGCGGAGCTCCTCCTTGATGCGCTCGCCGGTGATGATATTGGCGTCAACGCCCATACCTACGGCAAGTATGATACCTGCGATACCGGGGATAGTGAGCGTGGAGCCGCTCATGAAGCCGAACCAGCCCGTGATAGCTGCGATAGAGCCTGCGATCTGTCCGCAGAGCGCGATGACTGCTACGAAGCCGGGCACGCGGTAGAGGACTATCATATATACTGCGATGAGGCAGAAGGCGATGATAGCTGCAAGGAGGATAGCGTCGAGCGAGCCCTCGCCCATTGTAGGCGAAATGGTCTTGAAGCTCGAGGTTATCATCTTGAAGGGCAGCGCACCGGAGTTGATCTGGTCAGCGAGCTTCTTGGCGGATTCGTTGTCGAAGTTTCCGGTGATCTGCGCCTCATTGCCTGTGATAGCCTTGGAGACTGTCGGGGCGGAGATCATGGTGTTGTCCATCCATATGGAGATAGACGTACCGGAGCCTGCGAGCCTTGAGGTAGCCTCAGTGAACTTGGACTGACCCTCGGAGCTGAGCGTAAGAGCTACGACCCACTCGAGGTCACCGTCGTCATTGGGGATATATGCAGCCTTTGCGTTGGTAACGTCAGCGCCCTGGAGGATTATCTCGCCTGTGGGGATAACGTTTCCGTCGTCGTCTGTTTCAGAGTCCGTACCCTCGCGGAAGGTGAGCTGAGCCATTTCGCCGAGCTCCTTAACGGCAGCCTCGGGGTCGAAGTTGTCCTCGCCTGCCTGCCACGGGAAGCGGACGATTATTCTGTCGCTTTTCTCGTCGCTGTAGACTTCGTTGTCGTTGATACCGAGCGTCGTGAGACGGGTCTTGATGATCTCGGTAGCTGCGTCGAGCTGCGTCTTATCTGCATCGTAGTCGCCCTCGGGAGCGAAGGTAACGTCAACGCCGCCCTTGATGTCGATACCCAGACGGATATCGTCAACGCCCTTGATGAGCGTGGTGGTCTTGTCGGCGTAGACCTTGTCCAGTCCGAGGACAGAGGATACTGCGAAGAGTGCGATAAGAGCAACGACAATGAAGAAAGTAGATTTACCGATCTTTTTCACGGTCATGCCTCCTATTGTTTATGTATGAGTGTTCGTATACGCATAGTACACGACAATTACAATTATTGTACTATAATTTCACAAAAAAGTCAAGCAATTCGGGGCTAAAACAGATTATTTCAAAATTTTGCACAATAAAGCCCTGCATTTTTTGTGTATATGAACTATCCCTCCCGCAGAGGGGAGGGATAGCTGCTTTACTCGAAATGCTTTTTTGAGATCTTCAGGCGGTTCATGGCGCGGTTGAGCGCAGCCTGCGTGTGGTAGTACTCGACTATGCTCTGCTTCTGGCGGAGCTTCTCCTCGGCACGCTGTCTTGCTTCCTCGGCGCGTTTTATGTCGATCTCCTCGGGCAGCTCGCAGGAATCCGCGAGAATAACGGCGAACTCCGGCATGACCTGTATGAAGCCCTCGGAAATAGCGGCGTAGCGCCATCTGCCGTTGACCATGTATTTCAGCTCGCCGGGCGGGAGCGCCGTCACGAGCGCCTCGTGGCCGGGGAGGATACCGAGCAGACCGTCTATCGCAGTGATGACGAGGTGCTCACATTCGCCCTCGTAGAAGATTCGGTCCGTCGAGATGATATCGAGATGAAAGGTCTTAGCCATAGCCTCACTCCTCGTCTATCTGCTTTGCCTTGATGAGGACGTCGTCGATAGTGCCCGCCATGAGGAAGGCAGCCTCCGGGTAGTCGTCCATTTCGCCCTCGATGATAGCCCTGAAGCCCTCTATCGTGTCCTTGAGCGGGACATACTTGCCCTTGAGTCCGGTGAAGTTCTCCGCGACGTTGAACGGCTGCGAGAGGAACTTCTGTATCTTTCTCGCGCGGTAAACGGCGAGCTTGTCTTCCTCGTCGAGCTCCTCCATGCCGAGGATAGCGATGATGTCCTGCAATTCCTTGTACTTCTGGAGCAGCTCCTGCGTGCGGCGAGCGACGTAGTAATGCTCCTCGCCGACTATCTCCGGCTCGAGGATACGGGAGTTCGATTCGAGCGGGTCAACGGCGGGATAAATGCCCTGCTCGACTATCTTACGCGACAGAACGGTCGTGGCATCGAGGTGGGCGAAGGTTATCGCGGGGGCGGGGTCAGTGAGGTCGTCCGCGGGGACGTACACAGCCTGTACCGACGTGATAGAGCCGTTTCGTGTTGAGGTTATGCGCTCCTGGAGCTCGCCGACCTCGGTGGCGAGGGTGGGCTGGTAGCCGACGGCGGACGGCATACGTCCGAGCAGCGCGGATACCTCCGAGCCGGCCTGCACATACCTGAATATGTTGTCGATGAACAGGAGAACGTCCTTGTGCTCGCGGTCGCGGAAGTACTCAGCCATTGTAAGTCCGGTCTGAGCGACTCTCATACGCGATCCGGGCGGCTCGTTCATCTGCCCGAAAACGAGGGCAGTCTTGGTGATAACGCCGGATTCCTGCATTTCGTTCCAGAGGTCGTTGCCCTCACGCGAGCGCTCACCGACTCCGGTGAATATCGAGTAGCCGCCGTGCTCCGTCGCGATATTGCGTATGAGCTCCTGTATGAGGACGGTCTTTCCGACGCCGGCGCCTCCGAACAGACCTATCTTGCCGCCCTTTGCGTAAGGCGCAAGGAGGTCGATAGCTTTTATGCCGGTCTCGAGTATCTCGACTACCGGGCTCTGGTCCTGAAAGCTCGGAGCCTTGCGGTGTATCTCCCATTTTTCTTCGGTCTCGACGTCGCCCTTCTTGTCGATGGGCTCGCCGAGGACGTTGAACATACGCCCGAGGGTCTTCTCGCCTACGGGCACGCTTATGCACGCGCCTGTGGAAGTGACCTCCATGCCCTTGCTGAGTCCCTCGCTGGTCGCGAGCATGATGCAGCGGACAACGTGGTTGCCCATATGCTGAGCAGCCTCCATGACGCGGGTCTTGCCGCCGACCTCAACGGTCAGGGCGTCGCGTATCATCGGGAGCTTGCCCGCAGGGAATTCAACGTCTATAACAGGTCCGATGACCTGCGTGATCTTACCTTTTTCCATTATTGCGGTATCCCTCCAAGCAGAATATCGTCAGAGGAGGCTTACGCCCTCTCCCATAACTGCGATGTCAACGGCGGTCGCGTCTTCGAGGTGGAAGGTCGCGAGCTTGTTGCCGGTGGTCTCGTTGTAGATAGCCTCGAGCCCCGCAGCTTTTATCATTTCCTCCGCATAGGAGGGGTCGGTCTCGAAGACGGCTTTTCCGGTATATCTCAGCCAGTGGCCGTCCTTCTTGCAGGCGACTATCTCGCAGAGCGGGTTGACTGTGAGCTGCCTGTAGACAGCCTTGAAGTCTCCGACGCCGAAGATGACCCTGCCGTCCCTTTCGATGAATGCGCCGAGCGGACGCAGCTTAGGCTGGCTGCCGTCGGCGGTCGCGAGGTAGAATATCTCCGCTTCCTTTAAGAATTCACCTATCTTGCTCATAGTGGTCCTCCTTATTGTTTTTGTGTGCTCTGAGAGCTCAGTCCTGCGCCTGTGCGCCGCCGCAGACCTCGGTTATCTCCTGGGTTATAGCCGCCTGACGTGCGCGGTTGTACATCAGAGAGAGGTCGTGGATCATGTCCTTTGCGCTCGTTGAAGCCGCGTCCATAGCGGTCATGCGGGACTGCTGCTCGCAGCAGAACGCCTCGACCATAGCTCCGTAGATGATACCCTTTGCGTACTGCGGTATCAGGTAGCTCATTACCTCTTCCGGGGAGGGCAGGAACGACGCCTTGGGGAGCTTTTTCAGCGTACCGTCGGGGGCTATTCCCCAGTGGCGGCGGCTGAACGGCAGGAGCTGCACGGTCTTGGGCTCGAACTGGTTGGAATTTATCATGTCCGTGTAGATGAGGTAGACCTCGTCGAGCTCGCGTTTCTCGAATTTCTCGAGCAGCAGCTCGGCTATCTCGCGTGCTCTGTAGAGCGTGGGGTTCTGGGTGGTATAGAGGAACTCGCTGTCCACGGAGACCTTCCTGCTGTTTTTGCGGTTCTGGAAGTACATTCTCCCGACCTGACCTATAACGAACAGCCGGCAGTTGTCGGGGTCCGCGACCTTCGCGATCTCCTGCTCGGTGTATTTCAGGACGTTGTGGTTGTAGCTTCCGCACAGTCCCTTGTCAGCGGTGATGACGATATAGCCTTTTTTGCGCTTCTCCTCGGGAATGTCTGAACGCCGGTCGAAGTAGAGCTGGCGTGTGTGGGGAGTGTGCTCGAGGACGCTCTCGATAGTGGACTGGAGCTTATGGAAGTACGGCTCTGTGGATTCGAGCGATTTCCTTGCTTTTTTCAGCTTTGACGAAGCCATGAGGTACATGGCATTGGTTATCTTGAGTATCTGCTTGATGCTTGCGATACGCTCGCGTATCTCTCTTATGTTAGCCAAGCCTGCTCACCTCTTATTCCTCGAATGCCGTGAGTATCTTCTCGATACGCTCGGCGAGGTCGTCGGTGAGGACCTTGTTCTCCTCGATCTCCTCGATGATGTCCTGTCCGTAGGAGCGGATATAGCTCATGAGCTCGGTGCAGTGCTCATGGAGCTCCTTCAGGGGGATATCGTTGAAGAAGCCGTGCTGAGCTGCATAGAGGAGTATGACCTGTTCGTAGTGGGGGAGCGGAGCGCAGAGCGGCTGCTTCAGCAGTTCCGTGAGCATATGTCCGTGGGCGAGGAGCTCAGTTGTGGACTGGTCGAGCTCGGATGAGAACTGCGTGAATATTTCCATTTCCTTGAACTGCGCGAGGTCGATACGCAGATTTCCCGAAGCCTTCTTCATCGCCTTGGTCTGGGCTGCGCCGCCAACACGCGACACGGAAAGTCCGTAGTTTACCGCAGGGCGCTGACCGGAGTTGAACAGCTCGCTCTCGAGGAAGATCTGTCCGTCGGTGATGGAGATGACGTTCGTCGGGATATATGCCGAAATATCGCCCGCGAGGGTCTCAATAACAGGGAGCGCGGTGAGTGAGCCTCCACCGTGCTCGTCGTCGAGGCGGCTCGAACGCTCGAGCAGTCGCGAATGCAGGTAGAAGACGTCGCCGGGGTATGCCTCACGTCCGGGCGGACGGTGCAGCAGCAGCGACATCGCGCGGTACGCAACGGCGTGCTTGGAAAGGTCATCGTACACGATGAGCACGTCCCTGCCCTTGTACATGAAGTACTCCGCGATAGCTGTGCCCGAATACGGGGAGATGTACTGAAACGGCGCGGGGTCGCTCGCGGAGGCGCATACAACGACGGTATGCTCCATAGCGTCGTGCTTTTTAAGGGTGTTTACCACCTGCGCGACGGTCGAGGACTTCTGTCCGATAGCGACGTATACGCAGATGACGTTCTTGTCCTTCTGGTTGATTATAGTGTCAACAGCGATCGAGGTCTTTCCGGTCTGGCGGTCGCCGATGATGAGCTCACGCTGACCTCTTCCGATCGGGAACATCGAATCTATAGCGAGGATACCGGTCTGGAGCGGAACGCTTACCGGCTTGCGCTCGATAACGCCGGGAGCTTCGCGCTCTATGGGGTAATAGTCCTCGGCGTTTATCTTTCCGAGACCGTCTATAGGCGAGCCGAGCGCGTCAACGACACGTCCGAGCAGCTCGTCGCTCACGCCGATACCGGCGCGTTTGCCCGTTCTCACGACCGTCGAGCCTTCAGTGAGTCCTCTGTCGTCGCCGAGCAGAACTACTCCCACGGTCTTTTCCTCGAGGTTCTGCACGATACCGCGCACGCCGTTCTCGAACTCGACGAGCTCGCCGTACATGACGTTGTTCATGCCGTACACAGCCGCGATACCGTCGCCGATACGGGTGATGAAGCCGGTCTCGGTCTTGCCGGAGCGGACATTGAAATCGCGCACCTCGGTCTTGAGGACTGAGATGATATCGCTCGCAGCGCTGCCGTCGAGGGAATCGCCGTCCTCAGCGTTGTCAGCGACCTCCGAAGCCTTGTTCTGGAAGCTCTCCTTCATGAGACGGAGACTGGTGCGGTAGCTCTTGTCGTACTCGTAATCGCCGGCGTTGAGGATAAATCCGCCTATGATATCGGGGTCATGGCGGTACTCGATCGCCACGTCCTCCTTGTTGAATTTTTCTGTGATGAATTTGCGCAGGTCAGCCTGCTGAGTCTCAGAAAGGGGCGTAACATAGCGGACTACGGCCTTTATCGTGCCCTGTCTGTCGAGGAGGGCGTCGGAGTAGTCCTCGAGTATCTCGATGATGTGGTCGATATCCCTGCCCTTTACGACGCTCATCAGGAAGCGGTGCAGGGTCTCCGGGAAGAGCTTTGCGATGACCGAGCGCTTCTCGTCGTGTGTGACGAGCGGGTTGCCGAGGGTAGCCGCGATGTCGGGCTCGCTGCGGAATATGGACAGCGCCCTGTCAGCGTCCTCCTGCGGGACATCGAGCCTGAACAGCTCCTTTATGTAATCTTTTCCGAAGTCGCTCACTGGTCATCAGCCTCCTCTTCGGAAAGGAACTCGTCCACGAGGCGGCGGTTCTTTTCGTCGTCCACGTTCTCGCCGATGATCCTTGAAGCCGCCTCGATAGCGAGGTCTGCGATCTGGGTCTGAGCCTCCTGAAGGACTCTCCTGCGCTCGTTTTCGATAGTTTTGCCGGCGGAGCTGACGATCTGGTCAGCCTCCTCCTGCGACTTCCTGATTATTGCAGAGCGCTCGGCTTCTGCGTCCTCGTGCGCTTTGACGATTATCTGGTTCGCCTTTTCCTTAGCCTCGCTGATAGAATCCTCGTACTGCTGGCGGAGCTCTTCAGCCTCAGCCTTAGCCTTCTCGGCGGAGTCGAGATTATTCTGTATAGTACGGGTGCGCTCGGCTTTGATCTTGTTTATGGGCTTGAAGAGGAATATCCTCAGCAGCACAAACAGTATCAGGACGTTCGCGACAGCCTCAAAAATGCTCCAGAATTCAAATTTAAGCATTATGTGCCCTCCTTAGGTGAAGTTGCTTCTCATGCTTTTCCTATTATCATTATCGCGATAACGAAGCCGTAGATAGCGGTCGCCTCTGCGAGAGCACAGCCCAGCAGGAGCGCTGTTCTGATGTCGCCCTTAGCCTCGGGCTGACGTGCGATGGACTCTGTAGCCTTAGCTGTAGCTATGCCGATACCTATACCTGCGCCTGCACCTGTAAGAACAGCGATAGCAGCGCCTAATGCGATCATTCCCATTGTTATGTACCTCCAATAAAAGACTTATGCTTTGCCGATTATCATTATCGCGATGACGAAGCCGTAGATAGCGGTCGCCTCCGCGAGCGCGCAGCCCAGCAGGAGCGCTGTTCTGATGTCGCCCTTAGCCTCGGGCTGACGTGCGATAGATTCCGTAGCCTTAGCCGTAGCGATGCCTATTCCGATGCCTGCGCCTGCGCCCGTAAGAACGGCGATAGCGGCGCCCAGTGCGATCATTCCCATGATTATTACCTCCGTGAAGTCAAGTTATTCTTCCTCAACGGCTTCCGCCATGTAGAGAGAAGTTAGGAATACGAATACATATGCCTGCAAGAGACCGTCAAAGATGTCGAAGTAAGCGCTCGCGATGACCGGTACGCCGATCGCGCATATGCCCTTTTTGACAAGCTCCATAACGACATACGCGCCGAGCACGTTTCCGAAAAGTCGCATACACAGCGAGAGCGGTCTGGTCACAAGGTCGAGTATGTTTATGGGGTTGCGGAAGCTCTTCAGCCACTTCAGCGGACCCTTTTCGATTATGAATGCCAGCTGGACGAATATTATCGCCATGCCTGCGAGGGCGGCGGTCACGTTGACGTCCTTGGTCGGCGGGACGAACCCGAACAGTCCGATGAGGTTGGCGAAGGCTATGTAGATGAGAAGCGTCTCGAGGAACGGGAGATACTTTTTCCCCTTTTTCCCGAGTATCCCGGTGAAGAAGTTGTCCATCCAGTCGGTGATCCCCTCGATTATGCACTGCGAGCCCGTAGGGACTTTCTTGAGCCTGCGCGTGAAGATTATCGACAACAGGACGATCACTCCCATGATCACCCATGTGACGACGCACGAATCGGCAATGGGTATGCCTCCGAGAATGGGTATGGTAAAGGCGGTCTTGGATTCAAGGTCTTCCATGATGTTTTCCACGAAAGCACCTCCTTTTTCATCAAAATAAAAACGGAGACCGGCACTCTTTGGCTTGGATCCCCGTTGATCTTGTCAAAATTGCGGATAGTATGGCTATGCATATCTGCGGCTCGCGCCGCGTTGTCCACATATAATGATATAACAATTTGGTCAGATTGTCAAGTGTTTACGCTGAAAATTATGCATTCTGCTGAGGTTTATTTTTGCTTTTGTGCGGGCTCCGCGTCCCTTTGAGATCACATTGTGCAGGGGACGGCGTCCCCGACGTCCCGACCCCCAAGAATTGCAATGTCTGTCCGCGGCGGCGTCCGCGCTACTTCACATCGTCCCCCGACGCAAGATCTATCGCGTTCGAGAGCCGCTCGATAGCCCCGGAATTCAGCTTCTCCGACAGCTTCACGCGGTCGAGTTCCTTCTTGAACGCATTCAGCTCCGCGGCTATTTTGTGGAGTATCTCCGTGTTTTTCTCCTGCTTGTCCTCGAGCGCACACACCCGCTTTATCAGCTCATTGACATTCGCCGCGAGGGCTTCGTTGGCTTCGTTCTGGCGCTCGCCGAACTCCGTCAGCTTCGCGCCTGCTTTGAGGGAGCTCACTTTCTCGTGTCCGTCAAAGGTGAACATGAGCTCCTTTGTGAGTTTCATGTCAGACATTTATGCCTCCCGTACCTCCGCCCTCCAGTAGTCGAGGGTGTCCCTTATGGTCTGCTCCATGCTTATCTCCGCGCGCCAGCCTGTATCCTCGAAAATGCGCGAAACATCGGGCTCTATGAGGGGGATGTCCGAAGCCCTCATGCGTGCGGGGTCGTTCTTCACGCTTATCTCTTTCTCTGCGAAGCTCAGGGCTGTGTCGAGGATATACTGTATCGTCACGGCTTTTCCGCGCCCGACGTTGTATGTCCGACCCGAAACGCCCTTCCCGCCGAGAAGACGGTACGCCCTCACGACGTCCCGGACGTCCGTGAAATCACGCTTCGCGGAGAGATTCCCCACGGACATCTCCGCGGGACGTATCCCCGCTTCCGCCTCAGCGATCTGCCTGCAGAAGTCGGATATGACGAATATAGGCGCCTGCGCGGGGCCTGAGTGGTTGAAGGCGCGCACCATTACGATGTCCATTTTGTACGCGCGGGCGTATATCTCCCCGAGCATACCCTGACACGCCTTCGTCGCGGCGTAGATGTTGCCGGGGTTGAGCGGCTCGCTCTCGGTCAGCGGGCACGCGCCCTCGCGTATGAAGCCGTACTCCTCGCCCGAGCCGATGAGCAGCGTGCGGATGTCTTTTTTCTGCACGTTACGCAGTGCCTCGAGGACGTTTATCGTGCCGACCACGTTTATCTCAGCAGTGAGCTGCGGCTTCTTCCATGACACCGACACCGAACTCTGTGCTGCAAGGTGGTACATGACGTCGGGCGATATCTCGTCTATGAGCGGGGCGATGCTGTCCTTTGCGAGTATGTCGAGGGTATGCACGGGGCAGTCCTCCGTCACCTTTTCGCCCGGCAGACAGGTCGCGCAGACCTCCCAGCCGGCGCTCCTGAGCTCGCGAATGAGGTACCCGCCGACGAATCCGGCAGCGCCGATTATCAATGCTTTCATATATTTCCTCTATCCTCCGA
The DNA here is from genome assembly GCA_016288815.1 of Ruminococcus sp. Taxonomy (GTDB): domain Bacteria; phylum Bacillota; class Clostridia; order Oscillospirales; family Ruminococcaceae; genus Ruminococcus. The sequence goes on from JAEELF010000036.1 coordinate 38,999, forward strand.
AAGCGCTGTATACAGCCTCCGGATAATGTTTTTTTCGTTGAACTCGTCCATGACGCGCTCCCGCGCTGCCGCGCCGTACTTCCTGCGCAGCTCAGCGTCCTCCGCGAGGGTGCGTATCGCCTCCGCGAGAGCTGCGTCGTCCGAGGGCGGCACGGTCAGACCCGTCTCGCCGTGTATGCTGACGTGCGGTACACCCGACGGCAGCGATGTGTTTATCACGGGTTTGCCGTAGATCATCGCTTCGAGCTGGACTATCCCGAACGCCTCGCTTTTCGCCACAGACGGCAGCACGAAGATGTCGCAGTCGGCGTAAGCCTGTCTGAGCTCCTTTTCGGGCAGAAAGCCGAGAAAGTGTACCCTGTCGGATATTCCCCATTCGTCCGCCTGACGTCTCAGCTCGTTCCCGAGGTCGCCTGTGCCGGCGATGAAGAGCTCCGCGTTCAGGTCAGCGAGCAGCCTGAATGCCCTCAGCAGGACGTCCACGCCCTTGTAGTACACGAGCCGTCCCGTGAAGAAGACCTTCACAGCTCCCGGATCCGTACATTTTCCGGTCAGGAAGGGTGTGCCGTCCGCGGGGAGGTATTCCCCGGGCGTGATACCGTAGGGCAGCACGCGGCATTTCTCCCGGAACTGCGGGAGCCAGTCGGAGCCGTCGATGTGACCCTCCGTCGCGACGAGTATGCAGTCCGCGCGCCGCAGCAGGTACATCATGAAAGGCTTGTAGAAGAGCATGAGCTTCTTCTGCCGCACGACGTCGCTGTGCCACGACACCACGACCCGTCCCTTGAAGCCGGACAGCATCAGCGCGAAGTCCGCGAGCGGGAACGGTACATGGATATGCACTACGTCAGCCTTTTTCGCGAGCTTCCTAAAAAGCCGCACGAATGACAGCGACACCGGGCACTTGAACAGCGTCCCGAGGCTGCCCGCCCGCACGAGATCAACTCCGTTCAGCTTCTCCCGGACGGTCCCGCCGCGGCTGTCGCGGCAGACGAGCGTCTTCACGCATACCCCGTCCAGACGTCCGAGCTCCTGCGAGTACTGCTGCACGAGGGTCTCTATGCCGCCGATATGCGGGTAATACGCCTTATTCACTTCGAGTATCCTAAGCACTTTCCGGCTCATAGCTCACCTCAGAATCTGTATTGCTCACTGCCTATCTCAACGCTGCCGTCCTCCCAGACTATCTCCGGGGCGTCATCTGCAGCGTTGATGACTCTGTCAAAAACTACCCCGTGCTTTTTGCCCGCGTAGAACCTGTATATCGGGTTCCCGAGCACATCGGAGTCCCGTATCAGCACCACGCGGTACTTGCCGTCGGGGCTGTTTATCACCTTGTCAACTGTGCTCCCGCCGAACAGCCAGCCTGATATCAGCATGAAGAACAGCAGCACAAGGTCCGCGAGGACGGTCAGTACGATACGCAGCACCTTGCGTTTTTGCGGTACGTCCGAGCGGAAGTACATGACCGCTGGGACGGTCACTGCCGCTGCCGCGATTAGCAGGAAGATGACCGCAATGCCGCCGGTCGCCAGCGGCGGTACGATGACCATTCTCTCGTAGGGCAGACCTGCCATGCAGAGCACCGCGGTCAGCGAAATAACTGCGGCTGCGGCGCATATCCGCTTCACTGCTTTCATTTCACGATCTCCTCATATATCTCATGCAGCATTTTTGCGCTGCGCTCCCATGTGAACTCCTTTGCGCGCTCGATACCGCGTCTGCCGAGGTCTGCGCGGAGCTCCGGGTCTGTGAACAGCTTCGTCATGCCGTCTGCAATGCTCTCCGGGGAGTATGCGTCGCATATCACGGCGCAGTCGCCCGTGACCTCCGGGAGCGAAGCCTCGGCGCTCGTCAGCACGGGAACTCCGCAAGCCATAGCCTCAAGAGGCGGCATACCGAAGCCCTCATAGAGCGACGGGAATACGAATGCCAGCGCACCGCACATCAGCGGGTTCATGTCCTCGGAGGGGACGTACTTCGTGAAGACGACCCTTTCGGTGAGTCCGAGCGCCTCGACCTTGCCGTAGATACCGCTGTCGAGCCAGCCCTTTCCGCCCGCGAGCACGAGCTTCGGGGCGTTCTCGGTGCGCTTTGCGAAGATGTCATACGCCGCGATGACCCTTTCGAGGTTCTTGCGCGGCTCAATCGTGCCGAGGTAGAGGAAGTACTCGCCCTCTATGCCGAGCGACTTCTTCACCTCGGGGATACGTTCCGGCTGCTCGCAGGGGCGGAACTTCTTCGTGTCCACTCCGCACGGCACAACTCTTATCTTATCCCTGTGTTTCGGGAAGTATTTGATTATCTCCGACTTCGAGAACTCGGAGTCGGTGACTATCACGTCTGCACGGCGCATGGAGCTTTTCAGCCCGAGGTTCAGCATGAGCATGGTCCTGCCGCGGACTGTCTCCGGGAATGCCTTGTAGACCATGTCGTGCACCGTCACGACCTTTTTCCCGCGGACGAGCGGCGGGATGATGTAGTTGAAGAAGTGCGTGACGTCCGACTTCCTGCCGAAGAAAAACGAATACGGCAAGGGCAGGAAAGCGCTCGCGGCGCGGTAGATATACCCCGAGAACGAGGAGGAGTTGAGATGCAGCTTCTTTCCGGCTATCGCGCGGACGCGCTCTTTGCGCTCCGGCTTGCTGCTGGTGAAGAAGCTGTATTCGTATCTGTCGGAGGGGTACAGCTCCGGCATCGCCGTCGTCTGCCCGACCTCGCACCAGCCAATGCCGGTCAGTCTGTCGGCGACGAGCGGACCTGCGTCGAAGGTAATTCTCATGTTTCTGCTCCTAATCAAACAGGCGGACAGCAGTCCACCTGTTTTTGCTGATATTTAACCGACTATCTCCTTGACCTTTATCTCCTTCTGGACACGGTCGAGGTCGTTCTTGACCATGCGCTCAACGAGCTCGGAGAACGAGATATCGCGCTTCCAGCCGAGCTTGGACTCAGCCTTTGCGGGATCACCGAGAAGTATATCCACCTCTGCGGGGCGGAAGAACTTCTTGTTGACCTTGACTACGGTCTTGCCGTCAGCCTTGTTGATACCTACCTCGTCAACGCCTGTGCCCTTCCACTCGATCTCTATGCCGACGTGACCGAATGCGGTCTCGACGAACTCGCGGACAGTGCGGGTCTCGTTGGTAGCGATAACGTAGTCGTCGGGAGTATCCTGCTGGAGCATGAGCCACATAGCACGGACATAGTCCTTGGAGTGGCCCCAGTCGCGCTTGGAGTCCATATTTCCGAGCTCAACATATTCCTGAACGCCGAGCTTTATGCGTGCAACGGCGTCTGTTATCTTTCTTGTAACGAATTCAAGTCCGCGGCGCTCGCTCTCGTGGTTGAAGAGGATACCGGAGCAAGCGAACATACCGTAGCTCTCGCGGTAGTTCTTGGTTATCCAGTGACCGTAAAGCTTAGCTACGCCGTACGGGCTTCTCGGGTAGAAGGGAGTGGTCTCCTTCTGGGGGATCTCCTGTACGAGGCCGAACATCTCGGAGGTGGAAGCCTGATAGAAGTGAGCCTCGGGCTTCACGATACGGATAGCCTCGAGCATATTTGTAACGCCGATAGCGTCGATGTCAGCTGTGCCGAGGGGAGTGTCCCAGCTCGTAGCGACGAAGGACTGTGCAGCGAGGTTGTATACCTCGTCAGCCTGAGATATCCTCATAGCGGAGATGAGGGAAACGGGGTCGGTCATATCTGCATAGATGAGGTGTACCTTATCCTTGAGGTGGGCGATGTTGCCGTAGTCAACGGTAGCCTTTCTTCTCCAGATACCGTAAACGTTATAGCCCTTTTCGAGGAGCAGCTCAGCGAGATAGGAGCCGTCCTGACCTGTGATTCCGGTGATGAGTGCATTTTTCATTTTATATTTCTCCTTCTATAATTAATTCGTAATACGCATTATACAAGCTCGTTCCTGCCCTGTTCCTTTAGCTGGGCAATGACCTGCTTGACGTCCTGGGTGTTATTCTTCGAGCAGACGAGCAGGACATCGTCCGTATCGACGATGATGAGGTCCTCGATACCGATAGCCGCCACAAGACGCTTCCCGCCGACAATGGTCGAGCGCTCTGCACCGACGGAGATGACGTCTCCCTCAATATAATTCTTGTCGTCGTCGGTCTCGTTTATACGCTCTATGGCGAGCCAGCTGCCCACGTCATCCCAGCCGAAGCTGCCGGGGATAGTGAATATATCCTCTGCCTTTTCCATGATACCGAAGTCGATGGACTCGCTCGGGAAAGCCTCGAACTCGTTGACGAGGGTGTATGTGTAATTGTCGGTGCCGAAAGCCTCTCCTATGCGGAGCGCGCCCTCGTATACCGACGGCATGAACTTCCTGAGGTTGTTCATTATGGAGCTTATCTTCCACACGAACATACCGCTGTTCCAGAGGTACTTTCCGGACTTGAGGTACTGCTTTGCGGTCGCGCGGTCGGGCTTCTCGACGAAGCGCTCAACTGCGTATGCACTGCCGTTCTCCTCGCCGAAGTTGATGTAACCGTAGCCGGTCTCGGGGTATGTCGGGGTGATACCGATAGTCACGAGGTTCTTGTCATCCTTGGCGACTGCGATCGCCTTTTTGAGGGTGTTCACATAGATGTCCTCGTAGCCGATGAGGTGGTCGGACGGGAGCACGAGCATTATCGCGTCGTCGTACTTCCTGCTGATGACCGCCGCCGCGAATGCGATACAGGGAGCTGTATTGCGGGCGCAGGGCTCCGCGAGGATATTCTCCTGCGGCACGTCCGGCAGCTGCTCAGCGACGAGGTCGGTGTAAGCGGCATTGGTGACGATGTAGACGTCCTCAGCCGAAACGAGCGGCTCGAGCCTCTTGACGGTCTTCTGTACCATGGTCAGACCGTCCTTTGTGAGTGAAAGGAACTGCTTGGGACAGGTGTTCCTGCTTTTGGGCCAGAAACGCTCGCCTCTGCCGCCTGCCATGATGACTGCTGTTATCTTCATTTGTCGTTCTCCTCTTTCCTGCTCTCCGGGAACGGCAGCACGCCCTCTTCTGTTTCTGCGTTGGTCTTGCCGGGGAAGAGCATAGTTTTCAGGGTCATTAATATTATCTGGAGGTCCATGCGCAGCGAGTAGTTCTCGATGTACATGAGATCCATTTTCAGCTTGTCGTAGGGAGATGTGTCATACACGCCCGTGACCTGCGCATAGCCGGTCAGACCCGCCTTTACCTTCAGGCGGAAGTCGAATTCGGGCATTTCCTTCATGTATTCCTCAGTCAGCTCCGGACGCTCCGGGCGCGGTCCGACCACGGACATCTCACCCTTGAGTATGTTGAAGAGCTGCGGGAACTCGTCGATACGGAACTTCCTGAGCACCTTGCCCACGGGGGTTATGCGGTCGTCCTCCTCGGAAGCGAGCTGCGGGACGCCGTTCTTTTCCGCGTCAACGATCATGCTGCGGAACTTGTAGACGTAGAATTCCCTGTTGTCGATAGTGAGGCGCTTCTGCTTGTACAGCACCGGACCGCCGTCGTAGAGCTTGACCGCTATCGCGGATATGAGCATGAACGGCGAAGCGGGTATTATCGCGATGAGCGAGAATACGATGTCGAACACGCGCTTGAAGAAGCGCTGCTCGAAGTCCAGTCCGTAATTGCGGCAGAGCAGCAGCGGCGAATCGAACAGACGTATATCCTCCGCGCCTCTTACGATTATGTCCGATATCTTGGGAGCTATGTATGCCCTGACGTTGTTGCGGAAGCAGAATTTAAGGAGGTCGTTGCGCGTACCTGCCGGGATATCGCAGATTATGACGCCCTCGTACTTCATTATCTGCTCGAGGATATAGTCCTCGGGCTCGTTTATGCTGACGGACTCGCAGATCATGTACTTGTCCACGCGCTGGCTCATCTTGAGCACAAGCGACGCGGCCTGATGGCTGCCGTAGATGATGATGAGCTTCCTCGGGGGGTATATCAGGAAGTAGAACCACCCCGACACGACCGTCCATATGGAAATGAATCCGAAGTCGGCGAAGGTCATCAGGAATATCGGCATCGCGCGCATGAAGTCACGTCCGATAAGGCTGATCATGAAGTACGCGACGAAGTTCACGCACGCCATTGAGATCAGCTGCGAGTACAGCATATCGGTCTTTTTGAGGTAGCCCACCTTGAAGCCGCCGTACGCCTTGAAGAACAGCGCGGTCAGAAGGCAGTATATTCCGATGAGCACCCAGTTGCCTCGCCTGTAGAACGGCAGGACTATGGTCTCGCTGTAGTATGTGTACCACACGAAGGCGAAGGTGCCCGTGAGGATACCGAGAAGTATGAGAGCGAGACTGAGGGATATTATTCTTTTATACCGGTCTCTTTTGCTTATCATGATATTTCCGGCGTATTGAGCCGGGTCTCCTTTGTTATTTTTGTATCTATCTTATATGCAACGTCATATAACGCTACATAGTCATTATAACAAATACGCCCGCCTGTGTCAATAGAATCCGGCGGAATTTACAAATTTCCCTGCATTTTTATGGCAGTATGCACAACTACCCTTTATGGACGGGGCAGTTACGGGCGGGAAATCCTCCCCATGGACGTGCATTTTTTCTCATACCACTTGACAAACCGCATAAAACGTGCTATTATGAGAATCACCAAAAATGCGATGAAGGGAAACAAAGCCCGCAGATGTTTTCACAGAGAGCTGCCGGAGGGTGAAAGGCAGCAGACGGACACGGGTCATAGCTCCTCCCTGAGCAGTCGGCTGAAAGCGGCGGGTGCGGTCTGGAATGGCGGTGCTGTCTGAAAGGGCAGCGGGGTCTGTGAGGCGGCGCGGTCTGGGATGACAGCGCGGTCTGAGAAGGCAGTGCGCGGCAGAGTAGGCTTGAACGGGCTCTCCCGTTACAGAGATATGCGTTGATCCGACGCAGACGAGTGGGCGTATCATACGTCAAGAAGAGTGGTACCACGGAGTAAGAATCAGCTTCGTCTCTTCCATGCACTGCATGGAGGAGACTTTTTTATTGCCATTATGCAGTTTTCAAACGGATCGGAACGGAGGTATTTTTATGAAAAACATCCAGAAGTACACGCGGCAGTTCTTTGAAGCGCCGCAGACCGCGATGAAATGGGCTCAGCGCTCCTATATCGACCGCGCCCCGCAGTGGTGCAGCGTAGATCTGCGCGACGGCAACCAGGCTCTCATCACGCCTATGAGTCTCGGCGAAAAGCTCGAATTCTTCAGCAAGCTGGTGGAGATAGGCTTCAAGGAGATAGAGATCGGCTTCCCGGCGGCTTCTGACACCGAATACGAGTTCTGCCGCGCCCTCATCGAGCAGGACCTCATTCCCGATGACGTCGCGATACAGGTGCTCACGCAGTCCCGCGAGCACATAATCGAAAAGACCTTCGAGGCTCTGCGCGGCTGCAAAAACGCGATAGTCCACCTCTACAACTCGACCTCCGCGGCTCAGCGGGAGCAGGTCTTCCGCAAGTCGAAGGAGGAGATAAAGGCTATCGCCGTAGAGGGCGCGAAGCTCTGCAAGGAGTACCGCGAGCGCTATGAGGGCAATTACAGGTTCGAGTACTCGCCCGAGAGCTTCACCGGCACCGAGCCCGAATTCGCCCTTGAGGTCTGCAACGCCGTTCTCGACGTATGGCAGCCGACCCCCGGCGACAAGGTCATAATCAACCTCCCTGTGACCGTGCAGCTGTCCATGCCGCACGTCTACGCGAATCAGGTGGAGTATATGTGCGAGAACCTGAGATACCGCGAGAACGTGATAGTTTCGCTGCATCCCCACAACGACCGCGGATGCGCGGTCGCGGACACTGAAATGGGTCTGCTCGCGGGCGCTGACCGCGTCGAGGGAACACTCTTCGGAAACGGCGAGCGCACGGGCAATGTGGACATCATCACCCTCGCGCTGAATATGTACTCACAGGGCATCGACCCGCAGCTCGAGCTCGGTGATATACCGTCGATAACCGAGATATATACCCGCGTCACCGGCATGAGCGTCTACGAGCGCCAGCCGTACTCCGGAAAGCTCGTCTTTGCGGCGTTCTCGGGCTCGCACCAGGACGCGATCGCGAAGGGAATGAAGTGGCGCGAGGAAAAGGGCTCGGAGATATGGAACGTTCCCTATCTTCCGATCGACCCCAGCGACGTCGGGCGCAGGTACGAGACCGACGTTATCCGTATCAACAGTCAGTCCGGAAAGGGCGGTATCGGGTTTATCCTCGAGACCCGCTTCGGCTACGACCTTCCCAAGAAAATGCGGGAGAGCGTGGGGTATCTGGTCAAGGGCATTTCCGACCGCAGCCACCGCGAGCTCATGCCGGACGAGGTCTACGAGATATTCCGCAGCAACTATGTGGACATCACCTCCCCGCTTGCGCTCACGGAGGCACACTTCGCCCAGCGCAACGGCATCGAGGCGTCCATTGACGTTGATTTCAACGGCAAGCATATCCACGCGGTAGACAGCGGAAACGGACGTCTTGACGCTGTCAGCAACGCGATACGCTCCTGCACGGGGCTTGAGTACAGTCTCAACACCTACACCGAGCACGCGCTGGAGGTCGGCTCGACCTCGCAGGCGGTGTCTTATGTTGGGATAGTGTCGGCGGGCGGAGAGTGCTTCTGGGGCACGGGTATCGACAACGATATCATTTCCTCGTCGATAAAGGCGCTGGTCAGCGCGGTGAACAATATGGTGCGCGGCTCGGCGGTGTGACGCAGCACCGCGCCTGACACCGCTCGCGATCATGCACAATAAACCGTGTTGAAAACTGTGTGTAGTGCATAAAATAAAATCAAATATCCCGCTCCTTATTGATTTCTTTATTAAAAAGTGCTATCATTGGTAGCAAGAGTTGTCATAAGGAGCGAAGCATGATGAGAACCGAAATGATATCTTCCGGTACTGTCCTGATCTGCGGCGCGGTCGTCAGCTCGGCTGACCGCAGTCTTAGTCCGCTCTGCCCGAATGAAGCTCTTGCCTGACGTGTACGCTGCGCGTACCGGTAATGTGCGCTATCTCCGGCAGAACGCCGGAGTTTTTTTGTTTAACATAAATTTTTGAGAAGGAATAATAAGCATGGAGATCTCAGGTGCAAAGATCGTTGTTGAGACTCTGATCGAGCAGGGCTGCGATACCGTTTTCGGCTTCCCCGGCGGTCAGGTCATCGACCTCTACGACGAGCTGTATACCGCTCGCGACAGGATAAGACACATTCTCACCGCCCACGAGCAGGGCGCTGCTCACGCTGCTGACGGCTACGCGAGAGCCACCGGCAAGACCGGCGTAGTCATCGCGACCTCGGGTCCGGGCGCGACCAACCTCGTTACGGGCATAGCTACGGCTTACCTCGATTCTGTGCCGCTCGTGGCGATAACGGGAAACGTTCCGTGCTCGCTCATCGGCAGGGACAGCTTCCAGGAGGTCGATATCGTCGGCGTGACCATGCCCGTGACGAAGCACAATTTCATCGTCAAGGACGTAAACGAGCTCGCGGACACTATCCGCATGGCTTTCAAGATAGCGAAATCAGGACGCCCGGGGCCTGTCCTCGTTGATATCCCCAAGGACGTCCAGACAGCGCTGTGCAGCTTCGAGGCACAGAAGCAGCCTGTCATACCCTACCCGCTACGGTTCGCGGACGAGGGCAGGCTCGAAAGGGCTGCCGAGATGATAAGGAACGCGCAGCGTCCGTACATCTACTTCGGCGGCGGCGTGATCTCGGGCAAGGCTTCGCAGGAGCTCCTTGAGTTCGCGGAAAAGATCGATGCGCCTATGGGCTGCTCGCTCATGGGACTGTCCGCAGTTCCGACCGACCACCCCCGCTTCCTCGGTATGCAGGGTATGCACGGCCACTTCGCCTCCTCCGCAGCCGAGGCTGAGTCTGACCTCGTTATCGCGCTCGGGGTGAGGTTCTCCGACAGATCGACCGGCAACAAGGAGCGCTCCTCAAGGAATTTCAGGCTCATCCATATCGACATAGACTGCGCTGAGCTCCAGAAGAATGTCTTCGCAGACCTTGCTGCTGAGGGCGACATCAAGGACGCGCTCGAGCGGCTCACTGCCATGATAAGCCAGCAGGAGCACCCGGACTGGTCCGCGCGGATAGTCCAGCTCCGTGCCGAGGAGAAGCGCCGCACAGAGCGTGCGCTCGCTGCCTCCCGCAGCAAGGGATACGTTATCCCCTCCGTGCCCGGCGATACGGATAATAAGCCCGCTCCACGCCGGCTCGATCCATACACGATCATCGACATCGTCAGTGCGGGCGCGGACGACCCGATAGTAGTCACAGACGTCGGTCAGCACCAGATGTGGACTGCCCAGAGATACCCGCTTAAACGCCCGAGGAGCTTCCTTTCGAGCGGCGGACTGGGTACGATGGGCTTCGGCGTGGGAGCTGCCATAGGCGCTCACGCAGCGACTGGCAAACGCATAGTTCTGTTCACGGGCGACGGCGGCTTCGGCATGAGCCTGAACGAGCTCGCGACCGCTGTGACCCAGCACACCCCCGTGGTCATAATCATCATGAACAACGGAGTGCTCGGCATGGTGCGCCAGCTCCAGACCATGTTCTACGACAGGCACTACTCCAACACCACCCTCAACCGCCGGACGAACTTCGTGCGGCTCGCGGAGGCTTTCGGAGCAGCAGGGGCGCAGTGTACCACTGCTGAGGAGCTCGAAAAGGCGGTAAAGGACGCATTCGGGTACAACGGTCCGTTCGTCATCGACTGCGCAGTGGACTGCGACGAATTCGTGCTGCCCATGCTCCCGCCGGGCGGCTCGATAGACGAGATAATCACAGAGATAGACTGAGGTGAGCACAATGGGAGATCAGTATGTAATAGCCGTTCTGGTATCGAATATATCCGGCGTGCTCTCAAGAGTATCGGGAATGTTCACGCGGCGCGGCTTCAATATCGACTCGCTGACCGTGGGCGAGACCGAATCGCCGGGATTTTCGCGCATTACGATATCCTTCCGCGGCGACGATGACATCAAGGAGAAGATACTCCGCCAGCTCGAAAAGCTGCACGACGTCCGCGAGGTCGAGGTGCTCGACCAGAACGGCTCCGTTATCCGTGAGCTGCTGCTGATAAAGGTCCGCAACTCGCAGGACTACCGTCAGGACATCATGACCGCGGTGGAGATATTCCGCTCGAAGATAGTGGACTACTCCCCGACGGCGCTCGTGTGTGAGCTGACCGGCGAGAGCTCGAAGATAGATGCATTCATCGAGCTCGTCAAGCCCTACGGGATAATGGAGATGTGCCGCACGGGGATAGTGTCCCTTGAGCGCGGCGAGAACTGCCTGAAGACCGTAAAATAACGGTGTGATGCTGCACATCGCATAAAACAAACACAAAGGAGCTGTCTGTATGAAGCTGCTGATAAGGCGCGCACTGCCGGAGGACGCAGAGGCGCTGCTCGGGATATACGCATATTACGTCAAATACACCGCGGTGACGTTCGAGTACGACGTCCCGACCGTTGAGGAGTTCCGCAGGCGCATGGAGGAGATAACCGTCCGGCACCCCTATATCCTCGCGGAGGCTGACGGAAAGGTAGTGGGCTTCGCCTACGCAGCCCCGTTCGTGGGTCGCAGAGCCTATGACTGGTCGGCAGAGCTGACCGTCTACGCGCACAAGGACTTCCAGAAATGCGGCATAGGCAAGCACCTCTACACCGAGCTCGAGGAGATACTCCGCAGAATGGGCGTGACCAACCTGTACGCCTGCATTTCCGTCCCAGAGACCGAGGACAAGTACCTCACCGACAACAGCCTCGGCTTCCACAGGCACATGGGCTATGCGGTCGCGGGACGCTTCCATAAGTGCGGGTACAAGTTCTCAACGTGGTACGACATGGTATGGGTCGAGAAGACGATAGGAAGTCACTTCACTAATCAGCCCGAGGTGATAAGCTACAGCGACCTCAAATAATACTTGAAAGCGTGATAATATGGCTATGACAATGACGCAGAAGATACTTGCGGCTCATTCCGGCAGGGAGAGCGTGCAGGCGGGAGAGCTTATCCTCGCCTCCCTCGACCTCGTGCTCGGCAACGACATCACCTCACCGGTCGCGATAAAGGAGTTCGCAAGGCTCGGCAGGGACAGCGTGTTCGACAGAGATAAGATCACAATGGTCATGGACCACTTCGCCCCGAACAAGGACATCAAGGCGGCGGAGCAGTGCAAAATGTGCCGGGATTTCTGCGGCGAAAAGGACATAACCCACTTTTACGATGTCGGGCAGATGGGCATTGAGCACGCCCTCCTACCGGAAAGAGGTCTCGTCACCGCCGGGAATGCGGTCATCGGCGCGGACTCCCACACCTGTACCTACGGAGCGCTCGGCGCTTTCTCGACGGGCGTCGGCTCGACGGACATGGCGTGCGCTATGGCGATAGGCAAGGCGTGGTTCAAGGTGCCCTCCGCAATGAGGATAGTCCTCACGGGAAAGCTGCGGAGGCACGTCTCCGGCAAGGACGTTATCCTGCATATCATCGGAAAAATAGGCGTGGACGGCGCGCTGTACAAGTCTATGGAATTCACCGGCGAGGGGCTTTCGTCCCTGACTATGGCAGACCGCCTGTGCATAGCGAACATGGCTGTCGAAGCCGGCGCGAAGAACGGTATCTTCGAGGTAGACGGCGTCACTCTCGCCTACCTGCGTGAGCACGGCGCGGTTGAGCCGGCAATATACACCGCCGACCCCGGCGCTGAGTACGACGAAACACTGGAAATAGACCTCTCCGCGATAGAGCCGACGGTCGCATTCCCGCACCTGCCCGAGAACGCAAAGACATTCGGTGAGTTCAGCGAGATACCGATAGATCAGGTGGTCATCGGGTCGTGCACGAACGGCAGACTGGAGGATCTCCGCGCGGCTGCGGAGATAATGCGGGGGAAGAAGTGCGCGAAGAACGTGCGCGTCATCGTTATCCCCGCGACGCAGAGCATCTACCTCGCTGCAATGGAGGAGGGGCTGCTCCGGACGTTCATCGAGAGCGGCGCGGTCGTTTCGACACCGACCTGCGGACCCTGTCTCGGCGGACACATGGGCATACTCGCCGCCGGCGAGCGCGCAGTCACCACGACCAACCGTAACTTCGTAGGACGCATGGGGCACGTTGATTCCGAGGTCTACCTCGCGAGCCCGGCAGTCGCGGCAGCGAGCGCAGTAACAGGACGCATAGCAAGTCCGTGGGAGGTGATGAGCGAATGAAGTACACAGGCGATGTTATAAAATACGGCGACAACGTCGATACCGACGTCATAATCCCCGCGCGCTACCTCAACACGAGCGACCACGCGGAACTCGCCTCGCACTGCATGGAGGACCTCGACAGGACCTTCGTATCCCGCGTTAAGCCGGGGGACATCATCGCTGCGGGGAACAACTTCGGCTGCGGCTCGTCCCGCGAGCACGCTCCTATAGCTATCAAGGCGAGCGGAGTCTCGCTCGTCATCGCGAAGAGCTTCGCGCGTATCTTCTACCGCAACGCTATCAACATAGGTCTGGCGATAGTTGAATGTCCCGAGGCGGCGGAGGCGATCTCCGAGGGCGACCGCGTGGAGGCTGACCTCGATAACGGCATTATCCGCGACCTGACTACGGGCGCGGAGTTCAGGACAGCACCGTTCCCGGAGTTCATCCAGACGATGATCGGGAACGGCGGGCTGGTCAGCTCCATAGCGAACGGGGCGATAAAGTAGATTCGGAATGCGGAATCAGTAATTAGAAAAAGGTCTGATAAACATGGATTTTAACATAGCGTTGCTCAGAGGCGACGGCATAGGTCCCGAGATAGTGGACAGCGCCGTCGTTATCCTCGAAAAGACGGCAGTAAGGTTCGGACACAGATTTGTTTTCACACCATACCTCATCGGCGGCTGTGCTATCGACGCCACAGGCAAGCCGCTCCCGCAGGAAACTGTTGACGGCTGTCTCGCGTCGGACAGCGTGCTGCTCGGCGCGGTGGGAGGTCCCAAGTGGGACGACCAGCCAGGCGACAACCGCCCTGAAAAGGCGCTCCTCGGGATACGCTCGGCGCTCGGGCTCTACACGAACCTCCGCCCCGCGAAGCTCTATCCCGCGCTGCGTGCGGCTTCTCCGCTCAAGGACGGGATAGTCGGGGAGGGCTTCGATCTCATGATAGTCCGCGAGCTGACCGGCGGTATCTACTTCGGTGAGCGCGGCTACAGACAGGGCAGGTTCGGCGAGGAGGCATTCGACACCGAGGCTTACAGCGTCACTGAGATAGAGCGTATCGGCAGGGTGGCATTCGACACCGCCATGAAGCGCAGCAGACGTCTTTGCAGTATCGACAAGGCGAACGTCCTCGAATCCTCGCGGCTGTGGCGGAAGACCATGCACGCCCTCGCGGAGGAGTACCCGGAGGTCGAATACAGGGATATGTTCGTGGACAACGCCGCAATGCAGCTCGTGCGCGACCCGCGGCAGTTCGACGTCATCGTGACCTCGAATATGTTCGGGGACATACTCTCGGACGAAGCCTCGCAGATAACCGGCTCGATAGGTATGCTCGCGTCGGCGTCACTGGGCGCTTCGACGAGGGGAATGTACGAGCCGATTCACGGTAGTGCGCCCGACATAGCCGGTCAGGACAGGGCGAACCCCATAGCGACTATCCTCTCCGGAGCGATGATGCTGAGGTATTCGTTCGGTCTCGCGGAGGAGGCTGACTGTATAGAAGCGGCTGTGGACAGCGTTCTCAACGCCGGATACCGCACCGCAGACCTCATGGGCGCCGAGGAGGGCGCTCCGCTCTCGTGCTCGGAGATGACGCAGAAAATAGCAGAAGCACTGTAAACGAAAGGAATGATCGTTATGATAAAGATACACACAGAGAAAGCTCCGGCGGCAGTCGGACCGTATTCACAGGCAATGGTAGCGGGCGGAATGGTCTACACCTCCGGTCAGATAGCCATTGACCCCGCAACGAACGCTATCGAGGCAAAGGACATCGCCGGACAGACCGAGCAGGTGTGCAGGAACCTCGCGGCAGTCCTCGAGACCGCGGGCTCCTCGCTCGAAAAGGTCGTGAAGACCACCTGTTTCCTCGCTGATATGGGCGATTTTGCGGCATTCAATGAGGTCTACGCAAAGTATTTCACCTCCCTCCCGGCACGCAGCTGCGTGGCAGTAAAGGCTCTGCCCAAGAATGCGCTCGTCGAGGTCGAGGTCATCGCAGAGACATCGCTCTGATAAAGGAGAATACCATGACAGTACGCGAAATGCAGGACAAGATCCTGCAACTCAAAAAAGAGACCGACACCGCTGTCCTCGCGCACAGCTATCAGGCGCGGGAGATAGTTGAGATAGCCGATTTTACGGGCGACAGCTACAAGCTCAGCGTTGACGCGAAGGGCGTGAGCAATAAGAATATCCTGTTCTGCGGGGTACACTTCATGGCGGAGACCGCGAAGATGCTCTCCCCCGAGAAGCGCGTTTTCCTCGCGAACCGTCAGGCGGGCTGCCCTATGGCTGAGCAGATGGACAGGGACCTCATCTCCGCCATTCGCGAGAAGGAGCCTGACCGCACGGTAGTGGCGTACATCAACACCACAGCCTCGCTGAAGACCGTATGTGACGTCTGCGTGACCTCATCGAGCGCACTGCGGATAGTCAAGGCTATGGACGCGGAGAAGATACTCTTTATCCCCGACTGCAACCTCGGCAGCTGGATAAAGGATCAGTGCCCCGACAAGGACATCAAGCTCCTCAGCGGCGGCTGTCCGACCCACGCTGCGATGACTAAGCGTCACGTCGAAAAGGCCCGCGCAGAGCACCTCGGCGCTCTTCTGCTGGTACACCCGGAATGTCAGCCGGAGGTAGTGAAGCAGGCGGATTACGTCGGCTCGACGAGCGGTATCATGGACTTTGCGAAGAAGTCCGATGCAAAGGAATTCATTATCGGCACGGAGAACTCTATCGCGGAGCATTTGCAGTACGACTGCCCCGGGAAGAAGTTCTACCCGCTGTCGAAGGATCTCGTCTGTCGCAACATGAAGATAACCACGCTGCCGGACGTTTACGAGTCGCTGCTCGGGATAGAGAACGGCGGGGCGTTCGAGATACTCATGGACGATCAGCTCATCGCCGACGCACGCCGCTGTATCGACGAAATGATAAGGCTGGGCGGTTGAGCATGAACGACATCATCGAAAAGCTGTACCTCACCTCCGACCTCACCGACGAGGAGCTGCGTGCGCTCATCACGGACGAGTCCCCGGAGACTGCCGAGCTCCTGCGCAGAAGAGCCGACGAGGTGCGCCGGCGTGAGTACGGGGAAAAGGTCTTCCTGCGCGGACTTATCGAGATCTCCTCCTATTGCAGGAACGACTGTCTGTACTGCGGGATACGCCGCAGCAGCCGCGACGCCGAGCGCTACCGCCTGAGCCGTGAGGACATTCTCGCGTGCTGCGAAAACGGCTACGAGCTGGGCTTCCGGACGTTCGTCATGCAGGGCGGCGAGGACCCGCACTTCACCGACGACGTGATGTGCGGCATAGTCTCCGAGATACGCGGAAAATACCCCGACTGCGCCATTACGCTCTCCCTCGGAGAGCGCTCGCATGAGAGCTACAAGCGCCTTAAGGACGCTGGCGCGGACAGATACCTCCTGCGCCACGAGGCTGCGAGCCCGGAGCTCTATGCAAAGCTCCACCCGGCTGAGCTGAGTCTCGAAAACCGCAAGAGATGCCTGTCCGACCTGAAGTCGCTCGGATACCAGGTCGGGGCTGGATTCATGGTAGGAGCGCCGTTCCAGACAGTGGACGACCTCATCGCGGATCTGCGCTTTTTGCAGGAGCTCCGCCCGCAGATGATAGGCATAGGACCATTCATACCCCACCACAGCACACCGTTTTCCGGCGAAAAACCGGGGACTCTCGCCCTCACGCTGCGGCTGCTCGGGATACTGCGTCTGATGTTCCCGAAGGTGCTGCTCCCCGCGACGACCGCCCTCGGGACTATCGCTCCGAACGGCAGGGAGCTGGGGCTGCAAACGGGCTGCAACGTCGTGATGCCGAATCTCTCCCCGGTGAGAGTGCGGAAAAAGTACGATCTCTACGACAACAAGATTTGCACAGGCGAGGAAGCGGCTGAGTGCCGCGGCTGCCTGCAAAGACGAATAGAAGCTGCGGGATATACCGTCGCGTGCGAGCGCGGTGACTGCGCGGACTTTGATACACAAGGAGAATTAAAATGAGAGTAAGATTCCACCTCCCCGATTTTTCGGGACATTTCAAGCTCAACCTTATGATGGCGGAAATGCTGAAGAACCGCCCCGACTTCTTCCGCGAGGGCGTGGAGATAGCCTCCGTCTACGGCGTATTCCCGCCGTGTCTCTGGAACGGCGGCAGACCGCAGGGCGGCTTCTACGACAAGACCTTCATCAAGGGCGCTATCAAGGCGTTCAACGACCGCGGGATACCGCTCCGCTTCACGTTCACCAACCCCGTCCTCGAGAAGGAGCATCTCTCCGACGAGCGCTGCAACATGATACTCAACCTCGCGAACAACGGTCTGAACGAAGCTATCGTGGTGTCGCCGGTGCTCGAGGACTATATCCGCAAGAACTATCCCAAGTACAAGCTCACCAGCTCGACCTGCAAGCGCCTTGACGACGCTGAGCGCCTTACCGCCGAGCTCGAGAAGGACTACCACATCGTCGTGGTCGATTACGACCTCAACAATAAGTTCGACATACTCGAAAAGCTCCCGCGCAAGAAGGACTGCGAGTTCCTCGCGAATGCCTGCTGTGAGCCGGGCTGCAAGGTCCGCGCAGAGCATTACCGCTCCATCGGCTACCAGCAGATAGCCTACTGCGAGCACATAAAGAAGCACCCCGGTCAGCCCTTCGACCTGCCCAAGTACGACCCCAAGGGCTTCTACAAGTGCCAGTACGGTCAGCGCGGTATCTTCGAGATAAAGGGTCTCAGCACCCACATCTCCCCCGACGATATCTGGGAGAAGTACGTCCCCATGGGCTTCGAGCAGTTCAAGATAGAGGGCAGGACGGCGAACACCCTCAACGTCCTCGAGACCTATATGTACTACATGGTGAAGCCCGAATGCCGCGACGAGGCGCGCTTTACGATACTCCGCTCCCTCGAGAAGACCGGCTCGCTGATCTTCAGATAAGCGGAGGAACGCATGAGAGTTAGATTTCATCTGCCGGACTTTTCCTCGCATTTCGAGTTCAATCTCATATTTGTGGAAATGCTCCGCAACTGCCCGCAGTATTTCCGGGAGGGCGTGGAGATAGCGTCCGTGTACGGCGTGTTCCCGCCGTCGCTCTGGAACGGCGGACGCTTCCAGACTGGTATCTGCGACAAGAGCTTCATCAGGCAGGTCATAAGTGAATTCAACAAGCGCGATATACCCCTGCGCTTCACGTTCACCAATCCTGTGCTGGAGAAGAAGCACCTCAGCGATGAGTTCTGCAACATGGTCATGAACCTCGCCAACAACGGCATGAATGAGGCGATAGTCTTCTCGCCGCTGCTCGAGGACTATATCCGAAAAAACTACCCCAAGTACAAGATAACCAGTTCGACCTGCAAGCGCATAACCGACCCCGGCGTGCTTCGCGGCGAGCTTGAAAATGACTACCACATAGTCGTCATCGACTATGACCTCAACAACCGCTTCGACGTGCTGGAGACACTTCCCCGCAAGCAGGACTGCGAGATACTCGTCAACGCCTGCTGCGAGCCGGACTGTATGCGCCGCTCCGACCACTACCGCGCTATCGGCTACGAGCAGATAGCCTACGCTGACCATGTGCGTAAGTATAAGAATGCGCCGTTCAATGCGGAAAAGGTCAGACGTGAGCACCCAGAGCTCGTACCCGAGACAGGCTGCGGCTGCATGAGCCGCACGCTCTTCGAGATAAAAGGTCTGCGCAATCACGTCTCCCCGGACGACATCTGGGAGAAGTACGTCCCCATGGGCTTCGAGCAGTTCAAGATAGAGGGCAGGACGGCAGAACTGTTCAACCTCATCGAGATGTATATGTACTACATGGTGAAGCCCGAATGCCGCGACGAGGCGCGCTTCGTGCTCATCAGGCAGCTCATGCTGCACGACATTATCAAGATCAACGGATAACGGAGGAAGGCTATGAGAGCGGCTGCTGTTTTCAGTGATGATATGGTGCTCCAGCGCGGAAAATGCGTGAGGATATTCGGAACATACGACAGCTCCGACACGGACGTGATAAGCGTTTCCGTGCCGGAGCTTGGCATAAGCGCGGAAGCCGTGAAAAGCGGGCTCCGCTGGGAGGCTGTGCTCCCGCCGATGAGTGCTGCGGACAGCATCACCGTTGCGGTGGAGTGCGGAACGCAGCGCATCGAGTTCGTGAATGTCGCAGTCGGTGAGGTGTGGCTCGCGGGCGGACAGTCCAACATGGAATTCGAGCTGCACAACGACAGATACGGCGCGCAGGCTCTCGCGGAGTGCTCCGGGGAGAACGTGCGCTTCTACTACACACCCAAGGTCTCGACGGTATGCGGAGAGCTTTACCGCTCCGAGGCTGAGAGCCGCTGGAAGACTGCCTCTGCGGAGGATTCCGCGTGCTGGTCGGCTGTGGGGTACTACTTCGCCCGCGAGCTGAGCCGTAAACTTGGTGTGACCGTGGGCGTGATCGGCTGCAACTGGGGCGGGACGTCCGCTTCGGCGTGGGTGAGCAGACAGACGCTCATGGAGAGCAGTGCCACACGCCCGTATATCGAGGATTACGAGACCGCCTGTGCCGGGAAGGCCCCCGAAGAAATGGCGGCTGAGTACGACGAGTACTGCGTCTACCAGAGCGCGTGGGAGCAGCGTATGCAGAAATGCTACGCCGAGCGCCCGGACATCAAATGGGCTGAGCTCGAGGAGATCTGCGGCAAGAACCGCTACCCCGGACCTATGGGCTGCACCAACCCCATGCGTCCGTGCGGGCTCTACGAGACCATGATCTCCCGCGTGTGCCCCTATACCCTCGCGGGATTCATCTACTATCAGGGCGAGTCCGACGACCACCGCCCGCACGCCTATTATACGCTGATGAGCGCACTCATCAGGAACTGGCGCATTGACTGGTGCGACGAGGAGCTGCCGTTCCTGCTGGTGCAGCTGCCGATGTTCAAGTACGCCGAGGATCCCGACCGTGACAACTGGGCGGTGATACGTCAGGCACAGATGAGGGTCTTCCAGACAGTTCGGAACACCGGCATTGCGGTCGCGCTGGACTGCGGTGAGTTCAACAATATCCACCCGACCGACAAGCAGCCGGTCGGACACAGGCTCTTCCTACAGGCGATGAGCGGGGTCTACGGCGGAATGAGCCGGAGAGAAACTCTTCCTCCGCTGTTCAGGGAATTCGTGCAGAGTGCGAGCGAGGTAAGATTGTATTTCGCCAACTGCGAGGGCTTCGAGGTGCGCGGCGATCTCCGCGGGTTCGAGGTCAGGGTCGGCGGGGAGTGGTCTCCGGCGGCGGCGCGCATTGACGGCGATACGATAGTCCTTACCGCGGACGGAGCGGTCAGTGCGGTGCGTTACAAGTGGACAAACTACGCGGAGGTGGAGCTGTTCGGCGTGAACGGTCTGCCTGTGCCGACGTTTTCGAGCGATATCACCGGCGCCGCACAGTGCTTCGCGGCAACGGAGATAAGGGTAACCGACGGAAGATGAAATGATCATTGCAGGGGCGGACATTTCATATCGCTCTTGACAAATCCGCGCAAATCGCATATAATAGTATAGAACTATGAATTGAAAAGCGCAGCAGTTAGAGTAGCTTGTTTTGAGCCTTACAGAGAGCGTCGGGTCGGTGCGACGGCGCAGGCGGGGCAGGTGAAGTGCAACTGTCAGCTCCGCGGGGGAAATGAGTATCCCGCGGCGTAGCCCTCGTTACGGGAAAAAAGCTACAAATCGGAGTGGGACCGCGTACATACGCCTCCGGGGAACATACCCCGGGGGCTTTTCGTTTACCGAAAGGAGAATCCACGATTGTTTGACAGAATAAAGGAAGATATCGCGCTCATCAAGGCGCGCGACCCTGCCGCACGCAGCTCCTTTGAGATACTGATGACCTATCCCAGCCTCGTCGCGATACGCAGCTACCGCCGCGCGAACTGGTTCTACCGGCGGAAGATGTTCACCATAGCCCGCATGATATCGCAGAGAGCCCGCCGCCGCACCGGTATCGAGATACACCCCGGCGCGACCATCGGCAGGGGACTTTTCATCGACCACGGCATGGGCGTGGTCATCGGCGAGACCGCAGTCGTCGGGGACAACTGCCTGATATATCAGGGCGCGACCCTCGGCGGCACCGGCAAGGACAAGGGTAAGCGTCACCCCACCCTCGGGGACAACGTCCTCGTCGGCGCGGGAGCGAAGGTGCTCGGACCGTTCAAGGTGGGGAACAATGTCAAGATAGCGGCGAATGCAGTCGTGCTGAATGCTATCCCGGACAACTGTACTGCCGTGGGAGTTCCCGCGAGGGTAGTCCGCATGAACGGCGAGAAGATAGCGCCGTGCGTTACGCAGGAGATCGACCAGATACACATTCCCGACCCCGTAAGTCTGGAGTTCTGCCGTCTCCGCGACGAGATCGACAAGCTGAAAAAGGAAGTCGAGGCGATGAAGAATGGAGATACTTAAGCTCCCTGATACGGAGACTGTCCACGAAGCCGTCCGCGCAGACAGACCGCTCATGGCGGCGATAGGCTTTGACGGCAGCAAGGCTGCGGTCGTGCCGTCGGCGTACTTCGGCAGCTACGAGCTGCTCGCGGCGAGCGCCGGCATACGCGAGGACGGAGCGTATTTCATGCTCTCGTTCAACAGTCAGTCCGCGGACTGGAACTTTAAGTGTCCCGAGCAGTACGCATACATTTACGACCCGGACGAGCGAACCGCTGCGTACTACCGTGACGGACTGAGCATGATACCGGAGTTCCTGATGATGTTCGGGTATTTCTCAAAGCTGAACATCACTAACGCCCCGCCGGATATATGGTCGTTCTGAGCCTGCATATTCCGCATGAACGCCGCAGGTGTATAAATGACCGACCTTGGGCGGGGTGATGGGCAGCGTTCCGCAAATCCGTAGGGCGCTCCCTTGTTCCCGTACCGTAAAATGATATTTGTGACCGGTGACGGCCACACGCATTTTGAAATAAAATGGAGGAATAATATGTACCTTTATAATTCACTTTCACACAAAAAAGAAGAATTCATACCCCATGAAGCCGGCAAGGTGAGTATGTACACCTGCGGACCTACGGTCTATCACTTCGCGCACATCGGCAACCTGCGCAGCTACATCATGGAGGATATCCTCGAGAAATATCTGCGCTACACGGGTCTGGACGTAAAGCGCGTAATGAACATCACCGACGTCGGACACCTCACCAGCGACGGCGACACCGGCGACGACAAAATGCTCAAGGGCGCAAAGCGTGAGCACAAGACCGTCATGGAGATAGCTAAGTTCTACACCGACGCTTTCTTCGCGGACTGCGCTAAGCTCAACATCAAGACCCCCGACGTGGTAGTCCCCGCGACCACCTACATCGACGAGTTCATCCGCGTCATCACGACCCTCATGGAGAAGGGCTATGCCTATGAGGCGGGCGGAAATATCTACTTCGACACCTCCAAGCTCGAGAAGTACTACGTCTTCAACGACTTCAAGGAGGAAGATCTTGCAGTCGGCGTGCGCGAAGGCGTCGAGGAGGACGGCAACAAGCGAAATAAAGCCGATTTCGTGCTGTGGTTCACCAAGTCCAAGTTCGACGATCAGGAGCTGAAATGGGACTCCCCGTGGGGCGTGGGCTACCCCGGCTGGCACATCGAGTGCTCGTGCATAAGCATGAAGAACCTCGGCGAGTACCTCGATATCCACTGCGGCGGCATCGACAACGCCTTCCCGCACCACACCAACGAGATCGCGCAGTCCGAGGCGTACCTCGGGCACAAGTGGTGCAACTACTGGTTCCATGTGCTCCACCTCAACACCAACAGCGGCAAGATGAGCAAGTCCTCGGGCGAGTTCCTGACAGTATCGCTGCTCGAGGAAAAGGGCTATTCACCGCTGATCTACCGCTGGTTCTGCCTCCTTTCGCACTACAGGAAGTCGCTTGTGTTCTCGTGGGAGAACCTCGACAACGCCGCGACCTCGTACAATAAGCTCGTGGAGAAGCTCGTCCCGCTCGTAAAGGACAGGAGCGGAGAGGTGGACGACAATGCGTTCGCGGAGCTGAAGAAGAGCTTTACCGACGCCCTCGACAACGACCTCAACACCTCGCTCGCGATAACGGCGGTGTACGACGTGCTGAAGTCCGGCGCGAACAGCGTCACGAAGCTCGCGCTCATCGCGGACTTCGACCGCGTACTGGGACTGGGTCTCATTCAGGCTGCGCAGGCTCTCGCGGAGAATGCTTCGGACGCTGCGGAGGATATCCCGCAGGAGGTGCTCGACCTCATCGAGCAGCGCAGGGAAGCCCGCAAGGCTAAGGATTTCGCGCTTGCCGACGAGATCAGGGACAAGATCGCGGCGCTCGGATACGAGGTCCGCGAGACACGTCAGGGCACGGAGATAAATAAGCTTTAATAATGGGATTCCAAAGGGAACCTGTTCCCTTTGGCGGAGTCCAGAGGCAGCACCTCTGGTCGCTTCGCTTTCAGTTTTTAAGGCGAAGCGAAACTATCTGAAAGGCGCTCTGCAAGAGAGAGCGTCCCCTTGTCGCCACGTTGAATTATATGCCCTGCGACCGGTGACGGTCGCACAGAATATGCTCCATACATAAAAAGGACGCTCGCAGGAGCGTCCTTTCTGTTTATTCCACGAACTTCGCAGTGATGATCGAGTAGCCATACGGCGCGATCGTCAGTGCGTTGTTTTCATATTTGCCGATATACTGCCCGAAATCCGTGAACCTCGGCAGCTTGCCCGGGATATCCGTAAGACAGACCTCGTCCCCCGAGCGGTTGATGAAGAAGATGTAGTCCATGGTGTCGCCCTGACGTGTGAAGCCCGCGATACGCTCGTCAACTATCTCCTCGTCGTTGATGACGAAGTACGCCCTTCCGGACTTCATGTTCGGGATAGCCTTTCTCACGCGGCTCAGCTCGGTCACATACGCGATGAGGTCGGTGTCCTCGTTGCCCCATGGGTAGCAGCGGCGGTTGAAGGGGTCCTTGTAGCCCTGCAAGCCGGCTTCGTCGCCGTAGTATATGCTCGGCACGCCCGGCAGGAAGAACATCAGCGCCATAGCCGCCTTGAGGAGCTCCTTGCCGTGGTGGTACTGCTCATGGGTGAGCCAGCGGTCAGCCATCCAGTCCTTGCTCTTGTCGTCGCAGTTGTCGCCGCCGAGACGGTTTATCGCACGCTCGATGTCGTGCGTGGAGACGAAGTTCATCAGCACGTCGATAGTCGGCTTCGGGTAGTGCTCGAGGATAGTCATGACGGAGTAGACGAGCTCCTTTGCACTGCCGCCCTTCATGAAGCTGATTATAGCCTCGCGGAAGGGGTAATTCATGACGGAATCGAGCTGGTCGCCGAGGAGGTAGCGGCGCTTTATGCCGTAGCTCTCCTTGTTGGAGGCGTCCTCCCAGACCTCGCCGATGACGATCTTGTCCTTGTCGTAGCGCTTCACGCACTTGCGGAGGTTGTTCAGGAACTGGTCGGGGAGCTCGTCGGCAACGTCGAGACGGAAGCCCGCAGCGCCCTTGTCGAGCCAGTAGCGGAGCACGCCCTCGTCGCCGCAGATGAAGTTGGTATAGTCGGGGTTGTTCTCGATGACGTTGGGGAGGGTGTCGATGCCCCACCAAGCCTCGTAGACGTTCGGGAAGTCGATGAAGGTGTACCAGTCGAAATAGCGGCTGTCTTTTGACTGATAAGCGCCCGGCTCGGGGTAGCGCCCGAACTTGTTGAAGTACACGCTGTCTGCGCCGGTGTGAGAGAACACGCCGTCGAGGATAATTGAAATGCCGTACTTTTCAGCCTCCGTGCAGAGCTCCTCGAACTCCTCGTTCGTGCCGAGGAGAGGGTCAGCCTTCATGTAGTCGGCGGTGTTGTAGCGGTGGTTCTCGTGGGACTCGAATATCGGGTTGAGGTAGATACAGGTCACGCCGAGGTCCTTCAGGTAGCCCAGCTTCGACTGTATACCCGCGAAGTCGCCGCCGAAGTAGTCATTGTTCCACACATGACCGTTGTGGTCGGGCTTGTAGTAGGGCGTACCGCCCCAGTCATCACGGAGCACGCGCCCCTCGGGGATATTCTCGTGGACCTTGCCGCTCTTGCAGAAGCGGTCGGGGAATATCTGGTACATCACCCCGCCCTTGAGGAAGTCGGGGGTCTCGTAGGCGCGGTTGTAGACAGTGAGCTGGAAGAGCTCGCCGTGGTCGATCGAGCCGAGGTGGCAGTCGGTCATCTTGATATAGTGCCTGATACCGCCGGTCGTGTAGGCAAAGTAGTAGTAATGGACATCGCTGTAGCGGGCGTCGTACTCCGCGGAGTACGCCATGCAGTCCTCCTCCTCTTTAATGCTGTTCATGTTGATGAACCTCTCCTTGAAGCCGGTGCGGAAAAGCACAAGAACAGGCGGCATATCGAGGGTTAAATCGAGCGGCAGACGTATAGTGAACCTGCACGTCTCGAACTGTCTGACTGCTCCGAAAATGGACTTGTAATTCAGATTCCAAGTATCATATATGGGTCTCATACACAAATACGCTCCTGAAGAAAAAATGATAGACGGTGTATCACCGCCTTGCCCGAAAAAAGGGGACGGATAATCACATTATACGTCCCCTCTTCGTTTAGGGTCAATGAAATTAGTTTTGCCCGCAGGGCTCCCCGCTCAGCGGAGGTGCCAGATGTTGTCAGCGTACTCGGTAACAGCGCGGTCAGCGGAGAATATTCCGGCTCCTGCGATGTTGTTGAGCGACATCTTAGCCCACTTGAGCTTGTCGTTGTAGCACTCTGTGCAGTATCTCTGCGCGTTCCTGTAGGACTCGAAGTCTGCGAGCACCATGTAGGGGTCGCGGTCCTTGAGGGAGTTCGCAACGTCATTGAAGGTGCAGCCGTTTATGCCGTGGTACATACGCTCGATAGCTTCGTGGATAGTGCCGTTGTGGTGGAAGTAATCCGACGGGTTGTAGCCTCTCTCCTTGAGAGCGTTGACCTCGGGGGTGGTCATGCCGAAGATGACGATGTTGTCGTCGCCGGCAGCCTCCTTGATCTCGATGTTCGCGCCGTCGAGGGTACCGAGGGTAACAGCACCGTTGAGCATGAGCTTCATGTTGCCGGTACCGGAAGCCTCTGTGCCTGCGAGGGATATCTGCTCGGAGATATCAGCAGCGGGCATGAGGTGCTCGGAGAGTGTTACACAGTAGTTCTCGAGGAATACCACGGAGAGCTTCTGGCTTATGCGCGGGTTCTTTCTTATCTCCTCGGAGATAGCCCAGATCATCTTGATGATCTGCTTTGCGAGGTAGTATCCGGGAGCAGCCTTAGCCGCGAAGATGTAGGTCTTGGGGGTGAAGTCCGCATCGGGATTATTGAGCAGATACGCGTAATCCGCGAGGATATTCATAACGTTGAGGTGCTGTCTCTTGTACTCGTGGAGACGCTTTACCTGAACGTCGAAAATGCTGTCAGGATTGAGGATGAGCCCGCTGTTCGCCTTGACGTACTTTGCGAAGCTGTCCTTGGACTGTCTCTTGACAGCCATGAGCTTGTTGAGCACTTCCTCGTCGTCCTGGAACTGTCTGAACTTGCTCAGCTCTGCCGCATTCTTGATGAACTTCTTGCCGATAGTGTCGGAGAGGAGCTTGGTGAGTGCGGGGTTGGACTGATAGAGCCAGCGTCTGTACGCGATACCGTTCGTGACGTTCAGGAACTTCTCGGGTGTGTTCTCGTACTCATCGCGGAAGACATCGTGCTTGATGATCTCGGAGTGGAGCTTGGATACGCCGTTTACGCTGTGCGATACCGCAACGCAGAGGGTAGCCATGTGTATCTGGTTGTCCTTGATGATGGACATACGGGTAGTTCTTGCGCTGTCGTTGCCGTTTTTCTCCATGAGGGACTGGCAGTAGCGGTTGTTGATCTCCACGATTATCGAGAAGATACGCGGGATAACAGCCTTCACGAGGTTGACGTCCCACTTCTCGAGCGCCTCAGCCATAACGGTGTGGTTGGTGTAGGCGAAGGTGCGTGTAACGATATCCCACGATTTCTCCCATGTGTAGCCGCAGTCGTCGAGGAGAATGCGCATGAGCTCGGGGATAGCGAGGGTCGGGTGGGTGTCGTTGATGTGGATAGCGACCTTGTCAGCGAGGTTCTCGAGAGTGCCGTAAACGTTCATGTGGTTGTTTACGATATCGCCCACGGACGCCGCACAGAGGAAGTACTGCTGGCGGAGACGGAGGCTCTTGCCCTCGAGGTGGTTGTCGTTGGGGTAGAGTATCTTGGATATGGCGTTCGCGATGGAGTTCTGAGCGAGAGCGCTTGCATAGTCGCCCTTGTTGAACATATTCATGTCGAAGCTCGGAGCCTTCGCGGACCACAGACGGAGCACGGAGACGCCCTCCGAGCCGTAGCCGGAAACGTACATATCGTAAGGTGTAGCCACAACGGTGTTGTAGTTGACGTGCGAGATATAGTGGTACTGGTTGTCCCAATATTCCTGGAGGTCGCCCTCGAAGTGGATATCAATAGCGAGCTCGGGCTTCGGAACGAGCCATACGGAGCCGCCGGGGAGCCAGTTATCGGGGAGCTCTGTCTGCCAGCCGTCCTCAAGCTTCTGCTGGAAGATGCCGTACTCATAGCAGATAGAATAGCCCATTGCGGGGAAGCCCTGAGTTGCGAGGCCGTCGAGGTAGCAGGCAGCGAGTCTTCCGAGACCGCCGTTGCCGAGACCTGCGTCGGGCTCGTACTCGTAGATCTTATCGAGGTTGATGTCGTGCTCCTTGAGCATAGCCTTGATGTCGTCGGCGAGCTCGAGGTTGTATATGCTTGTCTTGAGCGAGCGTCCCATGAGGAACTCCATGGAGAGGTAGTATATCTGCTTGCCGCCCACGGAATGGGTGTGGTTGATGAAGCTCTGTCTCTTTGTGCCCAGTATATCCACGATTATGGAAGAGAGAACGTGGTATACCTGCTTATCGGAAGCCTCCTCGGGGGACACGCTGTAGAGCGCGGTGAGCTTGCGCGGGAATTCCTGTCTGATACGTTCCATAAGAGGGTTTGCCTTTTTTGCAGCCATGGTAATATCTCCTTATCTGTTTGCCGCCGAGCGGCCATTACTGAAAGTATATTGCTCCGAACAGTATACTGACGATAAATCGCTTTTATCAGCCGGAACAAATTACAGTATGTATATTGTAATTGTACCACTTTTCACTCGGATTTTCAACTGTATATTTCAACAAATATTTCTCAACGGATTTTACATATTACGAAAAATCGTTTAAGGAGAGTACCTATCCGGACGAATAACGAGCCATGTTTTTGTGAAAAATGCTGAAATGGTGTAAAAAATGCGCCGTGGTCAGTGCAAATCGACCATAATTTTCTTCCGTCAGAACGACGCATATATTTTTAAAAAATAAAACTTCAAAAATGTTTGAAATCCGCTAAGAGATGTGTTATAATAGAAACAGTTCGTTCTGAGCGCATAAAAATAGATACGCGCGGGCGGGTCGGACGAGATAAGAGTAAAGGAAATGATAAAAATGGCTAAGAAGAAAAGCGGCTCGTTACTTAAATTCCTCCTGATATTGATATGTCTGCTGTCCATAGCAGTTTCACTGACTATAAATATTGCATTCTCCAAAGGAAAGACCCCGAAGCTCTTCGGGAGATACATCTACATCGTCGAGCAGAACGTGAATTTCGGCGCTGACAGCAAGATAACCCCCGGCTCCGCTGTTTTCGCTGCCGATGCATCTGACGTCACCCTCACCGAGAAGGACATCGTCATCGCTTACCCCGCCGGAGATCCCAATAATCTCCACGTTGCCGGTGTGTACGCAGTCACTACTGCTGATGACGGCTCGATAAAGTACCGCCTCTACTACAACGGCGCCGAGGACACTGCCGGCGGCGTCTCCAAGGAAAGCGTCATCGCTATCTGCACGGGCTATAATTCCAGCGAAGAGATAGGCAAGTTCATCACCTTCGCAAAGAGCATAACGGGTATCCTCGTGCTGCTCATTCTCCCCTGCGTACTGCTCGTCATCATGCTCATCGCAAGGATCGCTTCCGCAGCAGGCGGCAAGGACGAGGACGACAGCTACGACTTCTACGAGTACGACGAAAACGAGAAGAAGGCCGCTCCCGAAAAGCCCAGCCACGCAAAGACCGGCTCCCCGCTCTTCGAGGCTTCGCAGGAGATCCAGCCCAGCAACGAGCTCGAGCTCAAGAAGATGTCCATTGCCGAGAACTTCTCCCAGAAGAAGGTCAACCCCGATTCTCCGTACCAGAAGGAGAAGGAGCGCACCATGCAGTTCAAGACACAGCGCTCCGCAGAGACCTCCTTTGCAGCAAGAAATATGGGCGGAACTTCCTCCACGGCTCCCACTGCGGACGCCCTCCGCGAGGAAATGCTCCGCAAGAACGCAGAAGCCGAGCGCACAGGCTCGTTCAGCATAAAGAACGCAGTCCCCGCACCCGCTGCTCCGCAGCCCGCTGAAGCTCACGCAGCCCCCGACAACACCGGTGTGCTCTCGAAGGCTCAGCTCGCTGAGATGTCCAGGAACGATATCCCCAAGACCACGCCGCTCCGCAGCCAGTCTTCCGCACCATCGGCAGCGCCGAAGAAGAGCAGCTCGCCTGATATCGGGGACATCATCAAAAAGTCCGATACGAACGCACGCAAGAAGAGCGCCGCGGATATGTCCGTGGACGACCTCCTCAAGCTCATCGAGGACGAAAAGAATAAGCTGTGATACAGAAGGCAGACCTCATCGGTCTGCCTTTTTTGCATTTTTTTCCATTTCCACATCGTTATGCTACATATTATCACGCGCGCCGGGCAGAATAATATCAGACTCCCACCGATCCAGCCGCCTTTTTTCACCAAAAACCGCGCCAGATATTGACAAATCGTCAAATACATTGTATAATGTATATATCTGTAAATTCTTAGAACGAGGTATGTAAATGAAGCGCAGCTCAAAATTCGGAAAGATCATCATTATCGCGGTAATTCTCATGCTTGTGCTGACGCTGGGACTGATGTACCTCAACGCTCTGAGAGAGCAGAATAATACCTATATTTCGATAGATCCCGCCACTGTTGAGCTCGTCCAGCTCAATGAGCCGAAGGAGGGCGACCCGATAGCCATCGTCGATACTGACATGGGCGAGATACGTTTCGTGCTCTACCCTGAGTATTCCCCGGAGGCTGTTAAGAACTTCACCGAGCTTGCCGAGAGCGGATACTACGACGGCACCTACTTCTTCGACTGCGACGGCGGCGCGTATGCTGCCGGCGGCTCGAAAAAGACTGACGGCTCGGTCGATACCGATGACGCCCGCGAGAGGATACCCCGCACGCTCGACCAGGACCTCTGGCCTCTGCGCGGAGCTGTGTGTCTGGTGAATACCTCCGTCGAGCGCGGCGTGAAGGAATACATCTTCGGCGGCGGAAAGTACTACTGCGGCAGCCGCTTTGAGTTCGTCAACACTATCGAGTTCACCGACGACATCAAGGAGGAGATGCGCTCCGCAGAGACCCTTGAGGAACTCACCGAAGCCTTCATCAGCAAGGGCGGTGTGCCGAATTTCTCCCAGCAGATGACGATAATCGGGCAGGTGTACGAGGGACTTGACGTCGTGGAGGCGCTGTCGAGTGTCGAATCACAGAGCAACGGGCTCTATATGCTCCCCAAGGAGGAAATAAAGATCAGGTCGGTCACGATAGGAACATACGCTCCTCAGGAAGACGGCGATAAGGGCTGATCTACGGCATTTTTGAATAAATATTCACGTTTTTGGAGAGAGCTTTCCCCCTATTATCACAAAAATCTGCGCAGGCTATTTACAAAGCCCATGCGATGATGTATAATATACAGGCTTGCGGAGCGTAACTGCGCGTCCATAGAGCCATACGGACAAGGAGATAGATAAGATGATAAAAAAAGCACTGGCGGCGCTTCTTTGTGGAGCAGTCGCGGCAGGCTCGCTCGTTTCATGCGGAAAGAAGCTTCCCGTGGAGACAAGCACAACGGCCGGCGAGGCTGGCTCGTCACAGACACAGGGTCAGCAGGATCAGTTCGTGGCGACTGACATCAAGAACTTCACAGCGCCTGAGGTAGGCGATCAGATAATCATAATGAACATCAGGGACTACGGCGAGGTAAGGATACGCCTCTTCCCGGAGTATCTCCCCAAGGCTGTTGAGAACTTCGTAACGCTCGCTGAACAGGGCTACTACGATGGCCTCATCTTCCACAGAGTCATCAACGAATTCATGATACAGGGCGGAGACCCGCTCGGCAACGGCACCGGCGGACAGTCCTGCTGGGGCGGAAAGTTCGACGGAGGCACGGATACGCACCTCGTTCACGTCACAGGCGCTCTTGCATACGCAAACAGCGGTCCTATGGTGGAGGGCGGCAGTCCTACTGCTACCGACGGCAGCCAGTACTACATCGTTACCGGCACTGTCCCCACTGAGGAAGATTTCGCACTGTACGAAAGCTACGGCTATTCCTTCACCGACGAGCAGAAGCAGCTCTATGAGCAGTACGGCGGTTATCCGTCGCTCGACGGCAATTATACCGTTTTCGGTCAGGTCATCGACGGACTTGACATAATCCTGAAGATCGAGAAGGTCGCAACGAACTCCAGCAACAGACCGATCGAGGACGTTGTGGTGGATTCCGTGAAGGTCGGGACCTACAACGGCGAGGAGATCCGCTTCTACCGCTCGGATTACGACCTCAGCGGTATAGGCGAGGTAGCTCCCAATTACCCGGACGCCGACTACGAGAACGCAGAGCTCGCAGCTAAGGAATACCTCGAAGCCTGCGCTTCAAAGGACGCCGAAGCCATTTACGATAAGTTCTCTTCCGACGAGATCGCGAGCGTCAACAAGCTCGTGACCGACCGCCTGCTCGAGAGCAACCCCGACGCCTCCGCGGAGGACTTCAGCGAGAAGATATCCCGCAGCAATTTTGTAAACTTCCTCACAGAGCAGCTCGCAGAGGACATCACTGCGGACGGTCTTGAGCCGAAGATAAACAAAGACACCGATCTGGTCTACTACTACACCTACGACGACATCTCAAACCTCCAGAGCTCACTGCTGAGCAGTGTTGAGGCTGCAATAATGTATTCGGAGACAGGACTTGTCTCGCCGGAGGATCCCGACACCTATGCGTTCCAGCCGAGCGCTGCGCTCCTCGTCTTCAGGATAAGCGGCGAGTGGCACGTTTCCTATTACTGGCAGGCATACGACTTCCTGTTTGCAGCGGTCGATGAAGCAACCTCTGTCGAAACTACCGACGAAGCTGCGACTGACGAAGCGGCAGCTGAATGATATACACCCACGATGTCCGGACGGACGTGAAAACAAAAGAAAGAGTTCAGGAGCAGATATATAATATCCTGACAAATTAAGGAGAGAATTCATTTTGGATAAGTTTGTTGTCAAGGGCGGCCGCCGTCTTACCGGCGAAGTCACCATAAGCGGTGCAAAGAATGCCGCAGTAGCTATACTCCCCGCAGTCATACTTTCCGACGAGCCCTGCGTCGTCGAGAATGTCCCCTCCATAAGCGACGTCAACATCAGCCTGCGTATCCTGCAGGAAATGGGCGCGACGGTCGAGAACATCGGCAAGGACGCTTACAGGATAGACCCTACCCATATCGACAAGTGCTGCGTACCGTATGAGACGGCGCGCAAGATGAGAGCTTCGTACTACTTCCTCGGCGCTCTCCTCGGCAAATTCAATAAGGCAAGAGTTTCCATGCCGGGCGGATGTCCCCTCGGAGACAGACCGATAGACCAGCACCTCAAGGCTTTCTCCGCTCTCGGCGCTGAGTACACCCTCAGCCAGGGCATGATAGATCTCAGGGCTGACAAGCTCCGCGGGAACCAGATATTCTTCGACGTCGTAACAGTCGGAGCCACTATGAACGCTCTGCTCGCCGCTGTAAAGGCGGAGGGACTCACGATCATCGAGAACGCCGCCAAGGAGCCGCACATCGTTGACCTCGCGAACTTCCTCAACTCCATGGGCGCGAATATCATGGGCGCGGGTACTGACGTCATCAAGGTAAGAGGCGTCGAGCACCTCCACGGCACGACATATGCCGTTATCCCCGACCAGATCGAGGCAGGCACATTCATGATAGCTGCTGCCGCGACCCACGGCGACGTACTCATCAAGAACATAATCCCCAAGCACCTCGAGTCCATAACCAAGAAGCTCGAGAAGATAGGCGTAAATATCGAACAGTACGACGACAGCATGAGAGTCTGGACCGACGGTCCGCTCGTAAAGGCTAACGTCAAGACCACTCCTCACCCCGGCTTCCCGACCGATATGCAGCCGCAGATAGCTACTCTGCTCACTCTCGCCGAGGGTACGAGCATTGTCACTGAGGGCGTGTGGGAGCAGCGCTTCCGCTATGTGGACGAGCTTCGCAGAATGGGCGCTGACATCACGGTAAACGGTAAGGTCGCTCTCATCGAGGGCACAGGCAAGCTCATGGGCGCACCGGTAAAGGCGTGTGACCTCAGAGCCGGCGCAGCCCTTATAATCGCTGGTCTCGCAGCGAGCGGCATCACCGAGATAGAGGACATTTTCCATATCGAGCGCGGCTACGACTGCATGGAAGGCAAGCTCCGTGCGCTTGGCGCAGACATCGAAAAGATAAGCGTCCCCGATAAGGAGTCCGACAAGGACGAGTCCCAGAAGGACGCGGTTTAAAAAAACTACAGCCATGGATAAGCTCCATGGCTGTTTTTGTCAATACAGGCGGGTCTCACGCACGAAGGCATCTGCGGCGGCGCGTATCATTTCGTGGCAGGCGGGGACGTAGCCCGCTTTCACGCCGAGCAGCGCGGAAAAAGCCCCGCTTTTTGCGGCGAGCTTGGCTAAATGCCGCATATCGCGCTCGACGATGCTTGCTGTCGTGCCGTAGCGCTCTGCGACGCGGGTATAGAGTCCGGCTACGAGGTCGGTGAGGAGCTGCGGCTCGCAGATACACATTTCCGCCGCCGAGCTGAGGAAGTAGAAGCCCTTGTTGCTGGTGGGGAAGCCCTTCCGGGTGAGGAAAGAAGTGAGCTCGAACATGGAGGGCTCGCTGCCGCGGCGGAGCATTCCTGTGAGCTCGGCACAGACGATGTCAGCGGGAGCCGGCATTACGAAGCATTTAGCTGCTCCGGCGTCGAGGAGCGCGCGCATATTTTTTTCGGAGGGACTGTACATCAGCACAGCCATCGAAATATCAGGGAATTCTCGTATCATCGAAAGCGCGGGAGAGAGGTCGCAGCCGACCCCTATGACAGCCGCCCGCCAGCTTTGCTTCAGGACTGTCATGCGGAGCTCTTCCGGAGGGCACAGCCACGGCGCGAACCCTGCGCGGGAGAGCTTTTCGTTGAGCATACGGCAGAAAAACGACCCGTCGTCGATGACGAGCACCCGCATTATCCCACTGTTGCTGCGTTCGCTGAGCTGCATATGATCCCCTCCTTTTACAACGATATCTCTATTTTAGCATAATCGTCAGCAAAAAGCAACAGGAGTTTTTGTGCGGCATCAGGCGTAGTTGTTTGTGGCAGAAACAAGTAGAAGCCCTCTCTTGCAGGGCTTCTCCTCTTTCAAAACAGTCCACCGGACTGTTTTGAAATTCACCTCTTGCGGATAGCTTTCGTATATGCAGGGCTCTGCCCTGCAACTGCCAGAGGCTCTGCCTCTGGACTCCGCCAAAGGGGCAGTCGCCCCTTTGGAATCCCATTTCCTGAGGTCGCTTTGTATCACTCAAAAAATCCTTGCATTCCGCGTGAAACTGTGGTATAATAAATATATATGTGCGTAAGAATAATCCCGATCAACGAAAGGAACTCTTTTTATGATAATTCTTGATGAACTCAGGGTCGAGATGACCGGCTACCGCAAGGAAATGACCGAGCTTGCGGATGTGCTCAACATAAAAGCTGCGAAGGCACGCGTTGCCGAGCTCGGCGAAGAGACCGCAAAGGACGGCTTCTGGGACGACCTCGAGAACTCTCAGGCTGTGCTCAAGGAGCAGAAGTCCCTCGAAAAGAAGATAGACAAATACAATAAGCTCAACGACACCCTCGAGGATCTCATCACCCTCATCGAGCTCTCTATCGAGGAGGACGACGACAGCTCCGTTGATGAGATAAAGGCAGAGGCAGAGTCCTTCAAGGCAAAGCTCGAGGAGGAGAAGCTCTCCACGCTGCTCACCGGTGAGTACGATTCCTCGAACGCTATCCTCACCTTCCACGCCGGCGCAGGCGGTACGGAGGCTCAGGACTGGGCTGAGATGCTCTACAGAATGTACAACCACTGGGCAGAGCGTCACGACTACAAGGTCGAGCTGCTCGACTACCTCGACGGTGATGAAGCGGGCATGAAGTCTGCAACTATCCTCATCGAGGGCGACAACGCCTACGGCTACATGAAGTCGGAGTCCGGCGTACACAGACTTGTCCGCATTTCCCCGTTCGACGCTTCCGGCAGACGTCACACGTCGTTCGCAGCGCTCGAGGTAATGCCCGAGATCGACGATTCGATAGAGGTCGATATCCGCCCTGAGGACATCGAAATGGAGGTTTACCGCTCCAGCGGCGCAGGCGGTCAGAAGGTAAACAAGACCAGCTCGGCGGTACGTCTTATCCATAAGCCGACGGGTATCGTGGTCTCGTGCCAGACCCAGCGCAGCCAGTACCAGAACAAGGACTACGCCATGAAAATGCTCCGCTCGAAGCTCATCGAGATCAAGGAGCGCGAGCACCTCGAGAAGATCGAGGACATCAAGGGCGTGCAGAACCAGATCGCATGGGGCTCGCAGATACGCTCGTATGTGTTCATGCCGTATACCCTCGCTAAGGACCACAGAACAGGCTTCGAGAACGGCAATATACAGGCAGTTATGGACGGCGACATCGACGGCTTCATCAACGCTTACCTGAAGTCCCTCTCGCACGGTACACTTGAGAAATAAGAATAAAAACCCCGGAAGTTCACACGAACGTCCGGGGTTTTGTTGATATATCTTTGTATGGGCTGATGCCAACATCAGCCCACAATTGTGCATAGAGTCATTTATCAGTACGGCAGAACGAACTGATCTGCGCGCCATACGCCGTCCTCGAGCACCATAGAGAATGTTGCGGTCTCGGTGTAGGCGTCGTCGCCCCAGTCAGTGCCGTCGTAGTAGTTCTCGACGTTGAAAACTATCTCGGAATCGCTGCGGGACTCTACCTGAGTTACCTTGGAGCCGGAGTAGTAGATATCAGCGCCGCGGCCGCCGCAGAGCGCGTATACGCCCTCCTCGCCGTCAACGTAAAGAGAATCGAGGGCGGAGTTGGGGTGGCTGCTGGAGAATACTTTGTGGTAGTCGGCGAGAACGTCATCAACGCTGGTCACGCCGGGTGTCGTGATGAGGTAGTACATCCAGCCGAAGTCGCCGACGGTGATAGTGCGGGTGCTGTCCACCTCATAGGGACAGCCAACGGTATAAGAGAACTCGGTCTGGCAGGCGGACTCGAACAGCGTCTGCGCAGCCGCGATGAGGGTGCGGTCGGACTCAGCCGCAGCGTCGTCAGCGAAGACTACAGCGCCGTCTTCGTCGAGCGAGAAAGCGCCGGTTCCTAGCGGGTCTACCTGTTCGGTGTCGGCGGGAGCATAGGACACAGCCTCTGTCTCGGCTTCGGCGGGAGCGTCGGTCTCGGCTTCCTCCTCAGCCTCAGTGGGAGCGAGCGGGTCAGGCTGGGTCTCGGGCATCTCGTCAGCGGACTCACTGCTGCTGCCGGAGGTGCCTGCGGGGTCCTCGGTCTTTCCGCACGACGCCAGAGCGCCGAGCATTGCGGTGATGATGAGCATTGCGATAAGTTTTTTCATAGTTGTTCTCCTTTTTTATTCGTCGTCGTCAAGTGTAAAGTCTATGGTACCGTCGCTGACGTTCACGGCGGCGCAGATGACCTGCACCTCCTTGCCGAGTTCGTAAGAGACTCTGCTGAAGCGTTCGGTCAGCGCGACAGGCTCAGTGTAGTCGTACTCTCCCTCGGGGAGGGTGCGTATGTGGACAAGTCCCTCGACCGTATTCGGCAGCTCAGCGTAGAAGCCGAACTCCGTGACGCCGGAGATCCTCGCTGTGAAGATCTCGCCGATGTGGGACTTCATGTACTCTGCCTTGTAGCAGTCCTCGCACTCGCGCTCTATCGCGACAGCGCGCATCTCGCCGTTCGTAGCGCACTCAGAAGCCTTGACCGCGAAGCTCTCGTAGCGCTTTTGCAGCCATTCCTTGCCGTAGCCGGCGAGTATGTCGGTGATTATCCTGTGGACCGCGAGGTCGGAATAACGGCGTATCGGGGAGGTGAAGTGCGCGTAGTCCTCGAGCACGAGCCCGAAGTGTCCGAGCGGCTCGGGGGAGTACTTAGCCTTTGCCATCGACCGCAGCACGAGCATATTCACAGCCTCGAACTTGTCCGTGCCGCGTGCGCTCTCGAGTATCTTCCCCGCGTGATACGGCTTGAATTCGGTGAAGTGCGGACACTCCAGCCCGAACTTGGGGAGTATCTCATGCAGCGCCTCGACTTTAGCCTCCGGCGGCTGCTCGTGGATACGGTAGACGAACGGCGCACCCTTTTCGCGCGCGAGCTTCGCTGCCGCCTCGTTCGCGGTGAGCATGAATTCCTCGATGATACGCTCGCTGCGTCCGCGCTCACGCGGCTTCACGTCGCAGCAGACGCCGTCCTCACCGATGATGAGCTTGCTCTCGGTGGTCTCGATCTCGGGCGCGTGACGGCGGATACGCTTCTGTATCAGCAGCTCCGCGAGCTCGTCCATAAGGGGTATGCGGTCTGCGATGTCGGCGTATTTCGCCTGTATATCGGCACTTGCCGTGCCGTCGATAAGTGTATTTATCTCGGAGTAGACTCCCTTGACCCGCGAGCGTATGACGCTCTTGCAGAAGCGGTAGGAGACGAGCTCCCCGTTGGTATCGAGCTCCATTATCGCCGACAGCGTGAGCCTGTCCTCGCCGGGATTGAGCGAGCACAGCCCGTTCGAGAGCTCCTCCGGGAGCATGGGTATGACCCTGTCCGCGTAGTAGACGCTCGTGCCGCGGCTCATCGCGTCCTTGTCGAGCTCGCTGTTGCCCTTGACGTAGTGCGAGACGTCCGCGATATGTACGCCGAGCGTCCAGCCGCCGGGCTTTTTCTCAACGGACACCGCGTCGTCGAGGTCCTTGGATTCGGCGCTGTCGATGGTGAATATCGGCTCGCCGCGCAGGTCCTCGCGGTTGTTGAGGGAGTGGATCTGTACGCCGCCCTCGGCTATTTTACGCACCTCGCGCATGGCTTCCGCGGAGAATTCCACCGGGGCGCCGTGGGAGGCGATTATCGCGCCCGCGCATGACGCGGCGAGCTGCGAGCTGCCGAAGACTGAGGTTATGCGCACTTTATGCTCCGCGTGGCGCCGACCTCTGTGGACTATCTCCGCGAGCACCTTGTCGCCCTCACTGAAGGGGACGCTGCGGTCGCGGACTATTATCATGTGGTTGCGTGTGGCTGTATCGGGGACGAGGTAGAGCGTGCCGTCCACGGACTCGATACGTCCGGTCATGAAGGAGCTGCCGGGCTCGATGATGTCGAGCACCTCGCCCTCGGGCTCGCCGGTGCGGGAGTCTATGTCCGCGATGAGCACGCGGTCGCCCGGCATTGCGCCGAGCATACACTTCCCGGGAATGAAGTACTCCGTCCCGTCGTCGGTCTGAGCGAATCCGAACGTGCGGCTGAGGCGCGAGACAGTCGCGGGCTTTGCACCTATACGGGCGCAGAGCGCAGCTTTCATGCCCTTGCGGACGGTGATGACGCCCTCCGTGCGGAGCTCGCCGAACGCCTGCGCGAAGTTCTCCCTGCCGTTTTTCTTTGTCCGGCACTTGGACTCCAGCTCGCTCAGGGGCATAGCTTTCTTATCATATTTATTGAGGAACACGAGTATCTTGTTCCTGTAGCTTTCAACGCTCATGGCGGCGCCGGCCTTCTTGGCGGACGCGCGCTTTTTTGATTTTTCCGGCATCAAAGTCTCCTTTTGTCTGTAAAAAAACAGCCCCATGAC
This sequence comes from Ruminococcus sp., assembly GCA_016288815.1. GTDB lineage: Bacteria > Bacillota > Clostridia > Oscillospirales > Ruminococcaceae > Ruminococcus. Next base: position 78,356 of record JAEELF010000036.1, read on the forward strand.
TCAGGTCACAGGGCGGGTTCTCGGTTTATTTCGTGAAGATCGGGACAATGTTTATCGCCAGAACAACGACGAACATGAGAATTCCGAGGGTTCGTGTGATCTTGTTGAGGATAGCCTCTTTAGTTCTGCCCTCGTTCTTTCCGTAGAACGAATCTGTGCTTGCGCCTGTGAGGGCAGCGGTCATGCTGTCCTGACCCTTCTGCTCCTGTGAAAGGCAGAGGATGATAACGAGTACGCTTATGACGAGGAGGGCAGCGCCTCCGATGATCTCAAGAGTGGTCATGAATGTTTACCTCCAGATTTGATTATGTATATCAACTTATCGCATTATCCGATTAGCTTATATATTATACCACGCATTGCGCACAATTGCAAGGGTTTGGACAGTAAAAAAGATGACGAAAATACCCCGTATGATTTGTCAGGTATGCACAATTATCCCTGCGGCGTGCCCCGGTGCCCAAAGGGACAACCTCCCAGCGGAGGGGCCGTGATATTATGCCGGCTGCCCCTCCGCCGAGCGGTTTTCCCTTTGGAAAACCTTTTCCCCTCGCCACCTTCCCGCCGCGAGTTACCTTTCTTCGCGAACACCTCCGGTGTCGCTGGCGGGATCGGACGGGAACCGTTGAATTTTTGTGGGGCGATCGCTCTGTATCACCGTGCAATAAACAGTTGACATTTGCCGGAATATGCTGTAAAATATATAGGATAACATATTTTGAAACGAGGTACCTATATGCTTAAAAACACTGAAAAAGTAATGGATAAGATCGTTGACCTCTGTAAATCCAAGGGCTACGTTTACCCCGGCTCCGAGATCTACGGCGGTCTTGCAAACACATGGGACTACGGCCCGCTCGGCGTTGAGCTCAAGAACAACATCAAGAAGGCATGGCTGAAGAAGTTCGTGCAGGAGAACAAGTACAACGTCGGTCTCGACAGCGCTATCCTCATGAATCCGCAGACATGGGTAGCTTCCGGACATATCGGCGGCTTCTCCGACCCGCTCATGGACTGCAAGGAGTGCAAGACACGTCACCGCGCAGACAACCTCATCGAGGACTTCGACGGCACTAACGTTGCCGGCTGGACCAACGAGCAGATGACCGACTACATCAGGGAGCACAACATCGTCTGCCCGAACTGCGGCAAGGCGAATTTCACTGATATACGCCAGTTCAACCTCATGTTCGAGACCTTCCAGGGCGTTACCGAGGACTCCAAGTCCGAGCTGTATCTCCGCCCTGAGACCGCGCAGGGTATCTTCGTGAATTTTGCGAATATCCAGAGAACGACCCGCAAGAAGGTTCCGTTCGGCGTCGCACAGGTCGGCAAGTCGTTCAGAAACGAGATAACTCCCGGAAACTTTATCTTCCGCGTTCGTGAGTTCGAGCAGATGGAGCTTGAGTTCTTCTGCAAGCCCGGCACTGACCTCGAGTGGTTCAGCTACTGGAGAGGCTTCTGCAAGGATTTCCTGCTGGGTATCGGTCTCAAGGAGGAGAATATCCGTCTCCGCGACCACTCCCCCGAGGAGCTCTGCTTCTACTCCAAGGCTACCACAGATTTCGAGTACCTCTTCCCGTTCGGCTGGGGCGAGCTCTGGGGCGTTGCTGACCGAACAGACTACGACCTCACACAGCACATCAAGACCAGCGGCAAGTCGCTCGAATACTTCGATCCAGAGACCAACGAGAAGTATATCCCCTACGTTATCGAGCCGTCGCTCGGCGTAGAGAGACTCTTCCTCTCTGTAGTAACAGAGGCTTACGACGAGGAGGAGATCGTCTCCACAGACAAGGACGGCAACGAGAAGCGCGAGACCCGCACGGTAATGCACCTGCATCCGGCGCTCGCACCGTACAAGGCAGCAGTTCTTCCGCTCGTGAAGAAGCTCACTCCCAAGGCGGAGGAGGTATTCGAGATGCTGTCCAAGAAGTTCATGGTGGACTTCGACGAGACCGGCACTATCGGCAAGAGATACCGCCGTCAGGACGAGATAGGCACACCGTTCTGCATCACATACGACTTTGACACACTCGAAAAGGATAACTGCGTGACTGTCCGCGACCGCGACACCATGCAGCAGGAGCGCGTTCCGATAGACAAGCTCGTCGAGTATCTCGAGGCAAAGATAGCATATTAAGCATCAAAGGGACAGCTGCTGGCTGTCCCTTTTTGTGCCCGGAGGGGCGTGTGGGGACGCATTCCGTGCGCCCGCTTTTCGCACATAAATGCGGTCTGACGTGGGTGTCAGCCCCTACAAAGGCAGTCAGCGAGTATATGTGGGGTAGTGGTGTTGAAAAGAACCGCTGAAAAACAGCACATTTCTGTGCGCTTCAACAAATTTCCATAAAAAATAGGATTTTCCGCTTTATTTTTCACGGAAAGTATAGTATAATAGATGTATATAATGCAGTGTAGACTATCTGTTTCTATGAGGTGCAAAATGACAAAGAAATATTCACTCGGCATAGACGTCGGTTCGACGACAGTAAAGACCGTCATCACGGACGAGGACGGCAATATCATATACTCCAAATACCAGCGCCATCTCTCCAAGGTCAAGGAGACCGTCACCGACCAGCTCAAGATAATACAGTCCGACTTCCCCGGTGAGAGCTTCACCGTATGCATTACCGGTTCGGCAGGTCTCGGACTCGCCAACTCTGCGGAGATACCTTTCGTGCAGGAGGTCCATGCGGCTTTCCTTGCTGTTAAGAAAAAGCAGCCCGATGCCGACGCAGTCATCGAGCTCGGCGGCGAGGACGCGAAGATAATCTTCCTCACGGGCGGCGTGGAGCAGCGTATGAACGGATCCTGCGCAGGCGGTACGGGAGCATTCATCGACCAGATGGCAACCCTCCTCGGTATAACCGCGGACGAGCTCGACGAGCTCTCCCTCCACGCACAGAAGATCTACCCCATAGCCTCGCGCTGCGGAGTTTTCGCAAAGTCCGATATACAGCCTCTGCTCAATCAGGGCGCGCGCCGCGAGGACGTCGCCGCAAGTATCTTCCAGGCAGTCGTTGACCAGACCGTGTCGGGCCTGGCGCAGGGCAGAACGATCGAGGGCAAGGTGCTTTTCCTCGGCGGTCCGCTGTTCTTCCTGAAGGGACTGAAAAAGGCTTTCGTCAGGACGCTCGGGCTCGATGAGGAGCACGCGGTCTTCCCGGAGGAGGCTCCGGTGTTCGTGGCTTACGGCTGCTCGATATACGCCGCCGAGACCGCGGACAGCTTCACCATAGATGAGCTCATCGAGAAGATAACCAACGCCAAGGCTTCCGACAATATCGTCACAGGCGAGCCGCTTTTCGCCTCGCACGCTGAATACGACGAATTCATCGACCGCCACAGACGCTTCGACCTCGGATATGCCGATATCCGTACATATGAGGGCGACGCATACCTCGGCATAGACGCCGGCTCCACCACGACAAAGCTTGTTCTCATCACCGATGACGGACGCATCCTCTACCATCATTACTCCTCGAACCAGGGCCAGCCGCTCGACAAGATAGTGGATCAGGTCAAGATCATCTACTCCTCGATGAACCCGAACATCACCATAAAGGGCTCGGCAGTCACAGGCTACGGCGAGGACCTCATAAAGTCCGGTCTTTCGATAGACCACGGTATTGTCGAGACCGTCGCTCACTTCAAGGCGGCAGCTTACTTCTGCCCTGACGTTGACTTCATCATCGATATCGGCGGACAGGACATCAAGTGCTTCAAGATCAAGAACAAGAGCATCGACAGCATAATGCTAAACGAGGCTTGCTCGTCGGGCTGCGGCTCGTTCATACAGACCTTCGCAATGGCGCTCGGCTACGACATCGCTGAGTTCTCGCAGCTCGGACTTTTCGCCGAGCACCCCGTAGACCTCGGCTCACGCTGCACTGTATTCATGAACAGCTCCGTAAAGCAGGCGCAGAAGGACGGCGCGACCGTCGAGGACATCTCCGCGGGACTTTCGTCGTCTATCATCAAGAACGCGATATACAAGGTAATACGCGCAAAGTCACCGGACGAGCTTGGAAAGAACATCGTCGTGCAGGGCGGCACTTTCCTCAACGACGCAGTGCTGCGCTCGTTCGAGAAGGAGCTCGGTAGGAACGTTATCCGCCCGGCTATCTCGGGACTTATGGGCGCTTTCGGCTGTGCACTCTACGCGAAGGAGCGCTCCGACGGCACCTCCAGTCTCATTCCGAAAGACGAGCTCGAGAACTTTACCTACACCTCCCGCAATGCGCAGTGCGGCGGCTGTACTGCGAACTGCCAGCTCAACATCATCAGCTTCGGCAAGGGACGCCGCTTTATCTCGGGCAACCGCTGCGAAAAGGGCGGTGGAGTGGTCAACCGCAGCAAGATACCGAACCTCTACGAATACAAGTACGACAGTATCATAAATATGGTCAGCAACGGTCAGCCCAGGCGTCCCCGCGCAAGGGTGGGACTGCCGCTCGCGCTCGGTTTCTACGAGCAGCTCCCGTTCTGGCATACGCTGTTCACCACGCTCGGCTTCGAGACAGTGACCTCCAGCGAGAGCTCGCGCGAGATGTACTACCTCGGTCAGCACACTATCCCCTCGGATACGGTCTGCTACCCGGCGAAGCTCGCGCACGGACACATCGAGGATCTCCTCGACAAGGGTGTGGACTTCATCTTCTATCCCTGCATGAGCTACAATCTCGACGAGGGCGACAGCGACAACCACTTCAACTGCCCGGTAGTCGCGTACTATCCGGAGCTCCTCCTCGCGAACAACGCAAGGCTGAACTCGAAGAACTTCATTCACCCCTACCTCGATCTCAATATCCGCAAGAACGTTATCCGCGTAATGTCGGAATCGCTGAAGCAGTACAACGTCCGGGGCAAGATACCGGCGGCTGTGGACGCGGCATACGAGGCGCTGGAAAGACACCATGCAGTGATAGCCTCGAAGGCGAGGGAGATAATCTCGCAGGCGCGCGCGGAGGGACGCAAGATAATCGTCATCGCGGGACGTCCCTATCACATCGACAAGGAGATAAACCACGGCATACACAAGCTCGTGACGAGCCTTGGCATGGCGGTAGTCACCGAGGACAGCGTCGCGCAGCTCGCGCACACGCCCAAGCTCGGTGTGCTCAACCAGTGGACGTACCACTCGAGACTTTACCGCGCCGCGAAGTACGTCACCACGCAGCCTGATATGCAGCTGATACAGCTCGTGTCGTTCGGCTGCGGAATAGACGCAGTTACCGGCGACGAGGTGCGTGCGATACTTGAGGGCGGCGGAAAGCTCTACACGCAGCTCAAGATAGACGAGATAAACAATCTCGGTGCGGCAAGGATAAGACTGAGGAGCCTTGTGGCGGCTATTGACCAAAAGTAACGCGGAATAATGGGATTCCAAAGGGGCGACTGTCCCTTTGGCGGAGTCCAGAGGCAGCGCCTCTGGTCGCTTCGCTTTCAGCTTTCAAGGCGAAGCGAAATAAAACCGAAGGGCGCTCCGCAAGAGGTGAATTCAAAAACGATCCAGTGAATCGTTTTTGAGGAGGAGACGCCCTGCAAGAGAGGGCGTCTCCTTGTCGCCTCAACGTGAAAACAATCCCTGCGACCGGTGACGGCCGCACGAAAACGGGACGCCGATGACGCTGTCCCCTACAAAAATTGATTCTGGGAGGAACGATTATGCCAGAATATGCAAAATTCACCGAGGATATGATAAAAACTCACACTATCCTCGTTCCGGATATGCTTCCGGTACATTTCAAACTGCTCATCGCCATTTTTGAGGCGAAGGGCTACAAAATGGAGCTGCTCCAGAACGACAGCCGCGCAGTCGTTGACGAGGGACTGAAAAACGTCCACAACGACGCCTGCTACCCCGCGCTGCTCGTTATCGGACAGTTCATGGACGCCCTCAACAGCGGCAAGTACGACCCCGACAAGACCGCCCTGCTCATCACGCAGACCGGCGGCGGCTGCCGTGCGTCAAATTATATCCACCTGCTGAGAAAGGCTGTGGACAAGAACTACCCGCAGGTGCCCGTGGTCTCGCTGAATTTCAGCGGACTTGAAAAGGACAGCGCATTCAGGATATCCGCACCGATGTTCCTGAAGCTGCTGTACGCAGTGCTCTACGGCGACCTGCTGATGACCTGCTACAACAAGTGCCGCGCATACGAGATAAACAAGGGCGAGTCGAAGAAGGTGCTCGAAAAGTGGGAGCACCGCCTCGGGAACATCTTCCGCAAGGGCAGCAAGCGCTACCTCAAGACCAAGCAGCTCTACCGCATGATACTCGACGATTTCGCGGCGATAAAGCTTTCGGACGAGAAAAAGATAAGGGTCGGCATAGTCGGCGAGATCTACGTCAAGTACTCACCGCTCGCGAACAACCACCTCGAGGATTTCCTCATCTCGGAGGGCTGCGAGCCGGTCGTGCCGTCGCTGCTCGAGTTCGTCATGTACTGTGCAGCCGGCAACTTCAACGACGCTAAGATATACGATCACACCACCAAGGAGTCGATATTCAACAAGATAGGCTACAAGCTGATATACGCGAAGCAGAAGGAGCTCATCAAGGTCATGAAGGAGCACGGCGCGTTCGAGCCGCTCCACGACTTCGAGCACCTCAGGCACCTCGCGGACAAGTACATAAATCAGGGCGTAGTCATGGGCGAGGGCTGGCTGATACCGGCAGAAATGGCTGCGCTGGCGAAGTCCGGCGTGGAGAACATCATCTGCACACAGCCCTTCGGCTGCCTGCCGAACCACATCGTAGCGAAGGGAATGTCCCGTGCGATAAAGCAGGACAACCCGAACGCGAATATCGTCGCTATCGACTACGATCCCGGCGCGACGCGCGTAAACCAGGAGAACCGCATAAAGCTCATGCTCGCAAACGCGAGAAGATAAACACACATAAACGTATCGGGGTATTATCCGGGGGAACATATGATAAAGACGCGAACTGGCGAGACAGTCACAACAAACGAGGGGCAGAACAGGCTCCTGAAAAAGCTCTACGGGACGGTCCCGGGGAGGTGCGCCCTGAAGGTGCTCACTGCGCCCGTGGTCTCGGCAGCCGCCGGACTGTTCATGGATTCGCCGCTGTCGGTGCCGATGATAAAGCCGTTCATCAGGCGCAGCGGGATAGATATGTCGCAGTATCTGGGCGGAAAGTTCCGCTCGTACAACGCTTTCTTCACCCGCCGGATACGTCCCGAGGCGCGCCCGATAGACACTGACCCGCGCCACTTTATCAGTCCCTGCGACTCAAAGCTCACGGTGTACCCGATATCTCGGAAGAGCGTTTTCCGGATAAAAGACTCGTACTACCGCGTGGCTGACCTGCTGAACAACAAGTTCCTCGCGAGGCGCTACGAGGGCGGACTGTGCATGATATTCCGCCTTGAGGTGGACGACTACCACCGCTACTGCTACATCGACGACGGCACCAAGACCGGCAACACCTATATCCACGGCGTCCTGCACACGGTCAATCCCATAGCGCTCGAGCGGTACAACTTCTACAAGCGAAACTGCCGCGAATACACGATACTCCACACGAACAATTTCGGGGACGTGGTGCAGGTAGAGGTCGGCGCGATGATGGTGGGGCGTATCTGCAACCGCCACAGCGATGGCGTGATACGGCGCGGAATGGAGAAGGGCTGCTTTGAGTTCGGCGGCTCGACGGTAGTGCTTCTCGCGGAGCACGGGAAGGTACGCATAGACCGCGATATCCTGCGGAATTCCGCGGAGGGTGCGGAGACTATCGTCAAGTACGGCGAGAGGATAGGCACGGCTTCGTAAACAAAAAGGACGGTCAGTGACCGTCCTTTTTTAGGTGTCAAGTATCAGGTTTCAGGTCTTAGGTGTAGGGGTCGATGCCTACATCGACCCGCTATTTCTGTGCGGGACCAATTGGCGGGCGGGCGCCGGGGCGACGCCCCTACACCCTGACACCTGACCCCTGTTACCTAAAAAAAGACGGCCCCAAGGGTCGTCCTTTTTTATAATTCATTCCTGTTTTCGAGTGCCTTGTAGAGCGTGACCTCGTCCGCGTATTCGAGTATACCGCCGACAGGCAGCCCGAACGCGAGCCTTGTCACCTTAACGCCGAGCGGCTTCAGCAGATTTGCTGCGTACATCGCCGTAGCGTCGCCCTCAACAGTGGGGTTGGTCGCCATGATGACCTCTTCCACGCCGCCCTGAGAGATCCTCGCGAGCAGCTCGCGGAAGCGCAGTTTGTCCGGGGTAATGCCGTCCATAGGCGAGAGGAGTCCGTGCAGGACGTGGTAAACGCCGTTGTATTCGCGGGTGCGCTCGAATGCCGTGACGTCCTTGGGCCCCTCGACCACGCATATCACGCTGTGATCGCGCTCGTCGTCGGAGCATATCGGGCAGATCTCACGCTCTGTGAGGTTCTGGCAGCACTTGCAGCTGCGGACGTTCCTCTTCGCGTCGAGCAGAGCCTGAGCGAACTCGCTTACCTCCTCGTCGTTCATCGACATCACATGATAAGCCAGCCTCTGCGCGGATTTCATGCCGATACCCGGCAGCGAGGCGAACTTCTCCGCGAGAATGACGAGCGGGAGAGCGTTATGGTCAGCCATTATATCTTAGAAAAGACCGGGGAGCGATACTCCGCCAGTGATCTTGCTCATCTCTTCCTCAGTGGTAGCCTCGACCTTGTTGACAGCCTCGTTCACAGCGCTGATGATGAGATCCTGGAGCATCTCGATGTCCTCGGGGTCAACGACCTCGGGCTTGAGAGTGAGGGACTTGAGCACCTTCTTGCCCGAAACAGTTACCTCAACGGCACCGCCGCCGGCAGTTGCGGAGAAGTCTCTCTGCTCGATGTCCTCCTGGAGCTCTGTGATCTGATCCTGCATTTTCTGAGCCTGACGGATCATGGAGTTCATGTTCTGAGCGCCGCCGCCCATGTTCTTCGGTATTCTTGCTTTCATTTCAAATTCTCCTTATAGTTATTATTGGTTATTATCAACAGCTGTTTCGATGCTGCTGTCAATGGCTTTTTTTATGAGCTGCTCCGCCATGCTTTTCTGCTCCTCGGCAGTGGTAGCGCAGCGGGCGCGTATGACGTATCTCTTTCCGAGCACCTTTGAAATGGTCGAGCCGAGCGATACTGCGTTCTCGCGCACCTTGAACAGCGTGATGAAGAAGCGGTTCTGCGAGGTGATGAAGATGACGTTCCCCGCGGTCTGAGCGTAGGAGCCGTCAAGACTTCCCGCAACAGAGGGATTTACCTTGCGGAACTCCTCGAGCACGTCGTTCCAGCGCTCGAGCGGCTTGAGGTCCTCCATGCGCAGCTTTTTGAGGTCGATGTCCGGGACGGGCTCAGCCTCTCCGGAGGGACCGTTCGCAGTGAGCACCTCGGGCTCGGCAGGTCTGCCGGGGGAGGCTTTTGCCATGCGCGGAGCGGAATTGATCTTGTTCTCCAACTGTTTTATTTTATCATATATTTCGGAATTGTCAATACCCTCAGCCGTATTTTTTACGCCTGAGCAGAGCTTTATCAGCGTCATCTCAAACTCTACGCGCTGGTTCATGACCTTCGGCATACGCTCGCGGCACTGCTGGAGGGCGTTGAGCCTGTCCATTACCGTCGGGAGATCGGTCTTTGCGGCGAGCTCCCTGAGCTTTTCGAGCTCGTCCGGCATACAGATTATAAGCTCCGAAGCCGTATCCGGCGAAGCGAGCAGCAGCATGACGTTCCTGAGCTGCGCGATGAGCTCCTCGCAGAGCCTTGCCAGATCTTTGGACATATCGTACAGCGAGCCGGTTATCGCGAGGGCACGCGGGGTGTCGTTATCGGAGATAGCCCCGAGCATATCGTAGAGGTACTCGCGCCCGGCTATCCCTGCCGCATTGGAGACCGTTGCCGCGTCGATGTCGCCGGTGTAGACCGAGCACCTGTCGAGCAGCGATACCGCGTCGCGCATACCGCCGTCAGCGAGCCCGGCTATCATGTCCGCGCCGTCGTCTGTGAGGGGGATATTCTCCTGCGAGGCGATGAACTTGAGTCTCGCAGCGATGTCCGCCGACCTTATCCTGCGGAAGTCGTAGCGCTGGCAGCGCGAGGTTATGGTCGCGGGGACCTTGTGTATCTCGGTGGTCGCGAGAATGAACTTCACATACGGAGGCGGCTCCTCCATTATCTTCAGCAGGGCATTGAAAGCACTCTGCGAGAGCATATGCACCTCGTCGATGATATATATTTTATAGTTCCCGCGCTCAGGAGTGTAGACCGCGCCGTCGCGGAGGTCGCGGATATCGTCAACGCCGTTGTTGGAGGCAGCGTCTATCTCGACGATATCGGTGAGCGCGCCGGAATCGGCGTCGCGGCAGAGCTCGCATTCGAGGCAGGGATTGCCGTCGGTCATATGCTGACAGTTGACAGCTTTCGCGAGGATACGCGCACAGGTGGTCTTTCCGGTGCCGCGCGAGCCGGTGAACAGGTAGGCGTGGGCTGTTTTTCCGCTGATTATCTGGTTTTTCAGGGTATCGGTGATATGCTGCTGGGAGATGACGTCGTCGAAGGTCATCGGACGCCATTTCCTGTAGAGAGCCTTATACATCAGCCCGCCTCCTTTCGCAGGTCATTCCTCGCGGGCGGCGCTGCCGAGCACCACAGCCGCCTGAACGGATTTGAAATACGACATAAAGCCGTCGGGATCGTTGATATGATTAAGCAGCGCGAGCCGGAACAGCTCCTCGCCCTTTTCCATGTTGTGCAGCAGAGTGTATGCTATCGCCGCTCCGCCGAGCGCCTCAGCGTAGTTCTCGCGGCGGTCCATAGCCTCGCCGAACCATTTAAGCGCATTTTCGCCGTCGTTGAGCTCGAGGTACATCCTGCCCGCTTCAGTCCGCGCGAGCGGTGCGAGCGGACCTTCTCCGCCGGCGAGCGAGCGGTAGATATCCGCAGCCTTAGCGGTCTCGCCGCCCGAGGCATAGCACCTCGCGAGGAAGAGCTCGGTGAACGGTGCCGAGAACTCAGTTTTCAGGCATTTTTCGTAGCACGCCGCTGCGTTCGGGAAGAAGCTCATTATCTGGTAGCAGCGTCCGCGGTAGTACTCAAGGACGCCCTCTTCACGGCTCGTGAGACGCACTTTCCCGCCTGAAAGAGACGTGAATGCATCGAGCGCTTCTCGGTATTTTTCGCGGTGGAAGGTCACGAGCGCGCCCTCGAACATGAGGGATTTGTGTCCGATACCGGAAAATGCGCTGCCGATGAGCTCGTCGTCGTACATATGGTGGATATTCATGCCGTAGGACAGGACGTCGATGAGCGACACCGCGACCCACATCAGTAAGATCACAGCGAGCGACATCACGAAGCAGTCCGCGTAGGAGAGGCCTTCGCCCTTCCGGAGCAGGCTCAGTACCGCGGCAGCACCGGCTATGACGATCGCGGAGGCTGAAAGAGCCTTCGGAAGTGAGCGCATGAAGCACTTGGATATGCGTACGGCGCGGAGAAATATCAGTATCAGGAGTTTCATCTGGCACCTCTGATATAGCAAAGGACAAAAGCATCCTGGGTTAACTATAAAAAATTCCGGAGCATAGATGTGCAGGCTTGCTGCGGCACACAAAACGATCCGCTTAATGCTGCTCGGTCTCCCGCCTGACATGGTTCACGGTGTCTTGTTGCACAGGGCCCGCACATCTATATTCCGGAATTCTTGTCTGAGACCGGCTGCAAATCGGTAAACAGCGGGTCACTGAAAGGGGCGCATAGCAACGCTCCGCAGAATATTATACCACACCGCGGGGCAGTTGTCAAGGATTTTTGTTATATAATCTGCATTTCCCTGCGCGGGAGCCCTCTCCGCAGGCGGGGACAGGCTTCTCCGCGCTTGACATCAGGCAGCTTTTTTGTTATAATGGAAATGCGGATTTTTTAGGGATTTCCGCACAATACATCGAGCAGAAAGCTCACAGGAAAGGGGTAAACACCTTGGAAAACGTTCTTGAAGTCAAGGGGCTGTCAAAGCAGTACGCAAAAGTGCTCGCGGCAGACCACGTCTCCTTTGAGATCGGCAAGGGCGAGATCTTCGCTCTCATCGGTCCGAACGGAGCCGGAAAAACTACTACCATCCGCATGATATCCACTCTTCTCACTCCTACCGACGGCGACGCGGTGGTCGGCGGATTCAGCGTCGTAAAGCAGCCTGATAAGGTCCGCGAATGTATAACCTACCTCCCTGACGAGGCTGGCGCTTACAAGACCATGAAGGGCATAAACTACCTCAAGTTCATGGCGGGGCTCTTCACGACTGACCCGCAGAAGGTAGTCGCTTATGTTGAAAAAGCCAAGTCGATATGCGGCCTGGGCGACCGTCTCAACGACAAGATAGGCACCTACAGCCGCGGCATGATACGCAAGCTGCTCCTCGCACGCTCCGTAATGACACAGCCGCAGCTCGCTATCCTCGATGAGCCGACCAGCGGACTTGACGTCCTCAATGCGATAGATATCCGCAAGACCATAAAGAAGCTCGCGAAGGAGGAGGGAATGTCCTTCCTGCTTTCGTCACACAATATGCTCGAGATAGAGTTCGTCTCCGACAGAGTGGGCATAATCTCCAAGGGACACCTCATGGTGACAGGTACTACTCAGGAGCTCAAGGAGCGCTACAATGCCGCGAACCTCGAGGAAGTCTTTGAAAGGGTGGTGAATGAGAATGAAATTCGTTAACCTTCTCAAGAAAGAACTCAGCGAGCTCATCAACGCACAGATGCTCGTAGGACTCGCTGCCATCATGATGATATTCATGTTCCTCGGGAACACCATGAGCGACGCGATCGAGGAAGAGGTCAAGGCGATGACCAAGCAGTACACCGATATCACCATATCCGACCGCGACAACTCAGACTTCACCAAGGACATGATAGCCTCGTTCGAGGAGGCGGGAGTTAAGGTCACGAACCTCAGCACCTCCGGCGAGGACTACGCAAAGATACTCGCTGACAACGATACAGAGTTCCTCACCATTATCCCCGAGGGCTTCGGTGAGGCTGTACAGAATGGAAAGAAGCCGCAGCTCGTCACTGTTTCGCGCATGAAGTCCGCAGCGACGATGTCCAACATCTCCAATGACAACGACGGGCCTGTCGCAATGATAAGCCAGTACATCTCCGACAGTATCTCCGATGAGGTAGGTCTCACCGAAGACGACGTTGCCCGCATGGCTTCGCCCGTGGAGATAGTCGAGAATACGGTAGTTGACAACAATTCCGCGAACGTCTCGATAAGCTCGCTCACCTCGAAGATAATGATCCAGAACATGATACTTCCTATCATCGTTTTCGTGCTCATCATCCTCACCTCGCAGATGCTGATAACTGCTATCTCCAACGAGAAGATAGACAAGACCCTCGAGACGCTGCTCTCCGCACCGGTCTCCCGCGGTTCAGTCATCGGCGCGAAAATGCTCTCCGCAGCTATCGTTGCGCTGATAAATGCAGTCGTTTACATGATCGGCTTCTCGTCGTTCATTTCGGGCTCCACCAAGGAAGCGACGCAGGAGATAACCAACTCCGTGGCGGGTCAGTACCTCTCGGTAGATGACGCAATGGCAAAGCTCGGTCTGACGCTCGGCGCAGTGGACTACGTTCTTGTAGGTCTCCAGCTGTTCTTCACAATACTCATATGCCTGTCGATATCGCTGATACTCGGCGCGCTCGTGAACGACACCAAGTCCTCACAGTTCGTGCTCATGCCGATAATGATACTCGCAATGGTGCCCTATATGATATCCATGTTCAAGGACATCAACTCCCTCCCCATGGGAATGCGCATTTTCGTATACGCGATACCCTTTACACACACGTTCTCGTCGATGTCCAACCTGATGTTCGGCAACAGACTGCTGTTCTTCGCGGGACTTGCATACCAGATAGTGTTCTTCGCTGTATGTATGTTCTTCGCACTGAAGCTGTTCAAGTCTGATAAGCTGTTCACCATTTCGCTGAATCTCAGCTCGAAATCGAAGTTCCGCAAGGGTAAGAAGGGCGCTCCCGCACAGGACGAATAACAAAAAAAGACGGCTTATGCCGTCTTTTTTATTAGGTGTCAGGTGTTAGATATCAGGCTTCAGGTGTCAGGGCACCGCCCCTGCACATTACGCCCTTACACGCAATGGATTAAAAATATTATATTTATACCCCCGCGCCCGTTTTTTCTTGACAATAACAAATAAATTTGTTATACTAAATAGGAAGGTTTTATGCAGTTTAGGCAAATGCATATATCAGCGGGCATGGCATAGGCAGCCGAGTCCGCAATGGGTACAATACAGGGCGTGTGACCGCGCTTTTTCGAGCCCCCTCTCTGGCTGAAAAGGCTGCGGCTCAGGCAGCTATGCTCATTTTTCGGTCAGTTTTCCCGAACAAAGGGGATAACTGCGCCGTTTTGTCGATTTTTCGCATTTGCGGGAAAGGTGGATATATATTGAAAAGTAAAAGATTTTACCGTGGTCTCGCATCATGGCTGATGTCTTGCGTGACGGCGTTCAGCGCAGTGTCCGGGGCGATACCGGCGTTCGCTGAGGAGGACTACGCTCCCTCGCAGGCGACCCTCGCTGCTATGGCTGAGGACTACTACCATATCGACCCCATAGATACGGAGACGCTGTCGTTCAGCGACTACTACGACATCTACTCCGGCGAGGCGCGCCCCGACGAGGTCATCGAGATACGCGGCGCGAACTTCGCTGACATAAGCATCGGCGAATATGCAGTCGGTGCGTATCAGGACAGCGGCGGCGATGTTCTCATCTGGGAGAGCAGCACCGGTGAGGTCAGCTATGACTTCGACGTCTCGCAGACCGGTATCTACTGCGTGAACATGACCTATTTCCCGCTTGAGTCCAACAGCACGACGATAGAGCTCTCCATGAAGATAGACGGCGTTTCGCCCTACGATACCGCCTCGCGAATCACGCTCAACCGCGTGTGGGTCAACGAGACCGATATCTATACCGATTCCCGCGGGAATCAGGTGCGCCCGTCGCAGATACAGCAGGGAATGTGGAAGTCCTGCGACTTCGGCGACGTTGACGGACTTTTCAGCGAGCCGCTCTTCTTCTACATAGAGTCCGGACACCACACGGTCAGCTTCTCGTCCGAACGTGCACAGCTCGCGATAGAGAGCTTCAAATTCTACGCGCCCGCCGAGCTCCCCACCTACAGCGAGTACGCAGCGTCAGTCGGCGCGACCGTCAGCATTGGATCCACCCCGTCCAACCTCTTCCGCATAGAGGGCGAGGCGGCAGCATACAAGTCAGATTCCACCCTTTACCCCACCTACGACAACACCAGCTACCTCGCGTCGCCCTCCGACCCGACAAAGGTAGTCTACAACACCCTCGGCAGCGGCAACTGGAAAAAGGCGCTCCAGTCCGTAACATGGGTCATCAGCAAGGACGACATCAAGAACGACGGCTGGTACAAGATAGGCATAAAGTCCCGTCAGGACCAGATGCGCGGTCTCTACTCCAACAGGCGCATCTACATCGACGATCAGGTGCTCTGCGAGGAGCTCGATCAGATCAAGTTCTACTACGACACTGACTGGTCAGTGGTCAGCCCGAAGTCAGGCGGGGACTACGTCTACGTCTACCTCACCGCAGACCGTGACCACACCTTCACTATGGAGGCTGTACCCGGCGAGATAGGAGATTCCCTTCGCAGGCTCGAGGACATCGTCTTCGACCTCAACAACTACTACCGCAAGGTGCTCATGATAACGGGCCCGAACCCCGATCAGTATACTGACTACTACGTCCACGAGAAGATACCTGAGCTCGTTGACGAGTTCGGGCGCATATCCGGCGAGCTGAAGTCGATACAGTCCGAGATAGAGGGACTTTCCGGCTCGGCTGGCTCGGAGGCTTCCTCAATCGAGAACATGACCGTTATCCTCGATAAATGCACCGCAAAGCCCCTCAAGATACCGAACTACCTCTCGCAGATAAAGGACAGCATAACCGCTCTCTCCGCGTGGATGAGAGACTACCGCGACCAGCCCCTTGAGGTGGACTACATCGAGTTCGCGTCCGCGGACAGGAGCTTCACGAGCTGCAAGGAAAAGCTCGGCAAGTCGATCAGCTTCGGCGTGAAGGCATTCATCGGCTCCTTCTTCGAGGACTATACCACCCTCTCCGACGTTACCGGCGAGGATGTCATCAACGTCTGGGTATCGCTCGGACGAGATCAGGCGCAGGTCGTAAAGGAAATGGCTGAGAACGAGTTCATGCAGGAGACCGGCATACCGATCTCCGTGAACCTTGTCATTGGAGGCGTGGTCGAGGCTACCCTCGCAGGAAAGGGACCGGACGTCGCGCTCTTCCTCGGAGGAGAATCCCCCGTCAACCTCGCGGCAAGAGGTCTACTCGTCGATGTATCGCAGTTCAGCGACTACGAACAGGTGACGGGGCGCTTCCAGGAGAACGCCATGACGCCCTACCTCTACAACGGCGGGGCATACGGTCTGCCGATAAGCCAGACCTTCCCGATGATGTTCTACCGCACGGACGTCCTCACGGAGCTGGGATACTCGTCCCCGCCGGAGACGTGGGACGACCTCATAGATATGCTCCCGGCGCTCCAGAGGAACTACATGAACGTGGGACTTATCCTCCCGCCGACCAATATCTCCCCCGCGACTGAGGCGGGACACACCTTCGCCATGCTGCTCCTCCAGAAGGGCGTGAACTACTACAACGCCGGACAGACAGCCTCCACCTTCGATTCTATCGAGGCGGTGCAGTCCTTCGAGCAGTGGACGGATTTCTACACCGATTACAGCTTCGAGCAGACCTACGATGCATTCAACCGCTTCCGCACGGGCGAATATCCGATAGTCATCTCGAACTACACGTTCTTCAACCAGCTCGCGGTGGCTTCGCCCGAGATAAAGGGGCTATGGGACTTCTGTCAGGTGCCCGGCACCCTCCGCGGGGACGGCACTGTCTCCCACGCAGCCAATTCCACGGGCGCGGGAGCCGTCATCTTCAACAAGGTGAGCAATAAGGAGAACGCATGGGAGTTCATCAAGTGGTTCACCGAGACCGATACGCAGGTACATTACGGTACCCAGATACAGGGACTCCTCGGCATCATGGGACGCTTCGACACTGCGAACGTCGAGGCGCTCGGACAGCTCTCGTGGTCGAATGACGAGCTCGCAAGGCTCCGCGACCAGCAGGAGGAGCTCGTTGAGATACCCATTATCCCGTCGTCCTACGCTGTAACACGAAACATCATGAACGCTTTCAGAGAGGTCGTCAACGAGGGCGAGAACCCCCGCGATACGCTCGGCTGGTACAACCGCGACATCAACGACGAGATCACCAGAAAGCGCGAGAACCTCGGTCTCAGCACCGAGGAAGACTGACCGGAAGGAGGAATATGTTTGGCACAGATCTCTGCTGAGAATATCGGCAAGCGCACCAAGCAGGAGGAACGCCGCATGATGTGGCGCTCTGTGAAGGCGAACAAAGCCTGCTACCTCATGCTCGCGCCGTTCATGATATTCTTCATCATCTTCACTGTGGTGCCGGTAGTCATGTCCCTCCCTATGGGCTTCACCGACTTCAACATGGCACAGGCTCCGAAGTTCATCGGACTGTCCAACTACACCACGCTCTTCCTCTCGGACAAGATATTCGTCAAGTCTATCCGCGTGACGATAGTCTTCGCGCTGTTCACTGGTCCGATAAGCTATATCCTCTGCTTCCTGCTGGCATGGCTCATCAATGAGCTCCACCCGAAGCTCAAGACAGTGTTCACGCTCATATTCTACGCGCCGTCGATGGCTAACGTATACACAGTATGGCAGCTCATCTTCAGCGGCGATATGAACGGCTATGTGAACTCCTTCCTCATCAACCTCGGACTCATAAACTCGCCCGTTCAGTGGCTCACCGACGGCAACTACGTCCTCGGCGTCACTATCGTGGTGCAGCTGTGGATCTCGCTCGGCGCGGGCTTCCTCGCGCTGCGTGCAGGCTTCCAGAACATCGACCGCTCGATGTACGAGGCGGGCGCTATCGAGGGTATAAAGACCCGCTGGCAGGAGCTCATCTACATCGTTATCCCCTCAATGGGACCGCAGCTCATGTTCGCAGCGGTAATGCAGATAGTAGGCTCCTTCACGGCAGGAACTGTCGCGCAGAACCTCGTCGGCTTCCCGAGTACTGACTACAAGGCCCACACTATCATGACCCACGCCTTCGACTACGGCTGGGTAAGGTACGAAATGGGCTACGCCTCAGCGATATGTATGATACTGTTCGTCGTCATGTACGCCCTGAACAAGCTCATCAGCAAGGTGCTGAGCAAATACATGGATTAAGGAGGCGGACAGATGGCAGCAGCGGTAAATACTGCGAAGCTCAAGGCTTCAAACAAGCAGGCAGGCAGAAAGGTCGGCGGCACGGTCGCGATCTTCATCTTCCTCTCCCTTCTCGGTCTCTTCATGCTTTTCCCGATATACCTCACGGTAGTCATGTCGATAAAGCCGGTGGAGGAGATATTCATCTTCCCGCCGAAGCTCTACGCTATGAGACCGACCCTCGACAACTTCAAGGATATGTTCGCGGTCATGCACCAGAACCGCGTCCCCTTCTCGAGATACGTCTTCAACAGTATCTTCGTCACTGTGACGGTAACCGTCGCGCAGTGCATATTCGCCTCAATGGCGGCTTTCGTGCTCGCGAAATGCCGCTTCCCGGGGAATAAGTTCATCAACGGCATCATCGTCGTAGCGCTGCTCTACCAGAGCAACGTCATATACATCATGCAGTACATCGTCATGGCGAAGCTGCACATGATCGACACCTACTGGGCGCTGATACTTCCCTCCATAGCCTCGCCTATGGGACTCTTCCTCATGAGGCAGTCCATAGGTCAGGTGCCCGACGCCATGATAGAAGCCGCAAAGGTGGATGGCGCGGGGCTGTTCAGGATATGCTGGCAGATAGTCATGCCCAACCAGAAGCCTGCCCTGATGACGCTCATCATCTTCGCCTTCCAGGCGGCATGGAACATACAGTCCGGAACGGTCGTGTTCCAGGAGCAGTACAAGACCCTCACCACGGTCGCTGCACAGGCAGCCTCCGCAGGTCTTGCACGAGCCGGCGTCGCAATGGCGGTATCCGTATTCACGCTCGTTCCTCCGATAGTCATATTCATGCTCGCGCAGAGACAGGTCATCGAGACCATGGCTCACTCGGGCATCAAGGACTGATATGCACAGAAAGGGTGAGATAAGTGAAAAAAAGAAATAAAACGCTTTTGACGCTGTTCGCATCGTGTGTGCTCCTCGGAGGCGGGATAGTATCGTTCGCAGCAAGAGCGGGCGAGCCCTACGACGTGTACAACTACGACCGCTGGGGCGAGGCGATACCCTCGCAGGCGGGATATATAGCAGACCATGTCGTGTCGGGATACGACCTCGGCGTGGGCGCGATGAGCGCTCCGAGCGACATCTTCTGCGACCACAACGACATCTTCTACATCTGCGACAGCGGAAATAACCGCATAGTCGCCGCAGATTCCGACCTCAGCAGCATAGTGAAGGTCTACGACCGCTTCACCATGCCCGACGGCTCAGTGACTACCCTCAATAAGCCAATGGGAGTGTTCGTCTCCGCGGAGAACGGGAACATCTACATCGCCGACAGCGAGAACTCGCGCGTGCTCGTCTGCGACACCGACGCGAATGTAGTCATGGAGATAACCCGCCCCGAATCCGACCTCTACAACGGTACATTCCTGCCGCAGCGCGTCATCGCGGACAAGGCGGGCAATGTCTACGTCGTGCTGAGAAACATCACCACAGGCGCGGCGATGTTCGACCCAAACGGCGATTTCACGGGATTTTACGGCGCGAACCGCGTCGAGCCGACCGCTGAGATAGTCGGCAACTACATCAAGAACCTCTTCATGTCCGAGGAGAAAAAGGCGCGCCGTGCAAGGAACGTCCCCACCGGTATCACCAGCTTTGACATCGACGGCGACTTCATCTTCACCTGTACCTCCTCCTCGACTCAGACTACGGATACGGTCAAGAAGCTCAACGCTGCCGGAAAGAACATCTTCGCCAGCAAGGAGCTCGCTTTCGGCGACTACACCCCCATGTACGACACCTCCCAGAACAAGGTGCTCCAGCCTGCTATCTGCGACATCGACATCGCCGACGACGGCAACATCAACTGCCTCGACTATACTACGGGGCGCGTTTTTCAGTACGACAAGGACTGCAACCTCCTGTTCATAACAGGGACTATCGCCCGTCAGGTGGGAGGCTTCAGTCAGGTGTCAGCCGTGGAATCGCTCGGCGAGAACCTCTACGTCCTCGACTCGCAGAAGAACACCATCACAGTATTCGTGGAGACCTCCTTCGGCGAGATAGTCCACGACGCGACGGATAAGTTCAACGCCGGCTACTACGACGAAGCGCTCGAGCCGTGGTACGAGGTGCTCAAGCGTGACGGAAACTACCGCCGCGCATACATTGGCGTAGCGTCCGCGCTGTACAACCGCGGCGACTACAAGGGCTCGATGAAGTACGCGAAGCTCGCGGACGCCCCGAGGATCTACAACAAGGCGTTCGAGGGCTACAGAATGGAATTTCTGAAAGCCAATTTCGGATATATAGCGGCAGGGCTCGCGGTGCTGATAGTTGGCATAATAGTCCTGAAAAAGAAGCTGAAAAAGCGGAAGCCCGCGGCAGAGACTGCGGCGGCAGCTCCCGCAGCAGAGAACGAGGTCAGCGGAAAGGAGGAGGAGTAGCCTTATGATGGATCTCACGCAGAAGCAGTGGGTCAAGCACGCTGTGATGCATCCCGTCGAGGGATTTGAGGATATGCGCTGGAAGAAGTCCGGCTCGCTGAAAATAGCCTTCGGGATAGTGCTGCTGCTCTTCATCGCAGCCGTTGCGGACGGAAGGATCTACGGCTTCCAGTTCGGAGTGGCATACGACAAGACCTTCAACATCATACCCTACATCGTCAAGAGCATAGTGGTGTTCGCGGCGTGGGTAGTCGGGAACTGGGCAGTGTGCACTCTCCTCGACGGCGAGGGCACGATGAAAAACATCTGCATTTACAGTGCCTACTCCCTGATACCGTACATCGTGCAGATATTCATATGTCTGCTCCTCTCGCACATACTCGTGCAGGACGAGGCGGTGTTCATACAGGCGGTGCGCATCATCGGCACGGGCTGGACGGCGATACTGCTGTTCTCGGCGATAAAGTCGGTTCACCAGTATTCGTTCGGCAAGACTGTATTCGCGATAATCCTGACGATAGCGGCAATGTTCATCATGCTCTTCCTGCTGGTGCTGTTC
This sequence comes from Ruminococcus sp., assembly GCA_016288815.1. Taxonomy (GTDB): domain Bacteria; phylum Bacillota; class Clostridia; order Oscillospirales; family Ruminococcaceae; genus Ruminococcus. The sequence goes on from JAEELF010000036.1 coordinate 99,729, forward strand.
CTGTCGCTCGTTCAGCAGGTATACATCTTCATTTCGACGATCTACACGGAGATATCCTACCGTGTCAGGGTCTGATGAACGGCGGTGATCACTATGAAGAACAAGATCAAACGGACGCTCCTGTGTCTGCTTGCCGTGTCAGCAATGACCGTCACCGGGAATATCCATGCAGACGACGACACCGCAGTCACCGCAGAGGAGGTCTCCTCCGACGAGACCGCTGAGGACGGCTCCGAGGGCACAGGCGGGCGCGCGAAGCGTAAGGAAGCCGACGAAAAGGCTGATTTCGACGTCGCGCTCGTTGAGAAGTACCTGAAAAAAGTCGGCACCGAAGCCGGGCTCGACATCTACTACAAGAGCAAGGACATCGACGACGAGATATGGGACGCAAACGGCGGCAAGCCGGCTAAAAAGTCCGATTATACCGACGAGCAGAAGGCTCTGGCGGACGAGATAGACGACGTGGGCAAGCTCGGCGAGCTGGTCGCGGTCAACTCTGCGACGGGCTCCCCTGTGGCTCAGTTCAAGAGCGGAAGCAAGTCCGACGATGGCGTGCTGTACGTCAGCAATGCGGGACGCTACATCGTCACCGTCGATGAGAACTACACCAAGGTCATCAAGGTGCGGGAGCTCATCTCCTCGCTCGACTGCGAGAACGCCTTCCTCACCGACGAGGGCATGACCCTCGACCTCATGACGAGCGACAATAAAAAGCTCGACAACAGCTTCACATATTCCGCCGACGAGGACGGCTATGCCGTCTACAAGGCTGACAACGGTGAATTCGCGTGGCTCTCCACGGATAAGAAGCACTTCTACGGCGCATTCAGATACGGTGCCGAGGACAGCGACCTCCGTATGCTCGTGGACGACCGCAACGCGATATTCGGTCTCGAGAACAAGGAGACCGGCTACATCTGGTGGTCTGCACCTCTCGGCGCAACGCAGGATACCGTCGCGACCGACCTCCTCGTGAACGAGCTCCGCTCCTCGAGCGTGCTCAGATACGGTGTCCCCGCGAGCCGCTCCAATAACAATGTCCTGCGCTCCGGCACCGACGACTGCGTGACCACAGTCTCCGACATAACCAACGGCATACGCATAGTCTACAACTACCAGAAGGCGGGCTTCAAGTTCCCGGTGGAATACACCATCGAGGGCGACCACCTCAAGGCGAGCCTCAAGGTCTCGGAGATAGAGGAGACCAATTCCTCGAACGTCGCGACGGAGCTCACGCTGCTCGGCGGCTTCGGTGCAGCGTCCGATACAGAGGAGGGATACTTTGTTATCCCGGACGGCAGCGGTGCGCTCGTGAGGTTCAACAACAACCGCACGATGAATACCAACGCCTATGCACAGAGGGTCTACGGCTCGGACGTAACTGTCGTCCCCACGACCAAGGGCGCGGTCACGGAGCAGCTCTACCTGCCGTGCTACGGCATAGTCAAGGATGACAACGCAATGCTCGTCGTTGCGTCAGAGGGCGACTCCAACGCAGTGCTCTCGGCTAAGGTCTCGAAGCAGTCCAACAGCAGCTACAACCTCTGCAACTTCACGTTTATCCTGCGCGGCACGGATACGTTCTATATGTCCGGAAACACCCGCGAGGAGCTGACGGTCTTCGAGAGCGGCAAGATAAAGTCCGACGACATCGAGCTGCGCTACTATCCTATCGAGAAAGAAGACGCGGACTACGTTGACATTGCCGAGCGCTACAGACAGTACCTCCTCGACGAAAAGGGAGTGACCGTCAAGGCACAGGCGGACAGCGCCCCGATGTATGTTGACCTCTACGGCGGCGCACAGAAGAAAAAGCCTATCCTCGGCATACCGGTTACGCTCAAGCAGGCGATAACCAAGTACGGCGAGGCTGAGAAGATACTCACCGACCTCAAGAACGGCGGAGTGGACGCCATGGTCGTGTCCTACAACAACTGGACGAACGACGGTATCAAGAACAAGGTCGATACCGACGCCAAGCCCTCATGGACACTCGGCGGCAAGGGCGACTTCAATGAGTTCAGGGACTTCATGTCCTCGAACGGCTATGAGTTCTACCCGACCTCCGACAACCGCGATTTCTACTCCGGCAACGGTTATTTCTCGTTCACGAGCACGGCTGTGAGAGTATCGGGCTCGTATTCGCGCATAGTCAGCTACGACCGCGCATATGGGATCCCCGACGGCTTCAAGAAGAATATGTCGCTGCTCTCGCCGAGCTATTTCATGGACGTCATGGGCGACATCGGCAAGAACTACTCCAAGGCAGGTCTGAGCGGAGTTTCGCTCGCGGACCTCACTACATCGCTTTACGGCGATTACGGCAAGAAGGACATCTCCCGCGCTGCTGCGATGGATCTTCTGACCAGCGGCTATGAGTCGATAAACAGCAGCCTTTCCGGCGGCATACTCGCAGACAGCGCAAATGCCTATGTACTGCCGTATGTCAGCCACATCACCAACGTACCGCTCACGTCGAGCCGTTTCGACATCTTCGACGAGGACATACCGTTCTACCAGATAGTCATGCACGGCATTATCCCGTACTCCACGACAGCGGTGAACGGTGATGCGGATTCCGGCACGCTCCTCCTCATGGCGGCAGCGACCGGCAGCAACCTCTACTACGACATGATCTACGAGGAGACCAGCACCCTCAAGGACACTGAGTATGACACTCTCTTCTATGCGAATTACGAGCACTGGACCGACACCGCAGCAGCGGAGTACAAGCTGCTCGCACCCATGCTGAAGAGCGTCAGCGGCTGCACTATAACCGGCTACGATACAAAGAACGACGGCAAGCTCATCACCACGACCTACTCCGACGGCACAGTCGTGAAGGTAGACCTTGATGAGAGAACGATCGAGTGGGGCGGGAACGTCTATGAGCTCGATAAAATTGCGGAAGAAGGAGGGATAAGATTCTGATGGCTAAGAAAAGACCAGACCCCGAAATAGAAGCCGCCAGGGAGAAGGCTGCGCAGATGAAGGCTGAGATAGGCACAGAGCTCCCTCCCTTAAAGGCAGGGGATACCCCTTCCGACGAGCCTGTACCGGCTGCCGCAGCGCCCGAAAAGGAGCCAAAGCACAGCAAGCTCCCCTACGAGAAGCGCAAGGCGCTCTACGGCTACGGCTTCATCGCGCTGTGGATGGTGGGAACGCTCCTGTTCTTCCTGATACCGCTTGTGACCTCGCTGTACTACTCGTTCTGCGATGTTCAGGTAAACCCCGGCTCGCTCGATACCAAGTGGGTGGGCTTGCAGAAGTACTCCGACGTCCTCACAGTAGACCCCAACTACACCGACTACCTCGGGGATATGCTCCTCGAGACCCTCTGGAAGACCCCGCTCGTACTGATATTCTCGCTGTTCATAGCGGTTATACTCAACCAGAAGTTCAAGGGCAGAGTGCTTGCGCGAGCGATATTCTTCCTCCCCGTCATCATCGCCACGGGACCCGTTTACAGGATAATCAACGGCGATATGAGCTCGACCGGAAACACCGGAGCTGCCCAGTTCTCGACGATGTTCTCGACTGACCTCATCGGCGAGCTGATGAACTTCCTCGGCATATACGGTCTGAGCGATAACATGGGCACGGTCATCTCCACAGTCGCCGACAACATCTTCGGTATCGTGTGGAGCTCGGGAATACAGATACTCCTCTTCCTTGCGGCATTGCAGAATATCCCGCCTTCCGCGAGGGAAGCCGCCCAGATGGAGGGCGCTACTGCCTGGGAGTACTTCTGGAAGATAACCTTCCCGTATGTGAGCCCGTTCATACTCGCGAACCTGATATTCACTGTCATCGACTCCTTCACGAGCCCGATGAACAGCGTAATGAACCGCATTCTCGACATGAAGAACGACTGGAAGTTCGGAGAGGCGTCAGCAATGGCGTGGATCTACTTTATCATCGTTCTTGCGGCAATAGGACTCGTCACGGCCATAGTAAATAAGTTTATTTACTATGAGGTGGACTAAGGAGGTGCGGGAATATGTCTGAAAACACCTCCATAAACGCTGCGGGCGAGGCTGTAGTCAAGGCTGAGCACGAGATAGGCAGCGGCATGAGCAAAAAGGAAGCCAAGAGGATACGCATGGAGACGATGTCGCGGGAGGAATTGGCCTACCTGCGCAGAAAGTCTGTAGCGGAGAAGGTATGGCCGTTCTTCCGCTTCGTGATACTCTTCGGACTCGGCTTCGTCATCATGTACCCGCTCATCTACATGGTGAGCTGCACCTTCCGCGAGAGGAGCGACATGAACGACCCCACGGTAATGTGGATACCGCGTCATTACACGCTCAACATCATCAAGGAGACCATACAGGCTATGGACTTCTGGAAGACTCTCCGCACAACGCTGGTGCTGAACATCGGCTGCTCGCTGGTGCAGGTGATATCCTGCGCGATAACCGGCTACGGCTTTGCAAGATTCAAATTCAAGGGCAAGAATCTGCTCTTCGGCATCGTCATCATGATGATACTCGTCCCCACGCAGGTAATTTCCCTGCCGTTGTACGTTCAGTTCAGATACTTCGGTATCAGGGGACTGTTCACCGTGAACCTCATCGACAATATGCTGACCATGTATCTCCCCGCGCTTACCGCGAACGGTATCCGCTCGGGACTTATGATACTGATATTCCGCCAGTTCTTCAAGGGACTCCCGCGCGAGCTCGAGGACGCCGCCTACATCGACGGCTGCGGGCCGTTCAAGACATTCATCAGGGTAATGGTGCCGAATGCGGCGTCATCGTTCCTGACGGTCTTCCTGTTCTCGGTGGTATGGTACTGGAACGACTACTACGTCAGCACGACGTTCTTCACGAACACCAAGACGGTGGCGCTCATGCTGACGAACCTCGACAGCGAGCTGAAGATACGCCTGTTCAACGACCCGACGGTGCAGATAAGTCCGCGCGAGGAGATAGTCTGGAAGGAAGCCGGCTGTCTGCTGTCGATAGCGCCGATACTGGTGATGTATACCTTCCTGCAAAAGTATTTCACTGAGGGTATCGAGCGTTCGGGACTTGTTGCATAAACAAAAAAGACGACCCGTAGGGCCGTCTTTTTTGTCAGGTGTCAGGTTTTAGGTTTCAGGGCGTAGGGGTCGATGCCTACACGATTTTCCTGACACCTGATCCCTGACCCCTGATACCTAAAGAAGGACGACCTTGCGGTCGTCCTTTTGTTATCAGCCGATATTCGGAAGTGTTGCGAGCGAAGCAGCGAGTTCCTCGTCTGTGGGGATATAGTCGGACATCGTACCGTCGTTGTATGCAGCGTAAGCGTACATATCGAAGTAGCCCGTACCAGTCAGACCGAAGAGGATGGTCTTCTCCTCGCCTGTCTCCTTGCACCTGAGTGCCTCGTCTATAGCAGCGCGGATAGCATGGCTGCTCTCGGGAGCGGGGAGAGTTCCCTCCACTCTTGCGAACATCTGCGCAGCCTCGAATACGGAGGTCTGCTCAACAGCGCGAGCCTCCATGAGTCCCTGATCGTAGAGCTCGGAGAGGATAGCGCTCATGCCGTGGTAGCGGAGACCGCCGGCGTGGTTCGGCGAGGGGATGAATCCGCTGCCGAGGGTATACATCTTCTGGAGCGGGCATACCTTGCCGGTGTCGCAGAAGTCATAAGCGTACTTGCCGCGTGTGAAGCTCGGGCAGGAAGCCGGCTCAACAGCGATGAAGCGATAATCAGCCTCGCCGCGGAGCTTTTCACCCATGAACGGGGAGATGAGTCCGCCGAGGTTGGAGCCGCCGCCGGCACAGCCGATGATGATGTCGGGCTTGATACCGTACTTATCCATAGCGATCTTGGTCTCCATGCCGATAACGGACTGGTGGAGGAGCACCTGTGAGAGCACGCTTCCGAGAACGTATCTGTAGCCCTCGGTGGTGGTAGCTACCTCAACAGCCTCGGAGATAGCGCAGCCAAGGCTTCCGCCCGTGTTCGGGAACTCAGCGAGGATGCGCTTGCCGACCTCAGTCGTAGAGGACGGCGAGGGAGTAACGCTCGCGCCGTAGGTCCTCATAACTTCGCGGCGGAAGGGTTTCTGCTCGTAGGATACCTTTACCATATATACCTTGCAGTCGAGGTCGAAGTAGGAGCAGGCCATAGAGAGAGCTGTGCCCCACTGACCAGCGCCGGTCTCGGTGGTGACGCCCTTCAGACCCTGCTTCTTCGCGTAGTATGCCTGCGCGATTGCGGAGTTCAGCTTGTGGCTGCCGGAGGTGTTGTTGCCCTCAAACTTGTAGTAGATGTGGGCAGGGGTGCCGAGCTTCTTCTCAAGGCAATAGGCACGCA